>JBKPSQ010000185.1:0-4988 GCA_046735075.1 Pseudomonadota bacterium
CATCTGCAGGTGACCGACGCGTTGCTGGCGAAGACGCCGCACCTGGTGGCGGTGTCGTCGAATGGCGCTGGCTACGACACGATCGACGTCGATGCCTGCACGCGGCAGGGGATCATCGTGGTCAATCAATCTGGCGGCAACAAGGAGGCGGTGGCGGAACACGCGCTGGCGATGCTGCTGACTTTGTCGAAACGCATCATTGAGGTGGATCGGCGCATGCGCCGCGCGCCGGACATTCCGCGCAATGACTTCCTCGGCACCGAGTTGCTGGACAAGACGATCGGCATCATCGGCATCGGCAATGTCGGCGGGAGGTTGGCCGAGTTGTGCAAGGGCCTGTTCCGTATGCGCGTGCTGGCCTACGACCCGTACCTGTCAGCGGCACAGATCGCGGCGAAGGGTGCAGAGAAGGTTGAGACACTCGACGATATGCTGCGTCAGGCGGATTATGTGTCGGTGAACGCACCATACACGCGCGAAACAAGGAACTTGATGGGCGCTCGTGAATTCCGCCTGATGCAGAAGCATGCCTACTTCGTCACCACTGCGCGGGGTGGCATCCATGATGAGGATGCGCTGGCCGCGGCATTGTCGGCGAAGCAGATCGCTGGCGCTGGCCTCGATGTATGGAACGACGAACCGCCGCCGCACGAGCACAAGCTGATGGCGTTCGACAACGTGCTGGTGAGCCCGCACACCGCCGGCGCGACGCATGAGTCGCGGGATAACATGGCGCGTTACGCAGCCGAGCAGTTGATCGACATACTGGATGGCAAGCGGCCACCGCGCCTGATCAACCCTGAAGTCTGGCCGAACTACTGCGCACGGTTCGAAAGGATCATGGGGGTGAGGCCGGAGGGGTAGCGGCCCTCACCCGCCGCTGCGCGGCCACCACTCCCGGTTACGGGAGTGGTGATGACTGAGGGAGACGTCATGCGTAAGGCCCACATCCTGATTGCCGGCGGCGGCATCGGCGGTCTTACTGCCGCGCTCGCGCTAACCCAGCATGGCTTCAGGGTGGCGGTATATGAGCAAACCCAGGAACTGCGCGAATTCGGTGCAGGGATAACTATCTCGCCGAATGGCTCCCGTGTGGTGGCGGAGCTTGGCCTGCGGGCCGTCATGGAAGAGATCGCCTCTCCCTTGACGCATATGGCGATGCGATTGTTCAACACTGGTCAGACCTGGCAGCTACCGGTGGCAGACACCTCCGGCTCGCCATTCTGGCCCGTGCACCGTGGCGACCTGCATCAGGCTTTGGCCAGTGCCCTTGAGAGACGTTCGCCGGGGGCCATTCGGGTCGAGGCTCGCTGCGTCGGCTTCGTACAGGATGCTGATCACGTCTCACTGTTGCTCGAGAATGGAGAATGTGTCGATGCGGATGCGCTGATCGGCGCTGACGGTGTGCATTCCCACATTCGGCGGGAATTATTCGGCGAAGGTCGGGCGACATTCACTGGTTTCATGGCATGGCGGGCGGTCCTGCCGATAGAGCGTGTTCCCGCGCGCGTGAGGCAGCCAGCATTTACAGCCTGGATGGGACCTTCCGGCCAGATCGTCACCTATCCTTTGAGGCAGGGAACGCTGCTCAATATCGCCGCAACGGTTCGACGTGACGACTGGCAGGTCGAGAGTTGGTCAGAGGCAGGCACCGTCCAAGAGTTTAAAAGCGACTTCGTCAACTGGCATGAGGACGTGCTTGCCGTCATTGACGCAATCGATGTCCCGTACAAGTGGGCGCTTATCGGCCGGCCGCCTCTGGAGTATTGCGCAGACAATCGCGTCACGGTTCTGGGCGATGCGTTCCACCCTACTCTCCCGATACTTGGGCAGGGTGCGAACATGGCGATCGAGGACAGTATGATCCTGGCGCGCTGTTTTGCGGCATCCGCCGATGTCGTTGAGGCGCTGCAGCGCTACGAGGCTGCTCGCCTGGAACGGACATCACGCATCGTTCGCAGTTCGCACGACCGCATTTCCAAGTTGGGTAAGGAGTTCGGTGATCCTGATCAGGCAGAAGCTTTCATGAATCGGCAATTCGGCTCTCCGTCAGAAGTCGCTTTCGCTTGGATACACCACTACGATGCGATGAGCGTACCTGTATGAAAATGCGTCCTCGGAGCTGGCGAACCGGCTGTCATAGTACCGCGAGGTGAAGAAGACGTGGATGGCCGGCACACGGCCGGCCATGACGGGTGGAGGGATCAACCCTTGGACGGGTGGATGGATCACCCCTTGGCGTACGTGCCAGCCGATCGCCCTGCCAGTCGGCCGAACACGGATCCCGACATCAGGCCCGCACCACCCAGGTAATTCTGGTAGAAGATGCCGCCGACCAATTCCCCGCCGGCGAACAGGCCCGGAATGACCCGACCGGTCGTGTCTTCGACCTCGCCCTCAGAGGTGATCTTCAACCCACCGAAGCTAAACGTGATGCCACAGGTCACCGCAAATCCGTGGAACGGCGGCTCGTCGATCGGCAACGCCCAGTTGGATTTCGGCGGTGTGATTCCCTTCGTGCACTTGCCGTCGAGGACCGCCGGATTGTACTCGCCCGGCTGACACGCCGCGTTGAATTCGCGCACCGTCTTCACCAGCCCTTCGGGACTGATCTCCAGCTTCTGCGCAAGCTCCTCCAATGTGTTCGCCTCGGCCTTTGTCACCTGACGGATGCGATACTCGTCGCGCGTCATGTCCACCGTCTTCTTGTCGAAGATCTGCACCGCCATACGCTGCGGCTGCTTCATCACCTCGCGACCGTACTTGGCATAGGTGTAGTTGCGGAAGTCCGCGCCCTCGTCCACGAACCGCTCGCCGTCGGCGTTGACGATGATGCCGATCGGGTAAGAGTGTTTCTGGTAGTTGTCGAGCACCACGCGATCACCGAACGGCGGAGCGCTCAGATCCCACTGCACTGCGTGGCAGCTTGACCATCCACCGAACGCTGCGGCGCCGATTTCCAGCGCCGCCTTGATGCCGTCGCCGGTGTTATGTCGTGTGCCGCGGACGCGCGCGAGTTCCCAGCCCGGGCCGTAATAACGCACGCGCATTTCCGGATCGGCCTCGAAGCCACCGCACGCCAGCACCACGGCCTTGGCACTGATGTCCTGGTAGCCGTCGGGTCCGAACACCGTGACGCCAGTGACTTCTCCCTTGCGGTTCTGGATCAGCTTCCGCAGGCCGGTGTCGTAGCGCACAGCGATGCCGTAGCGTTCTGCCGACCTGAACAGGAAGTCCACCAGTCCCCAGCCGCCGCCGACCGCCTCGACCGCCATGCCGCCGAAGAAGTGCTGCACGCCGTTCACCAGATATGACTGGCGCTTGAACATCGGAATCCAGCGCACGCCCTTTTCGCGCATCCACACCACCGTCTCGCGCGAACGCCCGACCAGCAGATCGATCAGATCAGGCTCCGACAGGTTCTCGGTCGCCCGCATCAGGTCGTCGGTATAGGTGTCCGCCGTGAAGGGCGGGATGAGCATCTGCTTGGCTTCACTTTCCGACAGATCCACCAGCACGTCGGTGCGCAGATCCTCCAGTCCGTTATGCACGAAGCGGAAGCCGCCGGCGGTGAAGGTTGAGTTGCCTCCGCGCTCCTCCTCGCTCGCCTTTTCTAGCACAAGCACCTTGGCGCCCTGCTCCTGCGCAGAGAGAGCGGCGCACAGCGCGGCGTTGCCCGCGCCAACCACGATCACGTCATACGGGCCGGCATCCGCCATCGGGGCCTCCTGATCCTTCGCCGCACTTCCTTACGAACGGTTGCCGCCATACGCAAGGCATCGCAGAGTGCCGCGTCCCGACCGAGAGAGGGAAGATGGACGACGAAGCCCCAGGCGCGTGGCACGAAATCGTGCGCGACGTGCTGAAGCGACATCAGGTGAAGCTGGTCACCTATGTGCCGGACAATGTGCTGCGCCCGCTGATCGACGCGGTGCATGCCGATCCATTCTTCACCGCTTTCTCCTGCGCGCGTGAGGAGGAGGCGGTGGGCATCGTCTCCGGGGCCTGGATGGGCGGCCTGCGCGGCATCGTGCTGATGCAGACATCGGGCTTCGCCACGCTGCCGAATGCGATCGCGTCGCTTGCGGTGCCGTTTCAGATCCCGGTGCTGATGATGGTATCGGAGCGTGGCACGCTGGGGGAATTCAACATCGGCCAATCGCTCGTCGCGCGCACCATGCGTCCGGTGCTGCAGGCGCTCGCGGTGGAGCACCATACGATGACGCGGCTGGACGAGGTGGAGTTCATCATCGATCGCAGCATCACCCAGGCGGTCGCCACCCAGGCGCCGTGCGTGTTCATCCTTTCGCCGCTGCTCACCGGCGGCAAGGTCTTTGCGAAGTGAGCGGCACTATGAGCTTTGCAGCAAACCATCCGGCCAACCGCAACCAAGCCAAGATGATGAACCGCTTCGAGATCACCAAGCGTTTGGTCGCGCGGTTGAAACATGACGAGGCGGTGATCGGTGGTATCGGCTATACCAACTTCGACCTGTGGGCAGCGGGACGACGGCCACAGAATTTTTACATGCTTGGCAGCATGGGTCTCGCGGTGCCGATTGCGTTGGGGGTGGCATTGGCGCAGCCACAACGCAAGGTGATCGCATTGGAAGGCGACGGTTCGATCCTCATGCAGTTGGGATCGCTCGCGACGGTCGCAGCGCGCAAGCAGAAAAACCTGGCGATCGTCATCATGGACAATGCCACCTACCAGATCACGGGAGGCCAACCCACCTCGACCGAACTCGGCGCCGACATCGTCGCGATGGCTCGTGGCGCGGGCATTGCGCAGACTGCGTGGGCTGCGGATGAAAGCGCGTTCGAAGAACTGATCGATTTGTCGCTGCGAGAAGATGGACCCTGGCTGATCGGCTGTCGCATCGACAAGGAGAAGCCGGCCGACACCACCGAGCGCGATCCGCCACGCATTCGCGACCAGTTCATGCGCGGGCTCGGCATAAAGAAATAGCGGCAATGGCCGTCTTGATC
>JBKPSQ010000186.1:0-6603 GCA_046735075.1 Pseudomonadota bacterium
GAAGACAGGATCATGGACAAGCTTCGTGGCGTGAAGTCTTGCTCGAAACTTAGAGGCGTGGCGTTCGTGTTCGTCGGGAGCTTCGGTCAGGAGCCCAATTGGTTTGCACGCCCGCGACCTGCGCGCGTCTCAGACGCTTGCATGCGCGACTTCGTCACCGCTCTTGCTTGGGTAAGAAAAGAGTTCGACCTACGATTGGAAACTTAAAGCTGCCGCGGCGTGTTTGTCGGCATGCCATGCCGCAAGACCCAAGGAAACTTTGCCGCCGCCACGGGCTGACTTACACGGATACTTCGGATCTTCGCGTGCGCCGACGCCGTTGCGGCAAAGGCTTCGCCTATGTCGACGACGACGGCGGCACCATCCGCAATAAGGCCCTGAGGGAGCGGATCCAGCGTCTTGCCATTCCCCCCGCATGGACGGATGTGTGCATCGCCGAGGATGACCGCGCGCACATCCAGGCGATAGGCCGCGACGTCGAAGGACGCCTGCAATACCGCTACCACCCCGATTGGGACAAAGCCCGCAGCGAAACCAAGGCGAAGAGATTGCTGCGCCTCGGCTCGGCCTTGCCGCGCCTACGCAGCGCCGTGAGCAAGGCGCTACATGGTCCAGAGTTGTCCAGGACCAAGGTCGTCGCAGCCGTGGTGCGGCTTATCGACCGGGCGCTGCTCAGGCCGGGCTATGAGGAATATGCAGAGGCGCGAGGCTCGCGCGGCGCGGCCACCTTGCTCAAGAGCGACGTTTCCGTTGAAGGCGACAAAGTCCTCATCGAGTTTGAGGGCAAAGGCGGCAAGCCAGTGAAACGCGAATTGAAGGACAAGTTGCTCGCACCTGTGCTGAAGAGGCTTTCCAATATGAAAGGCCCGCGTCTGTTCAGCGCGCCCGACGAAAGCGGCAAGCAGCGGCCTATCACCGCTCGCGAAGTCAATGCCTTCATCGCCGAAGCAAGCGGTGCCGATGTGACCGCCAAGGATTTCCGCACCTTCAGGGCTTCGGCCGAGGCGCTTGCGTCGCTGACCGAAAACAACGGCCACGAGACTGAGAAGCTTCGCAAACAGGCAATCATCGAGGCGGCCGACAAGGCGAGCGAGATCTTGGTCAACACGCGGACCGTCGCGCGCTCTAGCTACATCCACGCGAGCGTGATCAAGGCCTATGAGGGCGGTAAGCTCGAAGCCTCTTTGTTACGCGGGCGCTTGCGCAATGGGCTGAACAGAATTGAGAGCGCCTTGATGCGCTTCCTCGAGCGCAGACCGGGAGCTTCGAGCTAGCGGAAGTGCAGTTCAGCCTCCGGAGTAACCGCCAATGATGGGCAGGATTTCGCCGGTGATGTAGCTCGAGCAGCTCGGTGCGGCCAGAAACACGAAGGCTGGCGCGATCTCTTCCGGTTGGGCCGGTCGCTTCATCGGCGTGTCGGCGCCGAACTGGGCGACTTTCTCGGCAGACTTGTCGGCAGGATTGAGCGGTGTCCAGACCGGACCCGGCGCCACGGCATTCACGCGAATGCCGCGATCGACCAAATGGGTGGCAAGGGAGCGCGTGAAGGCATGAATGCCACCCTTCGTCATCGAATAGTCGAGCAGATCCTTGTTGCCAAGAAGGCCGGTGACAGAGCCGGTCATGACGATCGAGCTCCCGTTCCGCAAATGCGGAACCGCGGCCTTAGCCATGTGGAAGTAGCCGTAAAGATTGGTCTTTATGGTGCGGTCGAATTGCTCCTCGGTCAGCTCCTCGAAGCTGTTGACGTGCTCCTGGAAGGCAGCGTTGTTCACGAGAATGTCGAGCTTGCCGAACTCATCGATGGTCCGCTCGACGGCGTCCTTGCAGAATTCAGGATCGGCCACGTCGCCGGAGATGAGGATGCAGCGGCGGCCTTCTTTCTCCACGGCGCGTTTCGTCTCCTCGGCATCTTCATGCTCGTTGAGATAGGCAATTGCGACGTCGGCGCCTTCGCGCGCGTAGAGCACGGCGACGGAGCGGCCGATTCCTGAATCGCCGCCGGTAATCAGCGCGACCATGCCATCGAGCTTGCCGGAGCCCTTATAGTGAGGGGCGTCATAGAGTGGCTGCAACTCAAGCTCGGCTTCCTCCCCCGGCTTCTGCAAATGTTGGCCAGGCAGCGGCGGCACCGGATAGAGCCGGGCGCCAGCCTGCATCGCACCGCCGTCCTCTTTGCCGCCCTTTTGCTTTATGTCAGACCGGTCGATCTCCCGCTGGATTTCCCGCTCCTTTTTTGCAGTGACTTCAGCCTCTTCGGCGAAGCTATCTGAAGAGGGATGTTTTTTGGCGTGCGATTTGGCCATGCGAAACTCTCCTTGCGAAATCCGCATAATTCTCGCCAGCCAAACTTTCAGTGTAAGCGGCAGTTCCGAAGCGCTGATGGCCAGGTCAGCTCAGGAGAGAGCTCGATCCTTGACGTAGAGCTCTCTGCAACGCTTAGAGCCGGGCGGCTTTCGCCCTGGACAATTCCTCCGGCATGGCGGCAGCATCGGCGTTGCCAGAGGTATCGAACAAATCCTGCAGTGTTCTTCTATCGAGGGGCTTTTGCAGGAGCGGAATGTCCGTGTAACGGGTCTCGATGCTTTCCATCCCGTAGCCCGTGACAAACACGACGGGTACGCCCTTCGAGCCCAAAATATCCGCGACCGGATAGACCAGTTGGCCCCCCAGGTTGATATCGAGTATGGCGGCATCGAGATGCGCGTTACTCGCCGCCCGCATCGCCTCGGCCAGGGTCCCATAGGGACCGATTACGCAAAACCCGAGCTCGGCTAGGGTTTCCTCAACCATCATGGCGACCATCGACTCGTCCTCGGCGAGCAGCACAGCGCTGCCGGCTACGAGGTGGGAAAGATCCCCCGTGCTCTTTTCGTGTCGCTTGGGGATCACTCTCCCGTTGCCAAGCTTGAGGCCCTCATCATGCGGAAGTGACAAGGTGCAGACGAGGCCAGATGGATGCCAATCGAAGGTGGCCTTGCCAGAAAGCTGCTCGAGGCTCGCGCGAATGACCCGTGTACCGTAACCCTGAGTCGCCGGCGCCACGACTCGCGGACCGTTTGTCTCCAGCCATTCGATCGTCAATCCGTCGCCATCGATGGTCCAGCGAAGATCGACCTTGCCGTTGGGAGTGGTGAGTGCGCCGTATTTGGCCGCGTTCGTTGCCAGCTCGTGAACTGCAAGGGCTAGCGTCTGGGCTCGCCGTGGGTCGAGGATCGCCTGCGGTCCTTGGACGCTTACGACGTCGGGATTGCCGATACGGTAAGGATCGAGCTCCTCGGCGATTAGCCGCGCAAGATCGGCGCCTTCCCAACGGCTTTCCGATAGCAACATATGAGCGTGCGAAAGAGCTTTGATCCGGCCTTCTACTGCCCCGACATAGGCATCTATGCTGGGCGTCTTGGTGAGCCGTAGAATCGACTGAACCACGGCGAGAACATTGCGCGCGCGATGATCGACCTCACGAGCGAGAAAAGCCTGCCGCTCCTCGGTCCGCCGGCGCTCGGTGATGTCGGTGGTGACGCCGCTAATCCGGACGATGCGGTTCTTGTCGTCGGCCGTCGCCACCGCCGTGGCGGTGCACCATCTAACCTCGCCGTTCGGACGGTGCACACGAAATTCGGTCTCATACGAGCGCATATTAAGAGCGCCCTCAGACCAGGCATGCGTCAGCCGCTCCCAGTCCTCAGGATCGAGCAACGCCCTGATTCTCTCTGGCGTAACTTTGAAGTTGTTTGGATCCACGCCAAAAATGCGACAATGCCCTTCGTCCCACGTACATTCACCGCGCACGAGATCCCAGTCCCATGAGCCCATTTGGCCGACAGCGAGCGCGAGGCTTCGGCGCTTCTCACTCTCCAGCAACATGCCGGCATAGGACTGAAGCTCGGCGGTCCGTTCCGCCACGCGGCTTTCAAGCTCGCGGTTGAATTGCTCGAGCTGACGCGTTTTCCGGTAGAGCTCAGTGAAGATCTTGACCTTGGCGCGGAGCACCTCGGCGATCACCGGGACGGGCACGTAGTCGACGGCACCCATGGCGTAGCCCCGCAGCCTGTCGAGATCGGTGAGGTGAATCGCGGAAATGAAGATGATTGCGGTTTCGCGGCAGCGCGGATGTTCCCGGATCATGGCCGCGAGCTCGAAGCCATCCAGATCGGGCATGCACACATCCACGAGGATGACGGCGACGTCGTGCTTGAGCAGCTGATTGAGTGCTTCGGTCGCCGACGATGCCTTCAGCAGGTTCTCGCCCAGCTCCTGGAGAATGACCTCATAGCTCAGTAGCTTGGCCGGCTGGTCGTCGACCAGAAGAATGTTGACTTTATCGCTAGCGTTATAAGTGGCGTTCATCGGGCTCATGACCTTTTACCGGTGCAGCCAGCTGCGCATTGCCGAAAGAAGTTGCTCAGTATTCACCGGCTTCGCCAGATATTCGGAGGCACCCGCTTCGAGCGATTTCTCGCGGTCGCCTTTCATCGCCTTGGCCGTGAGCGCAATGATTGGAAGGCGCCGGAATGCCGGGTTTTTGCGTATGGCGGCAATGGTCTGATACCCATCCATTTCGGGCATCATGATGTCCATCAGCACGATGGCGATATCCGGTGTCGAATTGACCAGCCGGATGGCTTCGCTGCCGTTGCTCGCCGTCAACACACGCATGCCTCGTCGTTCAAGCATGCTGGAAAGTGCAAAAATGTTGCGCGTGTCATCGTCGACAAGGAGGGCGACTTTTCCGACCAGATCCTCATCCGAGCGGTGTAGGCGCTCGATCATCTGCTGCTTATCGGCCGGAAGGTCGGTTACCACGCGGTGCAAGAAGAGCGAGGTCTCGTCGAGCAGCCGTTCGGGCGACTCTACCCCCTTCACCACGATGCTACGGGCCATGGTGTGCAGTTGGGCATCTTCGTCCGGGGAGAGTTCCCTGCCGGTGAACACCACCACAGGAATCTCCGATAAAGAGTCGTCGCTGCGCATCGCTTCCAAGACCTCGAAGCCGGACATGTCGGGAAGCCGCAAGTCGAGCACCATGCAATCGAAGCGTTCCTCGTTCAGGAGGTCGAGGCCCTCAGCACCCGTCCCTGCCGTCACGATCTCGATGTCGTCATGCTCGAGAAGCGAGGTAATGCTGAGTTGCTCCGCGGCGTTGTCCTCGACGACGAGCAGACGCTTTCTGCGCGTGCCGGCATAGTCCTTGATCCGCGAAAGCGCTGTTTCAATGCTTTCGGCGGAGGCGGGCTTGGTCACGAAACAGAACGCGCCGCGCGAAAGTCCGTGCTGGCGATCCTCATCCAGCGTGACGATTTGCACGGGAATGTGCCGGGTCAGCGGATTCTGCTTGAGCTGGCTCAAGACCGTCCAGCCCAGCATGTCAGGAAGGAATACGTCTAGCGAGACCGCGGTCGGGCGGAACTCTTGCGCCAGAGTGAGCGCATCGGCGCCCTTGCTCGCGACCAAGACCTTGAAGCCGTGCTCCTTGGCGAGGTCGATGAGAATCCGTGCGTAATGCGGGTCGTCTTCAACGATCAGGATCACGCCGTCGCCGGGCTCGATGGACATCCGGTCGTCAGGAATTGGCTGAGCCACGCGCTCGTAAACGATCGTCGGAATCTGTGCGCGTCCCTCGTGCAATGTCCCATTGCCATTGGTCGGCACGGGACGAAGCGCAGACGGGCCACCGTAGATCAATGGTAGATATAACGTGAAGGTGCTGCCCATGCCGGGCGTGCTTTGCAGGCCAATCTCGCCGCCGAGCACATGCGCAAGCTCCCGGCTGATGGCGAGGCCAAGGCCCGTGCCGCCATATTTGCGGCTCGTGCTGGCGTCGGCCTGCTGGAAGGCCTCGAAAATGATCTTCTGCTTGTCCTGCGGTATGCCAATGCCAGAGTCGGATACTTCGAAGGCGGCCACCATAGGTGATTGACTAAGTACCGGATGATCTGGACTCCACCCGTCATTCGCGGCCGCGACTTTGAGCCATACTCCACCTTGCTGCGTGAACTTGAAGGCGTTCGACAGGAGGTTCTTGAGCACCTGTTGAACGCGCTTCGAGTCGGTGGTGATGCTGCGGCCGAGATTGGGGTCGACTTGCACATCGAACGAAAGACCGCGCGATTCAGCCTCATGGCGGAACGGCCGCGCCACGGCTTCAACGAGGCTCGCAAAGGCGATCTCCTCGGCCTCAACCGTCACAGTGCCCGACTCGATCTTGGACAGATCGAGGATGTCGCTGATGAGGTTAAGCAGGTCGGTTCCAGCCCCGTGGATCGTGCGCGCAAATTCGACTTGCCGAGCCGTCAGATTGCCTTCGGGATTGTCGGTCAATTGCTGGCCGAGGATGAGAATGCTGTTCAGCGGCGTGCGTAGCTCGTGGCTCATATTCGCCAAGAACTCGGACTTATACTTGGAAGTCAGGGCAAGCTCGCTCGCCTTCTCCTCGAGCGCCCGCCGCGCTTGCTCGATTTCCTGATTCTTGCGCTCTACTTCAACGTTCCGTTCGGCGAGCTGCTGCGCCTTCTGTCCGAGCTGCTCGTTGGTCTGTTGCAGCTCTCCTTGTTGCGTCTGCAATTCGGTTGCAAGTTGTTGCGACTGCTTGAGCAATGCCTC
>JBKPSQ010000187.1:0-10257 GCA_046735075.1 Pseudomonadota bacterium
GATGAGAGGGCCGGGATATGAATGCCTGTAACCAAATGGGCTGACGTGTCATCTATTGTCGGCAACCCGCGTACCCCTCCCGCGTTGAACACTGCAAGGAAAGTCTCATTGATGGACGCCACGGTTAAGAAGCTCAAAACGCGCACGCAAGCCGCGGTCGGCCGTGGCACCCCCAGCATCATCCGCCCCTCGCGCGAGGAGGCCGAGGAGGCTGTCCGCACCCTGATCGCCTATGCGGGAGATGATCCGGACCGGGAGGGCCTACGCGAGACGCCGCGGCGCGTCACGTCAGCCTATGATGAGTTTTTCGCCGGATATCGCGAGGATCCGCTGGAAGTTCTGTCCCGTACCTTCGACGAAGTGGCGGGCTACGACGATATCGTGATGCTGCGCGACATCGAACTTCACTCGCATTGCGAGCATCACATGATCCCCTTCATCGGCAAGGCGCATGTCGCCTATTTCCCGACCGACCGGGTGGTGGGCATCTCCAAGCTCGCGCGCGTGGTCGAGGTGTTCGCGCGGAGGCTCCAGACACAGGAGACCATGACTGCCCAGATCGCGGAGACCATCGACAAGGCGCTCAAGCCAAAGGGCGTGGCGGTGATGATTGAGGCGGTGCACCAGTGCATGTCGATCCGTGGCGTGAAGAAGCCCGATGTCGCGACCATCACGACGCAGTTCACCGGCATCTTCAAGGACGACCCGGCGCAGCAAGCTCGCTTTATGATGCTTGCGACCGAGCGCGGACGCGGCTGAGTACAACGCCGCGAAGGACGTAGATCGCGGTGAGCAAAGCTGCCGTCACTTCTGCCCCCAAGAGCAAGGCCGACCTGGAGGAAGGAACTGCCTTTGCGCCGACGTTCGGCGCCGACGGCCTCCTTCCTGTGGTCGTCACCTCCGCCGGAAGCGGTGAGGTGCTAATGCTCGCCTATATGAACGAAGAGGCCCTCGCCCGAACCATCGAAACAGGCGAAGCGCATTACTGGTCACGCTCGCGCGGGGCCTTGTGGCGCAAAGGCGAGGTTAGCGGGAACACTCAGCATGTGATCGAGCTGCGCACCGATTGCGACCAGGATGCGATCTGGCTCAAGGTCGAGATGGGAGGCGCCGAGGCCTGCTGTCACACCGGTCGCAGGACATGCTTCTATCGGACTCTTCCTGTGGGCAGCGCAGCACGCGGCAGTCTGTCGCTCTATTTCGTCGATGCGGAGCGGCAGTTCGATCCCGATTCAACTTATCGTCATGCTGATGCCGCAAAGAGAACCTTAAAGAGTTCGGAGTAGTTTATTCGGCGGCTAGATCGCTGCACTCGGCCAAGCCGGTTTCAAGCCCCCAAGCATGGCCGTACAGCGGCCGGGAATAGCCAGACCCTCCAATGGGGCTTGCAACCATGGGCATCATGGGAAAACCGACGATTGGCATCGCACTTGGCGGCGGCGCGGCCCGGGGCTGGGCCCATATCGGTGTACTGAAGACGCTTGTCGCCGCCGGGCTTGAGCCAGACATCGTGGCGGGAACCTCGATCGGCGCGGTTGCTGGTGCCTGCTACGTCACGGGCAGGCTGTCCTCGCTCGAGGACTTCGCTTGCGCGCTTACCCGCCGCCGCATCTTTGGTTTCCTCGACATTAATTTCGCGGGTTCCGGCCTCATCACCGGCCAGCGCCTAAATGCGCGGCTCGAGCAGCATCTGCGTGCGTTCACCATCGAGCAATTGGAAAAGAAGTTCATCGCCGTAGCCACAGAGCTCGGCACCGGTCACGAGGTGTGGCTCAACAAGGGCAATCTGGTAAATGCGTTGCAGGCCTCGTTCGCTCTGCCGGGTATCTTCCGTCCCGTTCAGATCAATGGGCGCTGGTTGATGGATGGGGCATTGGTCAACCCGATCCCGGTCTCGGTGTGCCGCGCGCTTGGCGCCCGCTTAGTCATCGCCGTAAATCTCAGCAACGATATTTTCTCTAGGGGCGGCGTGATCCACGATTACGAAGCTTTCGTGGAACCGCTTGCCGTGGCCGAGAGCGCGGAGAGTGTGGAGCTGGTCGGTAGCAATGGACGCGCGGCGGTCCACCTTTTGCACCGCCAAATTTTCGGCAGAAGGAACGGCGCGCCGGGCATCTCGGCGGTGATGATGGACGCCATCAATATCACCCAGGATCGCATCGCGCGCTCGCGGCTTGCTGGTGATCCGCCAGACATCACGATCGGCCCCAAGCTTGGCGATATCGGCCTGTTCGATTTCCATCGCGCATGCGAGGCGATCGAACTCGGCGCGCGAGCCGCCGAGAAGCAGGTCGATGAGATCAAAATCGCGGTGCGAGCTCTAGCCGCCTGAGGTCCGCTCAGCCGGTGGCGATGTAGTCGCGCATCGCCGCAGCCTCCATCTCGGCTTCGGCGATCCGCATCTTCACCACGTCGCCGATCGACACGAGACCGACCAGACGGCCCCTTTCCACCACGGGCATGTGGCGGAACCGATGCGCCGTCATCTCCGACATCAGTTTTTCAATCGTGTCGGATTCGCGGCAGCTGACCACGGATTTGGTCATGCAGCTCGCGACCGGCTCCTTGAGGACTTGAGGTCCAGCCCGCGCGATCTCGCGCACGATATCGCGCTCCGACACGATGCCGGTGACCTTGCCGTCTATGCCGGTCACCACGATACAACCGATCCGCCGGGTACCGAGCAGCTTGGCAATGTCGAGCAACGTCGTGTCGGGGCTGGTGGTGAAGACCTCCCTGCCCTTCAGCTTGAGAATTGCAGCGACGTTCATTCGTGTTTCCTCCAGCCCGGGAACTTCTGTCCCATGACTGCGACATTCTGTCTCGGACCGGCGGAGCGCGCAAGGGGCCGAGAATTTCGCCAAAATTCAACGCTTAGGGGAGGGGCTGGGTTTCCTGCGCGGGCGCACGGCCTTTGTCGAACAGCCCGAAAAGGAGGAGTCCGCAAAGGAAACCGCCGATATGCGCCTCCCAGGCGATCCCACCTTCCTGGCCTGCGATCCTCACCGCGCTGATGCCGAAATAGGCATTGATCGCCACCCAGAAGACAAGAAACGCGATGATCCGCCGGTCGCTCAAGGTCTGGCCGAGAGTCATTAGCGGAGCGCTGAGGAAATCCACAGTCCGTGGGCTTGGCGTGCCGGGAGCCCTGAAGATGAACCTGAGGGCCCCTGCCATCTGGCCTGAAATCGCCGCAGACGCGCCGACCACCGGCGCCATGTCGCCATAGTGGAAGGCAAGGTGCGTAAAGGCGCCGGCAATTCCACAGAGCAGCGAGAAACAAATAAATTTAAGATCGCCGACGCGCCGCGCCACCGCGCTGCCGAAGGCGAGCATCCAAAGCAGATTGACAATGAGGTGCACCCAACCTGCATGCACCACCATGTAGGTCACGAACGAAGTGACGGCAGTAACGTATCCTCCTGGAAGCTCCGGCGCCGCGCCGCTGTAACGCGCGGGTATGAAGGCCATCGCCAGCAAAAAGGTGAGGTCGGTCTCGTCAGGAAGAAAGCCTCTGACGAGCTGAATGCCCGCCATCAGAATTGAAGCACCCGCAACACTGCGCGGGACATTGAGGATCGGTTCAGAGTTGGCCATGGTTGAGCGGCTCTTAACAGGCGCCTTCTACAGAACCGCCCACGAAAACCATAACGCGAAACTGTTTTACCGTCGCTAGGCCCACAGGCACCTTGCGACAGGAGCGATGCTAAAAATCTGAGTAACCACGACCGTTCACCGTTCGGTAGCTCGCGCTAATAAACCCCTACAAATACTCCTTCAAACCTATCGCTCGTTTTATCGGGATCTCAAACTCGCTCTGAGATAGTTCCCCCAACAAAATAAGGGGGGGTGCAATGAAACATTTTATCGTGGGGGCTGCCTTGCTGATGTTTGTCTCGTCTCTACCAGTAGCCGCGACAAACGACCATTCGATTAGCCTCGTGCCGCAGCCGCAGGTGCAGAAGATCGCCTTCTTGAGGTCCTTCGGCGACACGCTGCCGCCCATCGGCTACGTGACCTTCTGCCAAGAGCATCAAGCGGACTGTCGTCCGGGCCCGCGCTTCGCCGATCGCATCCAGCTCACTCGGGCGAAGTTTCGCCAGATCGCGGAAGTGAATACCGCCGTCAACACCGAGATTGCGCCTGAGACCGATCTCGATCTCTACGGCAAGCCCGAGGTGTGGACTTATCCCACCACCAAAGGCGACTGTGAGGATTACGTGCTGCTCAAGCGCCGCATTCTGATCGAGCGCGGCTTCCCGGAGAGCACTCTCCTCATCACCGTTGTTCGCGACGAGAACAATGAAGGCCACGCCGTGCTGACGGTGCGGACCGATAAGGGCGATTTCGTTCTCGACAACAAGCGCCGCGAGATCGTGCGCTGGGCCGACACGCCCTACACCTTCATCAAGCGGCAGTCGGAGAAAAATCCGCTGGTGTGGATCTCTCTGCTGCCGCCCGAAACTGCGCCGCAGACCGCAGTGTCAGCCTCAAATAGTAACTAGTTGGAGGATAGGCCCGGTGACCCGTCCCCCACCCTTCCCCACCTTACCGGGCCTTTACTCGAGCCGGTCTCTCGCGAGACCGGCTCATTTTTTTGAGGTGTAGGCAACGGCTCTAGGCGAGATCGTAGTCGAGGATCGCCATCTGGAATTGATAGGCGGTCTCACCCTCTTCGTCGTCGCGAAACAGGACGCCGATGAACTCGTCGCCGACATAGACCTCGGCCGAGTCGTCCTTCTGCGGCCGCTGCTTCACCTGAAGCGCGGGGAGCCGAAAGACTTTCTTGAGATAGCGCTCGAGCTTGATGATTTCATCCCGTGTCACGGTGTCTCTCCGAAACCCGTGCGACCGGGCTTTTTCAATTTCAGGCTGGCTTTAACGGCGGTTCGTCTCGTCATCACCTAAGAACATCTGATCCATGGCAAGCGCCGGCTCCTCGCACCCGACAAAGCCGATCTCACGCGCCGGAACCCCTGCCACGGTGCGCCGCGGCGGCACGTCCTTGAGCACAACGCTTCCGGCGGCAATTCGGGCGCAATCCCCGACCTTGATATTGCCGAGGATCTTGGCGCCAGCGCCGATCATGACGCCGCGCCCGATCTTGGGATGGCGGTCCCCCCTCTCATTGCCAGTGCCGCCGAGCGTGACCCCATGCAGCAGCGAGCAATTGTCGCCGATCACCGCCGTCTCGCCGATGACGATGCCTGTGGCATGGTCGAACATGATGCCCCTGCCAATCTCTGCGGCCGGGTGAATGTCGACTTGGAGGACGCGCGACGTAAGGCTTTGCAGATAGAGCGCGAAGTCCTTGCGCCCCGACTTCCACAGCGCGTGCCCGATGCGATAGGTCTCGAGCGCATGAAAGCCTTTGAAATAGAGCAAGGGCTCGATCAGGCGAGCGGTGGCGGGATCGCGCTTGCCCACCGCCACGAGGTCGGCACGAAACGCGTCGCCGAGCGCAGGCTCGGACTCGAGCGCCTCCTGGAAGGTCTTGTGCAGGAGGCCCGAGTCGAGCGCCGAATGCTGCAGCCGGCGCACCAGACGATGGCAAATGGCATCCTCCAGCCGCGAATGGTCAAGCACCGTCGCATAAACAAATCCGGCAAGCGCTGGCTCCGAGGCGCTGATCTGTTCAGCTTCGCGCCGCACTTGGCTCCAGACGGGATCGTAACTCTTGATATGCGGCTCGACGGCCGCGAAGGGCTTGGGCATGGGAACCTCAACTCGTCCGCTTAGGGGTCCTGTGGCTAGCCTAGCACGACCAGGAGCTAAGGGCGTTTGCTTAAAAAGTCGAGCACGCCTTGCTTGAAGCGCGCGTCACCGACGGCCTTCATGTGGTCGCGGCGAGGAATTTCCAGGAATTGTGCGCCCTTGATAAGACTTGCAAGCTCGGCTCCGGAGCCGGCGATCACGTCGTCGCTGCCAACCGCCACCAATGTCGGCACGGCAATTGTGGCGAGTTCGTCGGCAGTAATCTTTTCGCGCGGCCCACGCATGCAGGCGGCGAGCGCCTTCAAGTCGCTGCCAGTTTGCTCGGCAAAGGCCCTGAAGCTGCGGGCCGTATCGTTGGTGACGTCGTCAATGCTCGGCGCCTCGAGCGCTTTAGCGATGGGTCCGGAGCCGACCATGCCGCGCACCATATTGAGGCCGAGGCCGGCGAAGATCACGCTCCGCACGCGCTCGGGATGCGCCATGGTGAGAAACGCGGCAATCCGCGCACCCATGGAATAGCCCATGAGATCGGCACGCTCGATGCCGAGATGGTCGAGTAGGCGCCGTCCGTCCTCGGCCATGGCGGGCGCTCCATAAAGCGCAGGATCGTACAGCTTCTCGCTTTCACCGTGCCCCCGATTGTCATAAGCCATCGCCCGGCGCCCGGCTGCGCTAAGCGCGCCCACCCAGCCGGGAGCGATCCAGTTAGTTGCCACATTGGAGGCAAAACCGTGGATGAGCAGGATTGGCTCGCCCTGCCCTTCGTCGATATAGGCGATCCGCACACCATCTGAATCGAAGCTCTGTCGTCCCATCTATCGTTTTGCCGCCAGGGTCACTATGCTCGCCGCCAATTGCGCACAACGCGAGACACATAACGATGACTCAAACGCTCGTGCCTCATTTCGTGAACGATAAAGGCGTCGACCGGATCAGGATCGGCGTCAAGGAGTTCCAGTGCATGGGGGCGACGCCTCCTCACGACCATCCGCATGTTTATCTCGATATGGGACACGAGACCCAGATCGTGTGCCCCTATTGCTCAACTCTTTTCAGCTACGACCCCGCCATCAAGCAGAGCCAGAGCGAGCCTCCAAGCTGCGTCTATGTCGCAACGTCTCCACCCGGCGCGCCGGCAGCCTGATTACGCTTTATGGCGCAAAGGCAGAAGCGGATCCTCATCGCCGGTGGAGGTATTGGCGGACTGACCACTGCGGTCGCGCTTGGACGCCGCGGAATCAGAACCGTTGTGCTCGAGCGCTCCAGCTTCACCGAAGAGACCGGAGCCGGCATCCAACTCGGTCCCAATGCCACCCGCATTTTGAAGGAACTCGACGTTCTCGATGCCGTCAGGCCTGCCTCCTTCAGGCCAGAGGCGATGTGGCTTTTCGACGGGCGTTCGGGACAGCAGCTGCAATCGCTGCCACTTGGGAAACAAGCCGAAAGATATTATGGCGCTCCTTACCTCACCATCCACCGCGCCGATCTGCACGCCGGACTTCGTGCCGCGGCGGAAAGGCTCAAGTCGGTCGATCTCAAGGCTGGCTTCGATGTGACATGGGCCTACACGCAAGGCGATACGGTAATCGCGAGATCGACCGCCGGAAAGAAAGTGAAAGGCTCATGCGTGATCGGCGCCGACGGATTGTGGTCGACAATGCGCAATCTTCTGTCTCCTCGCGACCGGCTGCGCTTTGCCGGAGCGACGGCCTGGCGCGCGTTGTTGGATTGCAAAGACCTTCCCTCGCCTTTCGATGCACCCGTGATCGGCCTGTGGTTTGGGCCCGGCGCGCATGTCGTCCACTACCCGGTCCGCGGCGGCCGCAGCTTGAATCTGGTGGCGATCACAGAAGGTGGAGCGGAGGGCCAAGGCTGGAACCAGCCGGCCGAGACGGCGGCTCTGCTTGAAAGATTGAAGCCCTTCGCCGGAGAATTACGATCGCTGTTGAAGCGCGCAAAGGCTTGGCAGCGCTGGTCGCTTTACCGTCTTCCGCCGCTTGAAACCTTCAGCGCAGGCCGTGTTGTGCTGATCGGCGATGCCGCGCACCCCGTTCTGCCCTATTTAGCGCAAGGCGCGGCGCTTGCTATCGAGGATGCAGTCTCGCTGGCACAAAGCCTCGAAGCATCGCCCGACGATTTGGCCACAGCCTTGCAGCTTTACGAAAAGCCGCGCCGCGCACGCATAGCTCGCGTTCAGGACCTTTCGCGGCGCTATGGCTGGATCTACCACGTCAGGGGACCGGCGCGGCTTGCACGCAATTTCGTACTTGGCCGCCGGCACGAGGTGCTCAGGGATTTCGACTGGCTCTATGGCCGCAGTACCGCGGGGGAATCCGCAGCTCGTCCGACGCAAAGACCCAAGCCCGAACGAGCAAATTCGTGAAGGAGCTCTGAGCGCCAGCTCGTTTTATTGAGCAAGCTTCTTGGCTTCTTCGAGATGCTGCTTGATGACGGGCAGCACTTTGGCGGCGAACGCCTTCACCGCATCATTGTCGCCCTTGTCGGCGTATTTCGAGAATAAATCCGCCGCCTTTTCATGAGCGCTGACCTGCTGCTTGGCATAGGTTTTGTCGAAATCTTCGGTATGGGCCGCGTTCAAGTCATCGATCATGCGCTGATGTTTCTCGTCGAGCTTGGTCGGCGAGTCGACCTTGATGTTCGCCTGCTGCACGATGCCCTTCAGTTCCTCGGTGGTCTGCGAGTGCGCCTCGACCATATGCTGGCCGAATTGCTTGATGGCGTCCGACTGTCCCTTCTGACCGGCGATCTTGCCGGCCTCGATCTCATACATGTCGCTCATGGCGGCTTTCTGTACGAAGTCGGGCGTGCTCGGCGCGCCACATGAAACCAGGGCAAAGGTAGCAAGGACAGCCAGCGCGGCCAGCAAGCGATTTCGCATCAGGGATGCTCCAAATAGAGGGCGGGACAGAGCCCATGAAATTCAACGCACGCCAAAATCGCCGGGAACCAACCAAGGTTCCCAGCAATGCGAAAACGCAAGTCTGTCAAATAGTTCAGTGCCCGCTAGGATCGCCCCTGCGGCTCGCCTCGTAGAGGAACCAGACGCGCCGCTCGGCCTCATCGATCCACTGCTCGATCAGGCTCGCCGTTGCCACGTCGTTCTCCTCGTCGCAGAGATCGTGGGTCTCACGCAGGCTTGCGATCAGCGCCTGATTGTCGGACCGGAGTTCAGCCAGCATGTCGAGCGGATCGACATAGTCCGCATCGTTGTCGGGGATACGCTGCAGCCGCGCGATGTTGCCGATCGAATGCAGCGTAATCCCGCCAATCTTGCGCACCCGCTCGGCGATGTCGTCGGTAATGGCGAAGATCTGCTCGCCCTGCTCGTCGAGCAGAAGGTGATAGTCGCGAAAATGCGGGCCGCTGACGTGCCAATGGAAATTCTTGGTCTTGAGATAGAGGGCGAACACGTCAGCGAGGAGCGCGTTGAGCGCACCAGTAATGTCGCGGCGGGCGTTATCCCCGAGGTCGGTCGGGGTCGTGAGGGGCGCCTTGCGGCGTTCCTTTACGGTGGTGTCCTTGTTCATGAGAGGTTCTCCTAACGAGCGGACGCGGGGACAACTCGCCTATCCTGCGGCGGGTTGCTAGGGCCTTTTTGACGCCGCTCATGTGAAATTGCGGCAAACACGCTAGAAATAGGCAAGCACCCGAAGAAAAGCGAGCCCGGCCCAGTGCCGGCGTAGGAGTTCGAGCATGTTCATCGCGATGAATCGATTCAAAGTGCGGAAGGGAGCCGAACACGATTTCGAGCAGGTCTGGCTTTCGCGCGAGACGCATCTCGAAAAGGTGCCAGGGTTCATGGTGTTTCATCTGCTGAAAGGACCTGAGCGCGATGATCACGTGCTCTATGCCTCGCATTCGCTCTGGCGCTCTGAAAAGCACTTCCTCGATTGGACCCGGTCAGAGGCTTTTCGCAAGGCGCACGAGAGCGCCGGTGCCAACAAGCCGCTTTACCTCGGCCATCCGGAGTTCGAAGGATTCACCATATTGCAGGAGGTGAAGGCCGACGCCGCATCGAAACGCGCGGCGGAATAGCCTCGCAGAACGCGCAGATCAAATCAAACCTCGCGGTTATAATCGTAGATTACGCGGCCATAAGGGAGCGTGAGGTCGGCCACGAAGTGATGCGCGATCGTCACCTTCTTGACCGGCAGGTCGGCAACCGGCGCGTTGACGTGAGGAACGAGATGCAGGCGGCCGGGTCCGATCCATGATCCCTTCACCACGATGTGGGTGAGGTTATAGGCCACGAGCTGGCAGATCTCCGGCTCGCCATCGACGCCGGGGATGAGTTTCAGATTCACCTGGGTCTTGGAAAGCGTTGCGGTCGTGCGTTCGCCGTTGCCCGCCATGCTCTCATGCTTGTAGCCCATCGTGCCCATGGCGACCTGCTGGCCGGCATATTCCAGCGTGCCGGTCAGCGTGTCCTTGACGATCTCCAGCTTGGGGTGCGCGTATTTCTTCGGGAAGCCCCAGATCTCGCGCCCGGCGACGATCGGCGGATCGTCGTCGAGATACATC
>JBKPSQ010000188.1:0-6957 GCA_046735075.1 Pseudomonadota bacterium
ACCATAGCTTCACTAAAGGCTTGCGCGGGTAGGCGCGTCACGAGCCTTCCCCCGCGGGTTATAACCGCCAAGGGAGGAGATCATGGGCCAAGCGCAGGGCCAACCAGCCCGCAGCGCCCGCTGCATCGCACTGGTTGGCCCCTATCTAAGCGGAAAGACGACACTTCTCGAAGCCATTTTGGCGCGCACCGGCGCCATCACCCGCCAAGGAACGACCGCGGGCGGAAACACGCTCGGTGATTCCTCTGAGGAGGCGCGGCATCATGGCATGAGCGTCGAGCTCAACGTGGCGACCGTCGATTTTCTCGGCGACAGCTTCACCTTCCTCGATTGTCCAGGCTCCATCGAATTCCAAGCCGACGCCGCCCACGCGCTCACCGCCTGTGACGCCGCCGTCGTGGTATGCGAGCCGGACGAGAAGAAGGTGCCGGCGCTCCAGTTGATCCTCAAGCAGCTCGAAGACCGCGGCATTCCGCATTTCCTGTTCATCAACAAGATCGACAAGGCCGAGGCCCGCGTGCGCGATATCGTGCCGATGCTGCAGCCCGCCTCCACCAAGCCGCTCGTGCTCCGCCATCTCCCGATCTGGGAAAATGACATCGTCACTGGCTTCATCGATTTGGCGCTCGAGCGCGCCTATGTCTACCGCGAGCATGCGCCGAGCGAGGTGATCGCGATTCCCGACGACCTCGCGGCTCGCGAGAAAGAGGCGCGTTTCTCCATGCTCGAGAAGCTCGCCGACTATGACGACGAGCTGATGGAGCAGCTTCTTGAGGACGTCCCGCCGCCGCGCGACAAGGTCTTCGACGATCTTTCGAAGGAGCTGCACGAGGGGCAGATCTGCCCGGTGCTGCTGGGCTCGGCCGAGACCAGCCACGGCATCTTCCGTCTGCTCAAGGCGCTGAGGCATGAAGTCCCTTTTGTCGGCACCACAGCTAAGCGTCTTGGCGTCGACAAGACGCTGTCATGCGCATTCGTGGCCAAGACCTTCCACACTGCGCACGGCGGCAAGCTCTCGCTTGCCCGTGTTTTGACCGGCGCTTTTGCCGATGGCACGACGGTCTATGGCGGGGCTGACGAAGAACGCATCTCTGGCATCTTCACCATGATGGGCCAAGAACCGGTGAAGCGCGGCGAGGCGAAGCCCGGCGATACCATCGCCTTTGGCCGGCTCGACAGCGTCAAGACCGGCGACACGTTGTCAGAGGACAAGGCCAGCAAGGTCAAGATCGAGAGCGGCGCGGTCGCCCAGCCGGTGTTCGGCCTTGCCATCGCGGCCAAGGAGAAGAAGGACGAAGTCAAGCTCACGGCGGCCATCGCCAAGATCATCGAGGAGGATCCTTCGATTTCGCTCAGCCATAGTCAGGATATGGGCGAGATGGTGCTGTGGGGGCAGGGCGAGATGCATTTGCGCGTCGCGCTCGAGCGACTGACCCGCAAATATGGCATCGATGCTTCCACCAAGCCGCGCCAGATTCCCTACAAGGAGACCATCCGCAAATCGGTCGAGGTGCGCGGCCGCCATAAGAAGCAGTCTGGCGGCCATGGTCAGTTCGGCGATGTGGTGGTTACGATCAAGCCGCGCCCGCGCGGCTCGGGCTTCGAGTTCACCGACGAAATTACCGGCGGCGTGGTGCCCAAGAACTACATCCCGAGCGTAGAAATCGGCGTGCGCGATTATCTCAATCGCGGTCCGCTCGGCTTCGCCGTGGTGGACGTGGGTGTTTGTCTGATCGACGGCTCGTACCACTCGGTCGATTCGTCCGACATGGCATTCCGCCAGGCCGGTCGAATCGCCATGAGCGAGGGCATGCCGCAATGCTCGCCGGTTCTGCTCGAGCCGGTGATGGCGGTCGAAATTGCGGTGCCGTCGGATGCCACAGCGAAGATCAACTCCATTGTGTCGTCGCGGCGGGGCCAGATTCTAGGGTTCGACGCGCGGCCTGGTTGGCCGGGCTGGGATTTGGTCGAGGTGCATTTGCCGGAATCTGAGATCCAAAATCTTATCATTGACCTCAGGTCAGCTACTGCTGGAGTAGGCACCTTCAATGCCAAGTTCGATCATCTCGCCGAGCTCACCGGTAAGGTGGCCGACCATGTGCTTGCCACCCATGGCGCCAAGGCCGCCTAGACCGGCTTGCCCTGGAGCGTTCATGCCGCTAGACGATTGTGCCGCTTATTCTCGCATTGACCATTAGATCGCCAGAGGTGTTCCCATGACGAAAATTCCCCCGCAGCTCGACATTCCAGAGACCCTTGCCGCAGGCCCGGGGCCTGGGAACACCGACCCACGCGTGCTTGAGCGCTTCGCCAAGACCGGCGTGGCTGACCATATGCAGAAGGACGTGCTGCGCGGCATGCTCGAGGCCAAGGAGATGCTGCGCGAGCTGTGGGGCACGAAGAACGTCTACACCTATGGCGTGGCGGGCACGGGCTTCTCAGGCCTCGATTGCGTTCTCTCGCTGATCCTGCCCGGCGACAAGGTGGTGACCTTTCCCAACGGTACCTTCTCAGGCATCGACAGCCTGACCATTCGTATGAAGGCCGCAACCGCTGAGGAGCTTGCAGCCGACTCGCTCAACCCGAAGCCGAAGAGCGTCGTCACAATTGAAACGCCTCACGGCCAGTCTGTCACCGGCGAGATGGTCGATAAGGCGCTCGCCCAGCATAAGCCGATGTGGGCCTTCATGGCCCATTGGGAGACCGGCTCGGGCCGCATCAACGACCTCAAAGGTTTCAATGATGCCTGCCTGAAGCACAACGTCATGGGCATCGTCGATGCGGTGTCGAGCCTCGGCGTTGCTGACTTCAATATCGACGACTATCCAGGCGTAGTTGCCTGGGCCTCGTGTCCGCAGAAGGGCGTGCTCTCGCTTCCTCTTACCTACGCCCCGGTCAGCTTCACCGACAAGGCGATCGAGATGGTGAAGAAGCGCGGTTGCCGCACCTATGTGAACCATCCGGTCCTCGATGCCCGCCACTGGGGCATCATCGACGGCAAGGACGTGCCGTCTCCCGCCTATCATCAAACCCATTCCTGCTACGCTGTGGCCGCGTTCCATGAGGCGTTGCGCATTATTCTGGGCTACGGCCGGCGGCGGAAAGCGTCGGACTATGCCTATCATGAGAAGGCGCTGCGCCAGACGGTCGAGGCCATGGGCTGCGAAGTCACGTCGAACATGCCGAGCCTCGTGGTGCTTAACCTGCCCGGCAAGCTCAAGGGCAAGGAGAAGGAGCTGGTGCAGGGCGCCCGCGCCCAAGGCTTTGGCATCTGGCCGACGTTGTCCGAGCCGGTACAGGTTCGTATCGGCATCCTGAACCAGCTAAGCCCTGAGCAGATCGGCGAGATTGCGAGCCGCTTCGCTGAAGCGATGCTGGGAATGGGCGCCGAGTTCGACAAGCAGAAAGTAATGAACCAGCTCAAGTCGTATTACGCCAAAGCCGCGTAACGCTTAACGCGCTGTTTACCGTGGCGCCCGCACGAGTTGCGGGCGCCATCGTCTTTTGGGCCTGCCGCTAAATTTTGGCCACAACTGCCATTGAGAGTTGGCAGCGGTTTTGTCCCCCTCGCCGAGGGAAGCCGGGGGCTTAAGTATGCTCGACCTGTATCAGTTGTTGGGGATCAAGCGGGGGGCCACGCGGGCCGAAGTCCGCAAGGCGTATCGTCGCAAAGCCAAGATCTCACATCCGGACAGCGGAGGGTCGGTCGAGCAATTCAGCGCGCTCGCCACCGCGCATGAGGTCTTGTCGGACCCAAGGCGCCGGGAGAAATACGACACGACCGGCGAGATCGAGGCAGCCAAACCAAACAATCTCGATGTCAGCGCCATCGAAGTGATCGCGCAGAAGCTTGGCCTCATTATCCATGCCGAGCAGGACGTCACCTCGATGGACGTGGACGCCCTGATCCAGCAAGCCATCCGCGAGGATATCGCCACGCGCAAATCGAACATCGTCGACCAGGAGCGGGCAATCAAGCGTGTGGCGCGGCTGCGCGCACGGGCGAGGCGCAAGGGAGAAGGCGATAATATGCTGGCTCGGGTGCTCGACTGGCACGAGCGCTCGTCGGAGGACCTGATCAGGAAGAACGAGGAATCGGTCGCTTCGATGGAGCGGGCACTGGAAATTCTCGACGGCTACTCCTTTGCCGCCGAGGCGCCGTCCCCCTCACATGACGAAGTGTCTTCGGCCTTGTATGACACCATCCAGGCTCTCGACGAGTTGGCCGCGATCCTCAACGCTCAGCCAAAAGCCGCCGTCGGCTAGGCGGCGTCAGCCATGGCCACCATCAGAGTCGAGTTTGTCCGCGCTGCGGATCGCCTGTCTTTAGGCAATCGATTCAAAGTGCACGATGCGCGGCGCTCTCAACTTGGCGCCGCGTGAGATGAACAGATCCCGCAGTTCGGATGTCTCCAAAGTGAGGCCGGGAAACTGCCAATCTATATTCATTCGCATATGAAAGCTGCCGTTTGGCACCAGCACATTGTCACGGAGATCGTCGAGGAAGTAATTCCAGTCATCGACGTTGAAGAGACGCTGCTCTTTCTCCACCGTATTGAATGGCGCGCGGAAGGTTGTCACCAAGTCGAACCGATGAGGGAATTCAGGTAGCGAAACTTGCGGCAAGATGTGATGCGGCACCGCTTCCGTTCCAACCACTTTGCGCAATTCGCGGTAAATCCACAGGCCGGGCCGATCTAACCCAATGCAATCATGCCCAAGCGCCTTGCAGATATAGGGGAAATAGCCAGGACCGGTCCCGATATCGAGAATGCGCAGCGGCAGAGACCGATGTAGATCGATGCCTTTTGCGTCACCCCACATTTCGTTGAGCCAATGGTCAACGTCCGTATATTTGATAGCTTTTCGTTGGCCGAGGGCTGCGATCGCCTTCTTATCAATTTGATTGCGCAAGCGATCGATAAACTCGTCGCCGATTGCGTCGCTCACCGCGTCCATTGATGCATGTCTCCTGCGGGGACAGGCGATTACAATCAAAAATTGCAGAACATGCAATAGCAACTAATGGGGGAAATCCCCTGACGGTGCCTGCGCGGTCGTTTACGGGCGGAGGCCGGGAACCGGCGCCCCGCGGATAGATTGGAAGGGGCAATAACCTTCCCTGAGAACGGAGTCGCCCCATGGCACAAGGCCAGTACAACGCCCTCTTTCTGTCCAATCGCAACACCGCACGGAGCATTTTTGCCGAGGCTGTCATGAATCGCGTCGGCGGAAAGAATTTCAAAGGCTTCAGCGCCGGGATGCATCCGGCCAAGGAACTCGATCCGCTAGTACCCGAAATTCTGCGCGTGGCGCGTTATCCGACGGACGGGCTGCATCCGAAATCCTGGCAGGATTTCGCGAGGGCCGACGCGCCACCGCGCGATTTCGTTTTCTCGCTGTGCGACGCGGACGCCGGCGAGCCGGTACCGCATTGGCCAGGCCGCCCGGTTATAGCCGATTGGCGCTATCCCGATCCGGTAAAATTGCAATGCGAGGACTGGGAGCGACGCAAGGAACTCGGCGCAATGCTGGCGGGGCTCGAGCGCCAGCTCAGGGCTTTCATTCAGCTCCCGTTCCGTTCCCTTGATGACATCAGCTTGCGGGATCGCCTGCGCGAGCTTGGTCAAGGTGCAGAGGCGAACTGAGGCGCTTCGCGGTTTAGCCGTCAGGGGAGGGCGGAGATCGCCGCGTGAAGCGAAGAATCAGCCGTAGCGCGAGCCATAAGAACAGCACGACCAACAGCAACGCGATCAGCGGCGCCGCAAGAGCGACCAGCGACACGACGAGCGACCCGCCGAGTTCGCTAGTGGCGAGGACGGGATTACCCACTCCCGCGGTGAAAACCGTGGATTTCGCCCTGAGCAGCGCGGTCACGCTTTGCACCACGCCGGCGATGCCGCCGCCGGCGATGACCGCCGTAGCCCATTTCACCGTCGGCGGCAGGTCGGTGATGACGGCGGCCGAGACCACGGTGCCGGCGACGAGAGCCGCTGGCGTAGCAAGCGCGTCGAGCAGATTGTCGACCCCAGGAATGTAATAGGCGAGAATTTCGGCGATGGCGGCGACACCGAACAGGATCAGGGCGGCTGGCGTGCCGAGCCAGGCGAAGCTGTCAGCAAGCGGTAGATGTCCGCTATAGGCGGCGATGCTCACCACGAGCAATGGGAGGAACACGCGAAGCCCGGTCGCCGCGGCGAGCCCGATGCCGAGCGCGACGGAAACGGCAATGTCGAAGTCCGACATCAAGTCCTTCCCTTTACGCTGATCCGACCTGGACGATTCACTCTAGTCCAATCGAAGCGCACTCAAAGGCCACTTCTAAGGCTTGCAAGAGCCTCGAGAATCAGCGAAAGAACATAACAGGAACCGTTCAGGCGACCGCATTGCGAGCGGCAGAAGCGAGGCATCGATGGCGAGAACCGCGACCGAGCGAATGCACACGCACATGGCAGTTGGCGTAGCCCGCGTGAGGCAACGGCGGGGGCCTTCTCGCGTGGTCTTCTGCGCCTTGGACGGGCCGGTGAGGGTGCTAATCGAGGCCGACAGCGAGGATGAAGCGCGCTGTTTTTGCCGCGAGATGGCCTTCGAGTTCATCTGCTTTTGCGAGTAGAGCCGCGGCGCGATTTACTGCGCGCGCCGACGCTCTCTTTAAGAGCCGCCTTGAGAGCAACCGGTTGGCGGTGCTTTTTCAGAAGGTCCTTGAAGGCTTCATCGGCCAGCTCCTGAAAGGTCTTTCCCTCCCGGCTCGAGACCGCGTCGATTGCCTGCCACGTCTCGTCGTCGAATTGCACGCGTTTCCCAGGCATGGCCGATCCTTCTGATATCAAACCGATTTCGCCCCTCGGCACAAAGGCCAAGCAGCGCCAACTTGTCCACATCGGAGCTGGAACCTTGCTGGGCGAGAAAGATTAACTCGGTAGAAGGTTTGGAAGACACTGCTCATGCGCGCAGATC
>JBKPSQ010000189.1:0-19380 GCA_046735075.1 Pseudomonadota bacterium
GTGCTGAACTACGCAATGTCGCCGTGCACCCCCGCCACAAACCTGCCAGAGTGCGATTTGGGGAAATTCACTGCGGGAACAGGGACGAAAGACCTGCGCTGATTTGCCTTTCTATTGCTTCCGGTATGCTTCCACTATGAAGGCGGTCGGAGTACGTATCGCAGTAAGTCGTTGATTATTTTGGTGAGCCCGCCGGGATTCGAACCCGGGACCCCTTGATTAAAAGTCAAGTGCTCTACCGGCTGAGCTACGGGCTCCTCTTGGCGACATATGGGCCTCGCAATTACCCGAGGTCAATGATTCCCGCAGCTTTTGATCCACGATGGCAATAAACGCGGTCGCGCGCACTCCCCGCTTTCAGTAAAGTTCGGCCGGCCTGAAGGCCGAGAGCTCGTCAGCAGGGATCGGGAGATGACAGGGAAAAAGCCGCGGAGCGGCTGGCTGCGCTATTGGCCGCGGCTGCTTTTTATCATTCCGTTTGCCGCGATCATGTGGGTGCCGTCCTACAATAGGATCGAGCCCAAGCTCGCAGGCATCCCCTTCTTCCATTGGTATCAGCTTCTCTGGATCCTGCTCGGCGCCGCGATCGTGCTCATCGTTTATCTCATCGAGACGCGAGCTGCGAAGCGTACCGGCGCGTCGGATGAGGACCTGGACGGCACCGGCGCTCCGGGAGAAATCCTTTGAGCTTGAACCTTGTCGCCACCGCCGTCTTCGTGGCGCTGTTCTTGTTCGCCACTTGGCTCGGCTTCATCGCCGCCCATTGGCGCAAGGCCGATCTCAACATCCTGCATGAGTGGGGCCTAGGCGGAAGACGCTTCGGAAGCTGGATCACCTGGTTTCTGTTGGGGGGCGATCTCTACACCGCTTATGCTTTCATCGCGCTGCCGGCACTCGTGTTCGGCACGGGCGCCTCGGGCTTCTTTGTCATAGCCTACGCCATCCTCGCCTATCCGTTTCTGTATCTCATCTTCCCGCCGCTGTGGGCGATCGCGCGCGAGCGCGGCTATGTCACCGCGGCCGATTATGTACGCCACCGCTTCGATAGCCGCATTCTCGCTTTGGCCGTGGCGATCACCGGAATTGTCGCCACGATGCCCTATATCGCCGTACAGCTGATCGGCATGGAGGTGGTGATCGGCGGGCTCGGTTTCCCTGCCGGCGGCTTCCTCGGACATTTGCCGTTGATCATCGCCTTCATCGTGCTCGCGGCGTTCACGTATACGAGCGGGCTGCGCGCGCCGGCCCTGATCGCCATCGTCAAGGATGTCTTGGTGTTCGTGGCTGTATTCGCCGCCGTGATCATTATCCCGGCAAAGCTCGGTGGTTACGCCGCGATCTTCGCCAATGTGCCCGAGCAGAAGCTGATCTTGCCGTCGCCGCCGGAGGGCAGCCTGGGCAGCTATAGCGCCTATGTCACCTTGGCGATCGGCTCGGCACTCGCGCTGTTCCTCTATCCGCATGCGCTCACAGGTGTACTCAGCGCTTCGAGCGCTAACGTTATCCGGCGGAACGCCGCGGCGCTTGCCGCTTACTCGGTCGTCGTCGGTCTGATCGGGTTGCTCGGCTACATGGCGATTGCGGCAGGGCTCGACAAAGATCCGGCTTTTGCAGCTGGCTTCACACAGTACGGTTCGAATTTCGCGGTCCCTGCGCTCTTCCTCGCGTCCTTCCCGTCATGGTTTGTGGGTGTCGCCTTCGCGGCCATCGCCATCGGCGCGCTGGTGCCGGCGGCTATTATGTCGATAGCTTGCGCCAACCTGTTCACCCGCAACATCTACAAGGAGTTCTTGCGGCCCGACTGCACCGAGGCTGAGGAATGCCGGATGGCCAAGATCGTGTCGCTGGTGGTGAAGGTCGGGGCGGTGGCGTTCATCCTCGCCCTGCCGCAGGCCTATGCCGTGCATCTTCAGTTGCTCGGCGGCATCTGGATCATTCAACTTCTGCCGCCGGTGGTGCTCGGGCTTTTCACCCGTTCGTTCAACGCGCCAGCCTTGTTGCTCGGATGGGCCGCGGGTACCGCCATCGGCACCTATATGGCGGCAATGCAGGACTTCACCTCGTCGGTCTATCCACTACAAGTTGGCAATCTCACGATCCCGGGCTATGCCGCGCTCTACTCGGTGCTCGCCAATTTCCTTATTGCCGCCGCGCTTACCCCCGTCTTCGATCTCCTAGTAAGGCGAAGAGCGGTATTTCCAGCCGAATGAATTGCCTCGCCCAAATGCGCAAGGCGCCAGAGGCTTGCGGGAATCCCAGGTCCGGGCGAGGGCAGCCATGCATCTGACCGCCACGATCATATTCACGGCGCTGCTGCTGCTCGTGGCAGGGCTCGGCTTCGTTGCGGCGCGTTGGCGTCAGGCTGATCTCAACCTATTGCACGAATGGGGCCTCGGTGGGCGGAGATTCGGCACGATCGTGAGTTGGTTCCTGCTCGGCGGGGATCTCTACACCGCCTACACCTTTATCGCCGTTCCGGCCCTCGTGTTTGGCGCCGGGGCGATGGGGTTCTTTGCAGTTCCCTATACGACGCTCGTCTTTCCCATCCTTTATTTGATCTTTCCCAAGCTGTGGGTGATCGCGCATGCACGCGGCCATGTCACTGCTGCCGACTATGTACGCGAGAGGTTCGGCAGCCGCCTGCTTGCGCTCGTCGTGGCGATCACCGGGATTGTCGCCACCATGCCCTATATCGCGCTTCAGCTCGTCGGCATGCAGGTGGTGATCGGCGCCCTCGGCTTCCCTGCCGAGGGCTTCGCCGGACACTTGCCGCTGATCATCGCCTTCATCGTGCTTGCCGCCTTCACTTATAAGAGTGGGCTGCGCGCGCCGGCGCTGATCGCCATTGTCAAGGACATGCTGATCTTCGCCACCACCTTTGCCGCCATCGTGGTGATCCCGGCCAAGCTCGGCGGCTACGGAGCGATCTTTGCGCAAATTCCGCCGGAAAAGCTCGTGCTGCCCAGTCCCGGCGAGAACTCGCTCGGCCTGCATAGCGCGTATGCCACGCTCGCGCTCGGCTCGGCGCTCGCGTTGTTCCTCTATCCCCATGCCATGACCGCCATCCTCAGCGCGTCAAACGGCGACGTGGTGAAGCGCAACTCGGCACTGCTGGCAGCCTATTCCTTCATCCTCGGCCTGATCGCGCTGCTGGGCTACATGGCCATCGCGGCGGGGGTCGCGAACGATCCGGCCTATGCCGCCGGATTTGCTCAGTTCGGCGCGAACTTCGCGGTGCCTGCGCTATTTCTTGCCTCCTTCCCGTCATGGTTTGTCGGCGTGGCATTCGCTGCAATCGCCATCGGTGCGCTTGTGCCCGCTGCGGTCATGTCGATCGCCTGCGCCAATCTTTTCACTCGCAATCTCTACAAGGAATTCATGCGCCCGCACTGCACCCAGGCCGAGGAGGCGCGTATGGCGAAGATTATGTCGCTTGTGGTGAAGGTGGGCGCCTTGTTGTTCATCCTCGCGATCCCGCAGGGCTACGCCATCGAGTTCCAGCTGCTCGGCGGCATCTGGATCATCCAGCTCCTGCCACCGATTGTGCTCGGCCTCTATACGCGCGCCTTCAACTCGACGGCGTTGCTGTTGGGCTGGGTCGCAGGCACGGCCATCGGCACGTATATGGCGGCGAGCCAAGGCTTCATCTCGTCGGTCTACCCGCTCGAGATATTCGGTCTCACCGTGCCGGGCTACGCGGCGTTGTATTCGGTGGTCATCAATTTCCTCGTGGCCATGATTTTCAGCCCGCTCTGCGATTTCGTGATTGGGCGGACCCCCGCTTCCGCTACACGTTGACGGCCGCAGCAGCCAATGCGGCCCTCGACCACGGCGGAATATCTCGATAGGGTCAAGCGTCGCGACTCAATTGACCTCTAGGGGAGGACTTCGACATGGCCAACGACAATCAAGGCAGTCGAACATTTTTGGCGATCGTGCTCGGCGGCATCGTGCTCGCCCTCGTCATCGCCGCTTACTTTATGTATGGGCACAAGGGCGAGACCAACGTGAAGGTCGAGCAGCCGGCCACTGAACAGCCCGCGCCGGCCGCGCCGCCCGCCGCAGAGACGCCGGCCACTCCGCCAGCAGAGTCGCCAATGGCTCCGTCGGCACCTCCCGCCGGCGAGGCGCCATCCACTCCACCCGCAACGCCTCCTTCGACGACTCCGTAAAGCCAATGGGGGCGGCCTGGTACAGGCCGCCCCTTCCAATCTGGAAGTTTGAGTCGGCTTCAGCTCCTAAAATGCTTGACCGAGCCAGCCGTTAAGCCACGCAAGCTGTCTAACGCAGTCTCCCTACTGCCGAAATTGATGTAGATTGTCGGCCTCGATGGGTGGGACGGCGCGATGGCGGTGACAGGCGACCGCAGAACTATGGCGTGCTGGCTATTGGCTGCCGGCATCGCCTTTTTTGTCCCAGCAGCGCAGGCCCAGGATAAGCCCGCTGTGCCGGTCGAGGCGGCGAAGGTCACGGCCGCCCCGTTGAGCGAGCAGGTGACAGCCGTCGGCACGATCTTCTCCAATGAAGCGGTCACGGTCAGCTCGGAAATCCCCGGGCGCCTCCAGGAGATCCATTTCCAGGAGGGCCAACCGATCGAGAAGGGGGCGCCGCTCTTCACGCTCGAAGATTCGGTCTACCGCGCCCAGCTCGCCGACGCCGAGGCCAAGCTCAAGCTCGCCGAGCAGACGCATAAGCGCCGGACGACTCTTCTCAGTAGCCAATACGCGACGGCGCAATCGGCAGACGAGTCGGCCTCCGCCGTTGCCGTGAACACCGCGGCGGTCGAGCTCGCCCGCGTGCAGCTCGAGAAGGCTCACATCGTGGCGCCGTTCTCAGGCATCGTCGGGCTGAGACGGGTCAGCGTCGGCGAGTACATCACCGCGGGCCAAGCGCTGGTCAATCTCGAGGCCATCGATCCGGTCAAGGCCGATTTCAGAGTGCCGGAGAAGTTCCTGCCGGCCATCAGGGCAGGGCAGACCATCCGCATCAAGGTCGACGCCTTTCCTGGGGACAGCTTCGAGGGGAAGGTCTACGCCATCGACCCGCGTCTCGACGTCTCTGGACGCAGCCTGCTCGTGCGCGCCGTCGTTCCCAATAGCGATCAGCGGCTTCGCCCGGGTCTATTTGCGCGGGTGACCGTGCTGTTGCAGCTCAAAGAGGATGCCCTGACTGTGCCCGAGCAGGCCATCGTGCCGCAGGGCGACAGCCAATTCGTGTTCAAGATCATGGACGGAAAGGTGCACTTGACCAAGGTGATCACCGGTACGCGCCGCGACGGTCGGGTGGAAATCGTGGATGGGCTTGCAGCCGGCGATCAAGTGGTCACCGCGGGTCAGCTCAAGATCCGTGACGGCAGCGCCGTGTCCATCGTCGGGCCAACCGGGGCCTGAGCCGTGACGCTTCCCGAACTTTCCATCAAGCGGCCGGTCTTCGCCACGGTCTTGAGCCTCGTGCTCGTTCTGGTCGGGCTCGTCGCTTACGAGCGCTTGAGCGTGCGCGAATATCCCGCGATCGACCCACCGGTCGTTACCGTGCAAACGACCTATCCAGGCGCAAGCGCCGCCATCGTCGAGACGCAAGTCACGCAAGTGCTGGAGGACTCGCTCTCGGGCATCGAGGGCATCGATTTCATCACCTCAATAAGCCGGCAGGAATCGAGCCAGATCACCGTACGCTTCAAGCTCGACCGCAATCCCGACTATGCGGCAGCCGACGTCCGAGACCGGGTGGGGCGTGTGCGGGGGCGGCTTCCCGACGAGATCGAAGAGCCGATTATCCAGAAGGTCGAGGCCGACGCGCAGCCGATCTTTCATCTCGCCTTTTTCAGCGACAAGCACTCGGCGCTGGACATCACCGACTACGCCGAGCGCTTTGTGAAGGATCAGCTCCAGACGCTTCCCGGCGTCGCTGAGGTCCGGCTGTTCGGCGATCGGCAATACTCCATGCGCATCTGGCTCGATCCCGAGCGGCTCGCCGCCTACCAACTCACGCCGCAAGACATCGAGGCGGCGCTGAGACGCCAGAACGTCGAGGTGCCGTCGGGCCGCATCGAAAGCCAGCAGCGCGAGTTTACCGTGCTGGCCGAGACCGACTTGCGCACGCCCGAGCAGTTCAACGACCTCATCGTCAAGGAAGCCAACGGCTATCTCGTGCGGCTGTCCGACGTTGGCCATGCCGAGCTTGGAGCCCTCGATGAGCGCCGCATCGTGCGCTTCAACGGCAAGCCCGCGATCGCTGTCGGCGTGATTAAGCAGGCGACCGCCAATCCGCTCGAAGTCGCCGAGGAAATCCAGAAGGTGCTGCCGGCGATTACGGCCTCGCTGCCGGATGGCATGCAGGTCAGGGTCGCCAACGACAAGTCGGTGTTCATCGCCGAGTCGATCAAGAACGTCTATGAGACGATCGGCGAGGCGGTCCTACTCGTCGTGCTGATCATCTTCTTATTCTTGCGCTCGGTGCGCGCCACGCTGATTCCGCTGGTGACCATCCCAGTATCGCTGATCGGCGCGTTTGCGCTGATGTACGCGCTAGGATTCTCCATCAATACGCTAACCCTGCTTGCGCTCGTGCTGGCCATCGGCCTCGTCGTCGATGACGCCATCGTCATGCTCGAGAACATCTACCGTCAGATCGAGGACGGCATGTCTCCGGTCAAAGCGGCGCTCATCGGCAGTCGCGAGATCAGCTTTGCCGTCATCGCCATGACCATCACGCTTGCTGCGGTTTACGCGCCGATCGGCTTCATGACCGGCATCACCGGGCGGCTATTTACCGAGTTTGCCTGGACGTTGGCCGGTGCAGTCATCGTGTCGGGCTTCGTGGCGCTGACGTTGTCGCCCATGATGTGCTCGAAGCTGCTGCGGCATCAGGAGAAGCATAATGCTCTTTACCGCGCGAGCGAGCGCGTGCTGCAGGGCATCGGCTCAGGCTACCGGGGCCTGCTCAAGCGCGCGTTGGCGGTCAGGCCCGTGGTGCTCGTCATCGGGCTTGTGGTTGCCGGATCGAGTATTGCCTTGTTCGGACTGCTGAAGGGGGAACTCGCACCCATTGAGGACCAAGGCAATATCTACGTGATGTTCCGCGCGCCCGAGGGCGCCACCATCGACTATACGGATGCCTACTCGAAACAGCTCGAGCAGATCTATCTCTCGGTGCCCGAGGCCGACCGCATCTTCGTCGTGGCCGGCAATCCAACGGTGTCGCAGGGCACTTCGGTGGTGCGGCTCAAGCCGTGGGGCGAGCGCGAGCGGACCCAGCAGGAGATCGCTAAATCGATAGCCCCGCGTATGGTCGCTGTCCCTGGCGTGGTCGCCTTCCCGAGCAACCCACCGTCGCTCGGCCAGAGCCTCAAGGACAAGCCCATCAATTTCGTGATCCAGACCTCGAGCTCCTACGACGAATTGCAGAAGATGGTCGATGCGGTGCTCGAGAAGGTGAGGAACTATCCAGGCCTGGTTGATGTGGATTCAGACCTCAAGCTCAACTCGCCTCAGCTCGATATCTCGGTTGATCGTGAGAAGGCGGCGGCTACCGGCGTCGAGATCGATGCGCTTGGCCGTACCCTCGAGACCATGCTCGGCGGGCGTCAGGTCACGCGCTTCAAGCAGAATGGCGAGCAATATGACGTGGTGGTGAAGATCGCCGACATCGACCGGCAGAATCCTGACGACATGCGCCGCATCTACGTGAAGGGCCGCGAAGACGCGATGATCCCACTATCGAACCTCATCGCCATCAAGGAGACAGTCGCGCCAAAGGAGCTCAACCACTTCAATCAGCTCCGCGCCGCCACCATCACCGCGCAGCTTGCGCCGGGCTACACCTTGAGCGACGGCTTGAGCTTCCTCGCCAAGACCGCGCAAGAGGTGCTGCCGATCACCGCGCACGTGGAATATTCCGGGCAGTCGCGCGAGTTCCGCGAAGCGAGCCGCAACATGTATCTCATCTTCCTGCTCGCGCTCGCTTTCATCTATCTCGTGCTCGCTGCGCAGTTCGAGAGCTTCACCGATCCCTTCATCATCATGCTGACCGTTCCGCTCTCGGTGACGGGCGCTCTGCTAGCGTTGTGGTGGAGCGGCGGCACGCTCAACATCTATAGCCAGGTCGGCCTCGTCACGCTGATCGGACTCATCACCAAGCACGGCATTCTGATCGTCGAGTTCTCGAACCAGCTCCGGGCGAAGGGCAAGCCGATGCATGAGGCGGTGATGGAGGCGGCAGCGCTCAGGCTGCGCCCGATCCTGATGACCACCGGCGCCATGGTGCTGGGTGCCGTGCCGCTCGCGCTCGCGACCGGCGCCGGCGCCGAGAGCCGTCAGGACATTGGCTGGGTGATCGTGGGCGGCCTTCTCGTCGGCACGCTGTTCACCCTGTTCGTGATCCCGGTGGTCTACACCTATCTCAGCCGGCGCGAGTTCCTCGAGGCCGATCTCGAGGGCACGCAAGATGCGCCTGCGTTACCGCGGCCGCGCAGCGTGTTGGAGCCTGCCGAATAGCCATGCAATTCGTTGCGCTCTGAAAGCGCGCAGCAATCACTTGATGGGAGTAAGGGTTTCCTCGCCGACGCCCTTCTGGTCGGCGATGGTCCAAATTCCCTTCGAGAGAGCCGTCGTCCTTCATCTGGTAGACGACGAGGCCGACGGACTCGCCCAGGACGTAGCCGGCCGCGAAGGCATTGCCGTTGCGCATGCAGATGCCTTCGGATGTGGTGCTGCCGGTCTCCCAACGAATGCGGCACGTGTTTTCGCTGGTCGCGACAATCTCAGCGGTCCCCGAATATGGAGTGCCGTCCACGTTCTTGCCCTCGACATTGTATTTGCCAGGCAGGTCTTGTGCTGATGCCCCGGTCATGGCGGCGAACAGAAGGGCAGTCGCAGCGGCAACAGTCGTCTTCATGGAATTTCCTTTGTGGTGATGTGCTCGCGTGAGCAGAGGTGAGGGCAGGAAGAATAATCTGCCATCTGTGGTTTAGCTAGGCCGAGAGGCGAGGGAGGGTCGGCACAAAAGAAGAGCCCCGGCGCGGGGAGTGCCGAGGCTCGTACGCATTACACAGAACGCACTACCTACCCAGACCGAACACAACTGGGCATGTAGAGCATGCCTTGGGCCTATGGCAGTTTTTTGACGATTCCTTGTCAGTCTTTTTAATAGCCACAAGCATTTAACGCGCGCGCTTTAACGCCGCGTGGCGCATCTCGCGCGGAGTCTTCCGGGACCTGAACTCCGCGCAGCCCAAGGGGTTCCGCGGTGGCGCGAAGCCTTGTGCAGCAGGCCGCGTCGTGCGCTATGATGAAAATTCGGGCGACCCTGAAGGGCTAGAGAACCATGCGCTGGCGCGGCGAAAGAGAGAGCCAGAACGTCGAGGACCGGCGCGACGAAGGCGGCGGCTTCGGCTTTCCGATGCCAGGCGGCGGCGTCAGTTTCCCGAGCGGCGGCGGGGGACGCGGCGGCGGTATCGGCATCCTCGGCATTCTGATCATTCTCGGCCTCATGCTGTTCTTCGGCATCGACCCGAGCGTGATCATGCAAGGAGGGGGTGGCGGCGAGGACAACTTCCCGAACATTCAACTGCCGCAGTCTCGTCCCGAGTCCACAAATGTCCCGGCGCCAGGCACGGAGCAGCAAGGTCCGCCCATCCAGCATCCTCAGTCCACGAGCGAGGACGATCTCAGACAATTCGTGGGCGTGGTTCTCGCCGACACCGAAGACGTGTGGCAGAACCTGTTCAAGCAGTATGGTCAGCGTTATGCCGACCCGAAGCTCGTGCTGTACTCTGGCGCCGTCCGCTCGGCTTGCGGGCTCGGTCAGTCAGCTATGGGACCGTTTTATTGCCCCAACGACGAGAAGGTTTATATCGATCTCGATTTCTACCAGGAGCTCAAGAATCGCTTCAAAGCGCCGGGCGATTTCGCCCAGGCCTATGTCATCGCGCATGAGGTCGGCCATCACGTGCAGAAGCTGCTCGGCATCATGGATCAGGTCGAGGCGGTGCGGCAGCGTATGGGCCAAGCCGAGTCGAATGCCTTGCAGGTCCGCGTCGAGCTACAGGCCGATTGCTTCGCCGGCGTATGGGCCAACCACGCCCAGGAAACCAAGAACATCATCGAGCCCGGTGACATCGACGAGGCTCTGAACGCGGCGAGCGCCATCGGCGACGACCGCATCCAGCGGCAGACACAAGGCTATGTCGTGCCCGACGCCTTCACCCACGGCTCGTCAGCGCAGCGCGTGCGCTGGTTCAAGCGCGGCTATGAAAGCGGCAAGCTCGAAAGCTGCGACACCTTCAACACAGATGAGCTTTAGCCAGCGATTCTCGGCGGGTGACTAGAGCGAGTCGCCGGCGAATACCGTCGCCTCACACGGTTGCTGCGCCTTCTTGAACAGGAGGCAGGCTTGGTTCGCCTCCGCGGCATTGGCAAAAGGCCCGGCGATCAACCGCCACTTCTTGTCGGGCGCGAGCACGCGCCGCGGCTGAAGTCCGGCAACCAGCGCAGCATGGTTGGTGAGGTATTCGCGCCATAATGGCCGCAAACCATCCTGCTTCGCCACGATGCCGATCTCGATGCCGTAGCGCGTAGAGCCGTCATTGGCGGCGGGCGGCAGGACGGTGGGACTAAGGGCCGCGATTTCGGTGGTGGCCGGTTTGGTGCCGTCGCTGCCGGATGTTGACGACGACAAATTGCTGCTGAGGTTTGGTGCAGGATTGAGCTCGCTCACGGGCTCGTCGGGCACCTCCGAAACCGTCACGGGCGGCGGAGTTGGCTCGGGCTCGTTCTCAGCCTCGGCTGGCTCTTCCGGAGTGGACGCGGTGCTGGCCACTGGGGCCGACGGGGTTGCCTCCGCTGGCTTCGCGGCGGGAGTCGGTTCAAGCGCTGCCATCTGTGTGGGCCTTGCCGCCTCGGCGGCCTTTGCAGGTTCCGCCGGCGCCTCGGCGGGCTGCGCTAAGGCGACGCTGGGCTTGTTCGGCTGGGCCGGGTTGGGCTCAGGAGATTTCACCGGCTCTGGCGTTGGAGTCGAGGGGGTCGTGTTCTCCGATAATGAGCCGGCCGGTCGCGCAGCCTTCTCGAGCGGCTCGAGGCGCGTATTGATCTCGGCGATCTGCTGCGACAGGTCACGCAAGGTGGACTCGATGTTGCCGGCCCCGCCAAGTGCGCTCGCGGCCTGCCCCGAGCTGGTCGACGTCTCACCCGGCTGCGTTCGCGCAACCTGGCCGCCAAGCGCGGAGGGATTGGTCAGAAGGGTGAACAGGTAGATGGCGGAAAGACCGCCAAGCGCGATCCAGAAGAAGGCAAATGCGCTGCGCGCGAAATTCCCAGAACCGGTCCGTCGATCCTTTGCCATAGGGATTCAACCCCCTCTCGACTGGAAATTCAGGCTCAAAAGCGACCTGAATATGGCCTAGCCTGTTATGTGACGAAGCCCCAAGGAAGAGAGATTACTCTCTTGGCTTCGCCGGTCAATTTCCGCAGATGTGGTCTTGTGGACGCAGAGTTGTGGCCCTCTGCGCGGGTTTGGACTAGACAGTTCGCCGTCGATCCGCCTGCGATAGCGATTCGGGCATTGCCGCCTCAACTCAGGATTAACGGCCTCAGTATCACTAAGCTAAGCCCCTGCCGCCGCTAAGAGACGTCCCGGCTCGTGCTCGATTGAGTAAAGTGTCACCGATCCAAGCCTCATGAGCCAAACTCCCTCGCTCGCCATCATCCTTGCCGCAGGCAAAGGCACACGGATGAAGTCCGACCTGCCCAAGGTGATGCACAAACTCGCCGGGGCGACGCTGCTTGCCCATGTGATGAAGGCCGCCAAAGCTGCTGGCGTCGACCGCACCGCCGTAGTGGTGGGGCCGGGGATGGACGATGTGGCCGCCGCGGCGAATGCGCTCGATGCGAAGGCCCAAGCCTTCGTGCAGGTGAAGCAGCTCGGGACCGCGGATGCGGTCAAGGCTGCGCGGACAGCATTCGAGGCCTTCACCGGCGATGTTCTCGTGCTTTATGGCGATACGCCATTGCTGAGTTCTGAGACGCTCGAAAGGGTGCGTGCAGAACTCGCAGGCGGCGCCGACCTCGTGGTGATTGGGTTCGAGGCAAGTGATCCGACAGGATATGGCCGGCTGCTTCTCGATGAGCGGGGAGGGCTTGCGGCCATCCGCGAGGAGAAAGACGCGAGCGAGGAGGAGCGCGCACTCACGCTGTGCAATTCCGGCATCATGGCGTTCCGTTCGGCCAAGACCTTGCTCGATCTTCTCGGCCGCGTCGGTAGTGAAAACGCCAAAGGCGAGTTTTATCTGACCGACGCGGTCGCGCTCGCGCGCGGCGACCGCCTCGAAGCGCGCATCGTTCTGTCGGACTCGGAGGAAGTACTCGGCGTCAACTCTCGCGCCGAGCTCGCCGAGGCTGAGGCTGCCATGCAGCGCCGGCTGCGTGCCAAAGCGATGGCCAGCGGCGCGACCCTGGTCGCCCCTGACACGGTGTTCTTCAGCCATGACACCCGCATCGGCAGGGACGTGGTGGTCGAGCCAAACGTGGTGATCGGTCCTGGTGTAGTCATCGAGGACGGCGCCACCATCAGAGGCTTCTGCCATATCGAAGGCGCCCATATCGGCTCGGGTGCGATCGTGGGTCCGTACGCGCGGCTCAGGCCTGGCGCCACGTTGAGCGAGGATGCTCATGTCGGCAATTTTGTCGAGATCAAGCAGGCGGAGATCGGTGAAGGCGCCAAGGTGAACCATCTCACTTATATTGGCGATGCGAGCGTTGGAGCGCGCTCGAACATTGGCGCCGGCACCATCACCTGCAACTATGATGGGTTTGCCAAGCACCGAACCGAGATCGGGGAAGGGGCCTTCATCGGTTCGAACTCCTCCCTCGTCGCCCCGGTAAAGATCGGCGACGGCGCCTATATCGGCTCCGGCAGTGTCATCTCGAAGGATGTCTCTCCCGATGCGCTAGCGCTCACCCGCAGCCCGCAGGAGGAGCGCAAAGGTTGGGCTGCGCGACGCCGCGAGCAGCGTGGCAAGATCAAAGCCAAGGCCAAAGCTGACGCCGGCACCGGCAACAAAGGGACATAGCTCGTGAATTGCGACCGGCAATCGCCCCAATTAGCTAATAGAAAAAATTCGAAGGAGTAGGGGACGATGTGCGGCATCGTTGGCATTCTCGGCAATGGTCCGGTAGCCGAGCAGCTGGTCGACGCGCTGAAGCGTCTCGAATATCGCGGCTACGATTCCGCCGGCGTCGCCACCGTCGAGAACGGGCGGCTCGGACGGCGCCGTGCCGAGGGCAAGCTGCGCAACCTCGAAGCAGTCCTCAAATCGAACCCGCTATTCGGCAACACCGGCATTGGCCACACGCGCTGGGCCACCCACGGCAAGCCAGTCGAGTCGAATGCCCATCCGCATATGACCGCCAAGGTCGCGGTGGTGCATAACGGCATCATCGAGAATTTCCGCGAGCTGAAGCAGGAGCTCATTGCTTCGGGCGCGCAGTTCACGAGCGACACCGACACCGAGGTCATCGCGCATCTCGTGACCCGCGAGCTTAACGCAGGCAGCGATCCGGTGCAGGCCGTGTATGCGACGTTGAACCGTCTCGAAGGCGCCTTTGCTCTCGCCATGATCTTCGCCGGCTATGAGGATCTGTTGATCGTGGCACGCCGGGGCAGCCCGCTCGCCATCGGCTACGGCAATGGCGAGATGTTCGTCGGCTCGGATGCCATAGCGCTCGCGCCCTTCACCGACTCGATCGCCTATCTAGATGATGGCGATTGGGCGGTGCTGACGCGCAAGGGCGTGGCCGTGCGCGACCGCAACGGCAACGCGGTCGAGCGTCTGGTCACCCGCTCGCACGCTACGGCCTTTGTCATCGACAAAGGCAATCACCGCCACTTCATGGCCAAGGAGATCCACGAGCAGCCTGAAGTTATCGGCCACACACTCGCCGCCTATGTCGATCTCGCCACCAACCGCGTGGATGTTCCGGCGCTGCCCTTCGACTTCGCCGATCTTCGACGCTTGTCGATTTCGGCGTGCGGCACCGCATTCTATGCCGGCCTGGTCGCCAAATATTGGTTCGAGCGCTGGGCCAAGCTTCCCGTCGACGTCGATATCGCCTCCGAGTTCCGCTACCGCGAGACCACGCTCGACTCTGGCGGCGCCGCATTGTTCGTGTCGCAATCGGGAGAGACGGCAGATACGCTGGCGAGCCTCAGATATTGCCGCACGCAAGGGCAGCACATCGTTTCAGTGGTCAACGTTCGCGAGTCGTCGATCGCACGCGAGTCCGATGCCGTGCTGCCGACGCTCGCCGGCCCGGAAATCGGCGTCGCCTCGACCAAGGCCTTCACCTGTCAGCTCGCAGTGCTCGCCTGTCTTGCCATTGCCGCGGGCAAGGCGCGCGGCGTCATCGGCCCTGAAGTCGAGATCGAGCTGGTGCAGGCGCTAACCGAAGTTCCGCGCCATATGGCGACAGTGCTCCGTGACGAGGAGCCCTACGAGACGCTCGCTCATAACCTGTCGAAGGCCAGGGATGTGCTCTATCTCGGCCGTGGCTCGTCCTTCCCGATCGCGCTCGAAGGCGCGCTCAAGCTGAAGGAGATCTCCTACATTCATGCCGAGGGTTACGCCGCCGGCGAGCTCAAGCACGGGCCGATCGCGCTGATCGACGAGAACATGCCGGTCATCGTCATTGCGCCGCGCGATGATCTCTACGACAAGACGGTCTCCAACATGCAGGAGGTTGCTGCGCGGGGCGGCCAAATCGTCTTGGTCAGCGACGCCGATCCTGCGACCACCGGCTGCGCGATCGCGACCGACCTCGCCGTGCCTTCGGTGCACCGTTTCGTCACGCCGCTCGTCTACGCGGTGCCCGTCCAGCTCATCGCCTATCACACGGCGGTATTCATGGGCACCGATGTCGATCAGCCGCGAAACCTCGCAAAATCTGTGACTGTGGAATAAACTACAGCCTCGGATTTGCCCGATTTCTTTGTTTGAGCAAAGACATGGCGGATCATCGGAAGTTCTTCCGGCCGCGCCGTCTTGGTTTCGGCGGGCGCCTCGTTCCGCACGCGTGTTTTTTGGCGGCTTCCTTGGCGATTTTCAACTTGGCCCAAGCGGAAGACGCGGGGCTGAAGAACGGCGCAGCCTCGCTTGCCGCCGGCAAATACGATGCCGCCGTGCGGCAGTTCTCGGCCGCGATCAATGCCGACAGTGCTGCTCCGGGTGAAGCCGCCAAGGCGCTCTATCTGCGCGGCATCGCCTATCGCAAGCTCAACCAGCCGGCACGCGCCATCGCAGATTTCGGCGCGGCAATGTGGCTCGGCCTTCCCGAGGGCGATCGGGTCAAAGCGCTGGTGAATCGAGGCCTTGCCTATCAGTCGGCCGGGCTTGCCAAGGAAGGCGAGGCGGACATCGCGCTCGCGCGCAAGTCAGGCGGAGGCGGGGTCGATCAGCTTATCGCGGAAGGCGGCGGCTCGGCGGAAGGGGCGGCTTCAATTGCGGCCTTCTCGACGTCGGTCACACCTGGCTCCAACGAGCAGGCTGCCGCAGCGCCAAGCCAATCCGCAGGGAGTACCGGGCAGTGGACAACGACCGCGTCCGCCGAGACGGGAGAAAGTGCATCGGGCAGTAATCGCGTCAGCCGCTGGTGGGGATCGCTGACCAGTTCCTCTTCGTCAGAGTCGCCGCCAAGCGCGCCGGCCGAGAGCGCCGCGCCGCCTCCTACCACAGCGAAACCTCCATCGGCACCAAGCACGGGGTGGGGAGCTCAGACGCAAGCAAGCGAGGCGGCCGCTCCCAGCGCCCCGCCTGCCCCGAGCACTGGATGGGGCGCCCAGACCGCACAGACCGCCGCTGCCGCCACGCCCACCACCCCACCACCAGCGCCGACCAGCCCGGCTCGGGCGCCAAGCACTGGATGGGGCGCCCAGACGCAAGCGGGCGAAACTGTGGTCGCGAGCGATGCGAGCCCGAGCAGGTGGAGCCGCTGGTTCTCGAAGAGTGCCGAAGCCGAACCACCGACCGCGCCAACAGCCCCGGCTACGGCGGCGGCCGCGCCAGCAGGCGGCGGGTTTCAGTTGCAGCTCGCGACCAGCCGGTCCGAGGCGGAAGCCCAGGCGCTATGGAAGCAAGTCTCGAGCGCGAACCAGTCGGTCGCCGGTGCCCAGCCGGTAATCGAGAAGGTCGATATCGGCAATTTCGGCACGTTTTACAGCCTCAAGATCGGACCCTTCCCGGATAAGGCGGAAAGCCTTAAGGTCTGCAACTCACTGAAACGAAGCGGAGTCGACTGCTCTCTCGTTCAGTGATGCGCGATTGCCTGCATGACGCATAGATCCTAGGACGCGTCTCGCGCATTAGTTCAATCAGCCACCTTCCGGGTCCATGAAAGCTAAAGACAAGTCCGATCCCGTTTCCAAGCCGGACGACGAAACGCGCTCGCAGGCGGACCAGCTTGCCCTGCTTGCCGCCGCGGGAGAGCCTGCCTCTCTGCATATCGGTGCGCGGCTGCGCGGTTATTTCCTCACCGGCCTCATCGTCGTCGGCCCGGTCGCCATCACTCTCTACGTGGTGTGGTGGTTCATCAACCTGGTCGATGCCTGGGTTAAGCCGCTCGTTCCGCAGACTTATTTGCCGGATACCTATCTTCCCTTCCGCGTGCCGGGGGTTGGCCTCATCGTCGGTATCGTGCTGCTGATGGTGGTGGGCGCGCTCACCGCCAACCTGTTCGGACGCACCATAGTGAGCTACGGCGAAATGATGCTCGACCGCATGCCGGTGGTGCGCGGCGTCTATCGCCTGGTCAAGCAGATCTTCACTACGGTGTTCTCCAAGAGCGGGACATCGTTCAAGCGGGTCGGGCTAATCGAGTTTCCACGTCGCGGACTCTATTGCATCGTGTTCATGGCTGGCGATCCGCCGGTCGAGGTTGACGAGAAGATCGGCGGCGGCCAGCCGCTGATCACGGTGTTCATGCCGAATGGCCCCAACCCCACCACCGGCTTCATCGTGTTCGTGCCGGCGAGCGAGGTGATCCCGCTCGACCTCGCTGTGGAGGATGCTGCCAAGCTCGTAGTCTCTGCCGGTCTGGTCGGGCCTGACCTGCAGCAAGAGGAGCTGCGCAAGCTCGCCAAGGCGCGCGGCGCCAAGCCGGTGCCAGAGGAAGAGCCCGTCGTTTAGGGACTCAGCCGGCGCGCATCAGCTTGATCGCGTCGTCGCGCTCGAACAGAAAAAGCAGGAACTTAAGCGGGTCTGCGTCCGGCGCTTTGAGATCCGGATCTCGCGATAGCCTGAGCCGCGCCTCGTCGCGAGCAGCCTCGAGCAGAGCCTCATGCTCTGGCAGGCTGGCCACGCGGAAGAGGGGAAGGCCACTCTGCCGGGTGCCGAGCAGCTCGCCGCCGCCTCTGAGCTTCAAATCCTCCTCGGCGATGACAAAGCCGTCCTCGGTGCGGCGCATGACGGCAAGCCTCTCGCGCGCTGCGTCGGAGAGGGGCTGGCGGTAAAGCAAGATGCAAGAGGACTCCTTGGCTCCGCGGCCGACACGACCACGCAACTGATGGAGCTGGGCGAGCCCGAAGCGCTCGGCGTGCTCGATGATCATGATGCTAGCATTGGGCACGTCGACGCCGACCTCGATCACCGTGGTGGAGACCAGGATCGACAGCGCGCCCGAGGCAAATTCTGCCATGACGCGGTCCTTGTCCTTGCCGCTGAGCTTGCCGTGTACGAGGCCAACCTTGTCGCCGAAGCGAGCACGTAGCTCGGCATGGCGCGCCTCGGCCGCTGCCAGGTCGAGCAGCTCGGATTCGGCGACGAGAGGGCAGACCCAATAGACTTGCGCGCTACCCTTGATGGCGCGGTCAATGCCCTCGATCACCTCGTCGATGCGCTCGAGCGGCACGGTCCGGGTGGCGACCGGCTTGCGCCCTGGCGGCTTTTCGTCGAGCCGCGACACGTCCATGTCGCCATAGCTCGTGAGCAGAAGCGTGCGCGGAATGGGCGTTGCCGTCATCACCAGCAATTCGGCGCCGCTGCCGCTGCCCTTCTCTTGCAGCGCGAGCCGCTGATGCACGCCAAATCTATGCTGCTCGTCGATCACCACGAGGCCAAGGTCGCGGAAGGCGACATGCTCCTGGAACAGCGCGTGGGTGCCGATGAGGATGTCGATATTGCCGTTGGCGAGCGCATCCACGATGGCGGCACGTTCGCGACCGCGCTCGCGCCCAGTGAGCAGAGCGATGCGCAAGCCTGACGGCACGCCAAATTCGGTGATGGTCTTGAGATGCTGGCGGGCAAGAAGCTCGGTCGGCGCCATGAGCGCCGCCTGCGCCCCAGCCTCGACCGCAGTTGCCATGGCGAGAAGCGCCACCACGGTCTTGCCGCTGCCGACATCGCCTTGCAGTAGCCGCAGCATGCGGTGGGGGCTGGCCATATCAGCCTCGATTTCCGAGAGAGCGCGCGTCTGTGCGCCGGTCAGGGCGAAGGGCAGGGCCGAGGTGATCGTCGTACGCAGCTTGCCGAGCGCGGCAAGTTTTCGCCCAGCACGGCGTTTGAGCCGAGCACGGATGACGGCAAGTGCGAGTTGGTTGGCGAGGAGCTCGTCATAGGCAAGGCGCGCGCAGGCCGGCCCCGAGGGCGCAAGGTCTGCTTCCCTTTCGGGTGCATGAAGGCGGTGAAGTGCGTCAGCGAAAGAAGGCCAGGCATTCTTGGTGCGGAAACTCTGGTCCAGCCACTCTGGTAATGCAGGCAGCTTCGTCAGGGCCTCGCCAATCGTTTTCCGTAGCATCGTGTTGGTCAGCCCTGCGGTGAGCGGATAGACCGGCTCGTGCAGAGGAAGTGCGGACGCCGCGTCGCGCGGGCCCTCGATGTCCATCACATGATCGGGATGGGGCATTTGCAGCCAGCCGTCATAGGATTCGAGCTTGCCAGAGACGAGGCGGCGGCTGCCGACGGGCAGGAGGCGCTTGAGATAGGCGGGATCGGCGTTGAAGTAGACAAGTTCAAGCGCCGCACCCGAGGAGTCCTCCACCAGCACCTTGTATGGCGCTCGTCCGCCGCGCCGTCCGCCTCCCGATCTATGCTCGGTTACGGTTACTTCGAGGGTGGCTAGCTCGCCGATGCGGGCATCGGTGATGCGCGGCGTGATGCTCCGGTCGATCACGCCGACCGGGAGATGCCAGAGGAGATCGATGACCAGCGCGTGGCCAGCGCGAGCGGAGACAAGCTTGTTGAGTAGTGCCTCAACCTTAGGACCGACGCCCTTGAGCGAACGTACCGTGGCAAACAGAAGTGCTAAGAACGGAGGTCGCGTCGCGGACATCCTCTCACCGTAAAGCAAATTTCGAGCGGCTTGACAGATGCTAGCGCGCCCGGTCTAAACCATCCTC
>JBKPSQ010000190.1:0-6096 GCA_046735075.1 Pseudomonadota bacterium
GACTCGCCTGCCATTGCCGCGCGTCGATCTGCTCAAGACCGACCGCTACATGTTCGGAAGCTTGCAGATCTCCCGCGGCTGTCCGTTCACATGCGAGTTCTGCGATATCATCGTGACGTTTGGCCGGCGGCCGCGCCTCAAGACGAGCGAGCAGGTGTTGGCCGAGCTCGAGGCGTTCCGTAAAGCTGGGCTCGGAATCGTCTTCGTCGTCGATGACAATCTGATCGGCAACAAGAAGGCTATCAAGCCCGTGCTCCGCGACATCGTCAGCTGGCAGCAAGAGCGCGCTTATCCGCTGACCCTATTCACCGAGGCTTCTCTCGATCTCGCTGAGGACGAAGAGCTCATGGAGTTGATGGGCCTGGCTAATTTCCAGAACGTCTTCATCGGAATAGAGACGCCGAATGAGGACTCGCTGCGTGAGACTAAGAAGCACCAGAATGTGCGGCCGAACGCCGGAACGCTTCTGGAACGCGTGCACCGAGTGCAAAGCCATGGAATTGACGTCTGGTGCGGCATGATCGTCGGCTTCGATCACGACGATCCTTCAATCTTCGAGGTGATGCCCAAATTCCTCGACGAAGCGCGTATCTCAGCTGCGCTTATCGGCATGCTGCACGCGATACCCACCACGCCTCTCCATGCGCGACTCAAACAAGCGGGACGGTTAAACGATGACGATGCGAGCGATCGCTACGGGACCAATATCGTTCCGCTCGGTATGTCGTCGGAAGCCCTCCGTGACGGCTTCGTCCAGGTAATGCAGACGTGCTACACGGCCGAGGCCTTCTTCCAGAGGCTCGATGCACAGTTCATTGACGGGAATTTCAAGTTTGCCCTCCATCAGCTTCCCTATTGGGCAAGCCATCGTTGGGCGTGGGTCAAACGCTGCTTTTTCAACTATATCAAATTCGCCGTTATCGCCTCGCGCGTGCTGCGCCTTAAGGCGGACGAGACGCTCATGTCCCGATATAAGCGGCAGTTGCTACGGATGACTCGTGCTCGCTGGCGTGAGCCGCATATTCTTTTCATCTATGCGCTCAAAGTGGCGACCCACTATCACTACGCCGCCATCACGCGCGCGCTCTCGCAGGCCGAGGGCGAGCGTGGCACAATGCCAAACGCTGGCCGCTCATTCTCGCGTGTCAAGCGGCGGGAGGTGGAACGCGCGGTCGCCTAAGCGACGCCGGCACGCAAGAGGTCGTGGATGTGGATGATGCCGACTGGACGGCCACCTTCTTCGACCACGAATAGCGCGGTGATCGAGGAGGCGTTGATCAGCTCGAGCGCGGCGCTCGCGAGCAAGTCCGGCTGCACGGTCTTAGGCCCTGGCGTCATGATCTCTCCGGTCCGGCGGGCGAGCAGACCGTCACCCATATGCCGGCGGAGATCGCCGTCGGTGATGATGCCCTTGAGCAGACCGTCCCCGTCGACCACGCCGAGACAGCCGAACGCCTTTTCGGTCATCACCACAATTGCCTCGGCCATGCCAAGTTCGGCGTTGACGAGTGGTAATCGATCGCCCTTGTGCATCAGGTCGCCGACGAATTTCAGGCGTGCTCCGAGTTGTCCCCCAGGATGTAGTGCCTTGAAGTCGCGCGCGGTAAAGCCTTTGCTCTCAAGCAGCGCAATCGCGAGACAGTCGCCAAGCGCGAGCTGCATGACCGTAGAAGTCGTAGGCGCCAAGCCATGCGGGCAGGCTTCCTTGGTTTGTGGCAGCGCAAGAACGAGGTCCGCGCTGGTGCCGAGAGTGCTGTCGGCATTCGAGGTGACGGCGATCAGCGGAACGGCGAAGCGGCGGGAATAGGAGACGAGATTGCCGAGCTCGACCGTTTCTCCCGACCAGGAGAAGGCGAGGATGACGTCCTGTTTGGTGATCATGCCAAGGTCGCCATGGCTCGCTTCGCTCGGATGGACGAAGAAGGCCGGCGTGCCGGTGGAGGAGAGGGTGGCGGCCACTTTCAGCCCGACATGACCGCTCTTGCCCATGCCGGTGACGATGACGCGGCCGTGGCAGGCGCGCATCATGGCTATCGCGCGGGCGAAGCTCTGGCTCAAGGAATTGGCCAGCGCTGCCTTCAGCGCGCTTAAGCCTTCGGCCTCGAATTGCAGGGTTCTGGTCGCCGAGGCGATGGCTTCGCTGCGGTCATCCAGCAGCGAAAGGTCCCGCTTCAAGCCGACCGGCATGATCGTGTTTTCCCCGTCTGACGCGAGTTGATTTTAGCACGGATTTGGGCGTGGTGAGGGCCAAGACTTGCGGCCGCTCAAACGAGCTTCTTGACTTCGTTGGCGAACGCTTCAGCAATGTCGGGGCGGGCGAGGGCGTAAGCCACATTGGCCGTAAGGAAGCCGACCTTTGAGCCGCAGTCGAAGGTCTTGCCTTCATATTTCAAGGCGTAGAATGGCTGCATCTTGAGGAGCGCGAGCATCGCATCGGTAATTTGAATTTCGCCTCCAGCGCCGCGCTCCTGGTTGGACAGGAGGTCGAAGATCTCCGGCTGCAAGATGTAGCGGCCAAGGATGGTGAGATTGGATGGTTCGGTCCCCGGCTTCGGCTTCTCCACCATACCGTTGACTGGAAATACGCGTCCATCGCCGCCGCCGATCGACACTACGCCATAATTCTTCACCTGATCCTCGGGCACAGGATCAACCGCAATGATATTGCCGCCATGCTTGGCATAGACCTCGAGCATCTGAGCGAGGCAGCCTTTGCCCGGCGTCTGCACCAGCACATCAGGAAGAAGAAGCGCGAAGGGCTCGTTGCCCACGAGCTCGCGAGCGCACCACACGGCGTGGCCAAGTCCTAGCGGCTCCTGTTGGCGCGTGAAGCTCGTCGTGCCGGGGCCGGGGAGATCGTCGTTGAGGCCTTCGAGCTCGTTTTTCTTACCTCGCGCGGCGAGCACTTCCTCTAGCTCGAATTGCCGGTCGAAGTGATCCTCGATGACGCCCTTGTTGCGCCCGGTGACGAAGATGAAATGCTCGATTCCAGCCTCTCGTGCCTCATCGACCACGTGCTGGATGAGCGGGCGGTCCACCACCGTCAGCATTTCCTTTGGCATGGCCTTGGTTGCGGGCAGGAACCGGGTGCCGAGCCCCGCTACCGGAAACACGGCCTTACGCACGCGAACAGCCATTTGAGTCCTCACTCAGATTTTCAGATCTCCGCCGGGCGCTAGAACTCCCCCAACCACTTCCTGATAGCAAGCGTCGAATTTCAGGTAGTCGGTCAAGTTTGCTGTGCTTGAGGCGCGGCCGAACTGGACACAATCCACAACAGACCACACTGTAACTAAACAAGTTTCGAAGAACTCGTGGGTGCGGATTCGTGATCACAGGCATTCACGCGGCACGCCCGCCTTTGGACCTCCCGCTTCGGTGCCGGTGCGGCCACGTACGCGGCGTGGCAAGGGCGGTTTCGCCATCCGCTGGCTTTCGCTTCATTTGCTACTGCCAGGACTGCCAGGCATTCGCGCGCTTCCTCGATCGGCCGGACGCGCTCGATGCAGCCGGGGGCACGGACATCTTCCAGATGCCGCCGGCGCGCGTAAAGCTTACCGCCGGCACTGACGCTGTCCGATGCCTAAGCCTCTCCAGAAAGGTCTTCCGTTGGTACGCTGATTGCTGCCGGACACCAATCGCTAACACCGCCGCTAGTCCGCGCTTCCCAGTCGTCGCCCTCATTCATTCTTTCATGGACCCCGAATTCGACGGTCATTCCGGAGATGAGATGCTGGGACCCCCGTTGTGCCGTATCTAGGAAGGCTCCGCCGTCGGCCCGCTCCCGTCGACCGCGCCCGCACGACCCTCGTTCGGCGTCTTCGCTCGCCGCGCATCGAAGATTCTCGGCTGGTGGCTGCGGGGGCTCGCTCAGCCGAATCCGTTCTTCGATGATCGCACCGGCGCTCCGCGCTCTGTGCCAGTCGTGTTCACCCGAAACGGGCGCGCGGGCGCCCTTCAATAGGAGCCACTTTGTTCTGAAGACTGCTAGAAGTGGTCAACCATTTTCGAAGACGGCCGGCGGATGGACCGCCAAACTCATCGCGGAATGTGGCCATTTTTGCCTTTGCGGCGCCTTAAGCACTGGCCAAAATCGGGACCGGAAACCACTGAATCGCTCAGGGTACGCCGTGCTGAAACGCGCGCTCAAGATTGTGATGCTTCTCAACATGGCTCTCATCGGGGTCACGTCAGGCGCGGTCCGCGCCGAGGATGAGGTCGCCGCCTATAAACGTGCGGTCGACAAGAGCTTCGCCGCATGGTTGGAAGCGCTGTGGCCTGATGCCGAAGCCGCCGGCGTGAAGCGCGCCACCTTCGACGCCAACATCAAAGGGCTCAAGCTCAACTGGTCGCTGCCCCACCTTGTCTTTCCGAATCCGGCAACGCCGGATGGACCGCCGCTGCCGAAGGTGCTTGCCGATCAGATGAAGCCGAGCCGGCAGCCTGAGTTCGAGCCGCCGGCCGGCTATTTCAAGGAATCCACACTCAACATGCTGGCGGCGAGCGGTCGGAGCAAAATGAGCCAGCTCGGCCCGCAGCTCGCGGCGATTCAAAAGAATTACAATGTGCCGGCGAGCATCATCGTCGCCATCTGGGGAAGGGAGACGGGTTTCGGTAGCGTTGACATGCCGTTCGACGCGCTGTCTGCCATTGCCACCCAGGCCTTCATGGGTTTGCGCCCGGAAGAGTTCAGGAAGCAGCTCATCGTCGCTTTGAAGATCCTGCAAGAGGGATATGCCACGCGGGCCGAGATGAGAAGCTCTTGGGCCGGCGCGATGGGCTTCACCCAGTTTCTGCCGTCAGACTTCGACAATTACGGCGTCGATTTCGATGGTGACGGCAAGCGCGATATCTGGAACACGATCTCCGATGCGCTAGCCTCGACCGGCAACTCGCTGCACAGCCAGGGCTGGGACGGCAATCAGATCTGGGGCTATGAGGTCAAGCTGCCTCAGAAGTTCGATTGCACCCAGCAGGGGCCCGATAAAGCGCGGCCGATTTCAGAATGGATGAAGCTTGGTGTGGCGCGGGTGAAGGATCGCCCATTCCCAGAGGACAAGCTTCAGGATCAGACCTTCATGGTTTTGCCTGCGGGACTGAAGGGTCCGGCCTTCCTCGCCACCAACAATTTCTCGGTGCTGAAGCTTTATAACAACTCCGACGTCTATGCGATTTTCGTGGGTCATGTCGCGGACATGATCACCGCCAATGCGCCCGCAGCGTTCGTGGGCACCTGGCAACCGGTCGAGCGATTTCCACGCGATCGCATTCAGCGCTTTCAGCAGGTCTTGGTCGCGAAGGGCTACGATGTCGGTAAAGTGGATGGGCTTGCCGGCTTCAAGACCCGCAGGACCATCGGCGCGGAGGAGCAGAAGCGGGGTCTGCCACTCACCTGTTATCCGAGCAGTACACTGGTCGATACCGTCCTCGACGAGGCCAGCGCTGCGGCGCAGTAGTCGGCGACGGGCTGAAAGGTCGCTCTTGCCCGCCTAGGTTTTGCCGGACGCGGTTGGTAAATTCCTGCCATGCGAATCATTGGAAATTCTAAGCCTTTGATTTTAGCGGCAGGTTTGGCTGCGGCAGCGCTTTCGTCGTTTCCGGCCCAGTCTTTTGCCGGCCGCGACCAGGCTTGTGTTCAGGCCCTGTGGCCAGCAGCGAGCGCCTCAGGCATCAAACGCGAGACCTTCGACCGCGCCTTTCAGGGCTTCGCGTCCGACCCGGAAGTAGTCGAGCAGGCCAATTATCAGCCGGAATATGTAAAGCCGATCGGCGAATACCTGGATCGGCTCGTTTCGGATAAGCGGGTCGCGACGGGCAAGCAGAAGCTCGCCGAGTATCAGGCTTTGCTTGGATCCCTCGAGACGCGCTATGGCGTCGACCGCCATGTCATCGTGGCTATCTGGGGAGTCGAGTCCAATTACGGGACGCAGCCCGGCGAGAAGAATGTGATCCGCTCACTCGCCACGCTGATTTGCACCGGGACCAAGGCAAAATTCGCCAAGCCGCAGCTTATCTCCGCACTCAGGATCCTGCAGCACGGCGATGTCTCATTCGATGCGATGAATGGCTCGTGGGCGGGCGCCATGGGCCATACCC
>JBKPSQ010000191.1:0-6500 GCA_046735075.1 Pseudomonadota bacterium
TTGTGAATTGGGCCCAAAAAACAGGAAAGGCGGAGCTTTGCGGCCCCGCCTCCCTGTGCGATGTCGAGCCTCTCGCCCGTTCGGGACGATCAGTCGGCGATCGCCGAGACCTTTCGGTCTCTTGATCACGCGCTCGGCCCCATGGTTTCCCATGAAAGCGGCGGCTGATCCGACCACGGTCCTTATTTAACGTCGCGTTGCTACGACGCGGATCCTGTCCTGGCCGGACGAGGATCCAACCAGCGGTGGGAATTTGCGGCGCAAAGTACCCTGTCGACTCCGCCTCACGGTATTGCGGCAGGGCCGCCAGACCGTGGCACTTCGCGCTTTACAGATCCCCTCCGCCTTCAGCCGCCCATGGCAGTGGACGACCTTGGGCTTGCCTTGCCCTGTGAGCGTTCCGATTACTTCCCAGCACCGCCGGATTTCTCCACCGGCACCTTCCATAACCGGTCAACTCACAACTGGAGCATATCTGAGCCACGGGGAGATGCATCCGGTAGGGCGCGCTTATCCCCACTATCCACCGCAGCGCGTGGCGGAGCAGCGACAGTGCCCTCAGCGCTACTCTGGGGCCGGTTGCCGCAGCATGCTCTATCCGTTGAGCTTCCGGGAATTCCCGCCGAGGACCGGACGCTTCCTTTGCCCCGGAAGATGGTTAAACTGATGGCCTCGCGAGGGCGAAGTCCCCGCGTTTCTTACGGCGTTTTGCGGATCCTTTCATGCGTTCCGTGGACATCCATCGTGGCGCCCGCACGATCGGTCTAGCGTTGGTTGCGGGTTTGATCGCGTTCGAAGCCGGGCTCGCCGTGAGCACCGGTGCTGTCGGGATTCCGGGACTGTTTCTCGTTGGCGCAGAGGGGGTGAGCCAGGACCGGGAAATGGTTCAAGCCCCAGTCGCGCCAGACGGCGGCGAGACTGTCATCACCAAGCTTCCGCAAGCTGAAGCGCGAGGCGAGCACACCGCATCGGTAAAGAGCCAAGCTGCGGTGCCGGCACCTACTGGAGAGCAAAAGCTCTCGGGCCTCAATGACGAGCCCTCATGGGACCGCGATCACTCTGAAGCCGATAAAACAAAGACTGCCGCCGGAGATACCAAGGCGCTCGCAGCAGATTCGGCGGGAAGGGAAATACTGCCTTGGGATGCGGTCAAACCGTTTCCGCTGGATTCAGGCGACTCCGCAAGTGCACCTAAGGTCGCCGACACCTCGCCGCCTTCGGCGCATCAGCAGGCGCTCGTCCAACCGGTCAAGCTGCCGGAAAGCCACGAGGTTGAAGGCTGGGTGAAGTCAAAGGCGACCGAGATCAAGGGAGAAGAACAGGGCAGGCCGCTTTACCACGTTGAGTTTTGGCTCGAGCCCCCGGAGCAGATGAAGCAGCGTCTCGTTGCGGTCATGTATGACTTCAACACGCCTGCGGTGATGCCACAGTCGCAAATCTCGAGCGAGAAGAAGACCGGCTTCCGTGTCAGCGTCGGCGGTCTCGCCTGTGCCGACAAGATCACCGTGACGCTGAGGTTCAACGACGGCCAGTCGCAACAGGTGGCCGTGGACGGCTGCAAGCTAGCCGGCTGAAGATCGCGCTCAACGAATACCGGCAACCTCGGCGACCAGCTCGCGGAAGCGAGGCCGCTGGCTCTCGATGTAAGGCAGCGGGCGGCACACATCGATCGCGGCAATGCCGATACGCGTGGTCAGAGCACCGTTGAACAGTCCTTCGCCAAGCCGTGCCGAAAGCTTGGCCGTCAGACCATGGCCGATCACCTGTTGGATCACATCGTCGCCGATCGCGATGCCGCCGGTCAGCACGATGTGGGTGACAACCATCCGGGCAAGCTTGAGAAGCGACAGCGTGCCGGGACGCGCGCCATAGAGTGTAGCAAGACGGCGCAGCATGCGCAGATTCTCCGTGCCGACGAACAACATGTCGATCAACGCGCCCGGGCTTACCGCAGTCACCACCGAGACGCGCTTGGCGGACGCAGCGACGATCCCACGCGCATAAGGATCAAGAGGGGAAACGAGCGTGCGCTCGCTGAGCTTCAACAACTCGCCCGCGTTCATGATGTCATGCTCATGCTCGGCGAGACGGTTAAGGCCCCAGGCAAGATCCTTGCGTCCGCCGTAAAGGCGCTTCAGCCGGTCTGCGACATCGACGGCAAGAGGCTTCTCGTTCTGGCGCGCGGCGCTGTCCGCTTCGTGCCTGATCTTTCCGAGGCGGCCGAGACGCGCAAGTCCCGCCACCTCGCGCAGGATAATCATCGTTAGTGCAAGCAGAACGACGCCCAACAAAGCGACGGCGGTCCACCCGATCCAATCGTCGCGGGCGATCAGCGACAAAGCCCAGTCGTAGAGCCAGAGCGAAGCAATCAAGCTGACCAGTCCGGCGAGAGCTGCGAACAGGATGCTGCCCCAGCGAAGCCCGCGGTCGAGCGCGGGGAGGGCGCGAATGCGAGTGACCGGGAGGGGCACGGGCTTGGCGGGGAGTGGAGGCGGGACAGGTGGCTCGAACAGCTCGACCTCTTCGACCTTGAAGGCAGTCGGCTTGCGTTTGCTTGTCTTGCTCATGCGAGGCGATCTCCGATCAGCGCCTCGATGGCGCGATCCAGGCGGATATTTGGGAATGGTGCAAAGCCCCCGGAAGGGAGGGGTTTTGGGTTCGGCGGGCGGAAGCGAACGAAACGCATTTCGCCTTCCTCGGTGTGCCAGCCTTTGAGCGCTTCCTCGGGATCGGTCGGAAGGTCTCCAGGGAAAATGGCGAACTCTTCGTTGCCGTCAAAAGTGCGCCTGCCGATGGTCTCGCCGGGTAGCGGATAACCGACGATGCAGGGAAGCACCTCACCGTGCCGACGCGCTTCGGCCTCGCGGGTCGCACGTACCGCGGCAAGCGCCAGCACCTTCAAATCCGCGCCAGCAAACTCGGCGCGGGCCATCGCTCTGCCGGTGAGCTTGGCGAGGATCGCCTCGAGCCGGTCGTGACTTTGGTGATGGAGATGATCGGCCTTGGTGGCGGCAAACACGATGCGATCGATGCGGGGAGCGAACAGGCTTGACCAAAGATTGTTTGCTCCGGTCCTGAAGCATTCAAGGATTTCGGTCATAGCGCGCTCGAGATCGGCGACCGCCTGCTGCCCGCCATTGAGCGCTGCGAGTACATCAATGAGCACAATCTGCCGGTCGAGCCGCGAGAAGTGGTCGCGAAAAAACGGTCTCACCACGTGGCTCTTATAGGCCTCATAGCGTCGCTCCATCATGCTGAACAGCGAGCCCCGCGGGAAAGTCTCCTCGCCCTTGGTCTCGAGTGGAGAGAAAGTTAGCGCAGGCGAGCCGGCCAGATCGCCCGGCATGAGGAAACGCCCCGGGGGAAGAGTCGAGAGCGCGTGTGGATCGGCGCGAGCCTCGCGGAGATAAGCCTTGAATAGGTCCGAGAGTCTTTCGGCAACACCCTCATTGGCCGGGTCCTTTGGCTCCACTAGGCCGAGCGATGCATGCCAGTGTTTGGCGGCTTTTTTGCGGGCCGGCATCCAGCTCTGCTTGATCGCGGCTTTCGACCATTCCCGGTAGTCGAGCTGGAGCAGCGGCAGATCGAGAAGCCATTCTCCGGGATAATCGACAATATCGATATGCAACAGCTCGCGACCGAGCTGGCGTTTCCAGAACCGCGTCGAGCTATATTCGAGCGTGAGCCTGAGCTGGCTGATTCGGCGCGTGCTCTCCGGCCAGCGCGGCGGGTCGCCGACGAGATCGGCAAGGTGCTTTTCGTAGGCGAAGCGCGGAATAACGTCGTCTGGTTGTGGCTCAAGATAAATGCGCGATAGGCGCCCTTGTGCCGCGGCATCGAAGAAAGGAAGGCGCGCCCCCGAGATAAGATTGTGCACGAGTGCGGTGATGAACACGGTCTTGCCGGAGCGGGCGAGCCCCGTCACGCCAAGCCGGACGGTGGGAGCCACAAGGTCTGAAGCGAAATCGCCGAGGCTGCGAAAGGCATCGCCCAGGCCTTGCGTGTAGGTGGAAAGCGGCACGACGGCCTCTTAGCGCGGCGGGAGCAGGCGAGGGAAGAGGCTGCGGACGGCCTAGGCTGCTCAACCGGCCCGAGCCGTTTGGTGGCAAAAGGATGCCACGAGCTTGCCGCTTTGCATAAGAAATGTTGTTCGATTCCGGCTTTCTCTCAGGCGCGAACTGTGACGGATTCGCAGTCGGTCGGCTGCCGCTGCTTCGCGCGGTTGTCAAGCCACGTCTGCCGTCTTGACTTGTCGAGTCGCTTCCGTAAATACGTGGCTGCCCGGCGGGGATCGCTGACACATGCGCAAGCGGGTGAGGGGGAGCGGGGCCTAAGCGGCCGATGGCGGAACGGATGCGTCAGGACACAATTCTCATGCCGGCGAAGAAGAAGCTCCTCCCCGACGATTATCGTCCCACGGAGGACGAGCCCTTTATGAGCGAGCGGCAGCGGGCCTACTTCCGCCGCAAGCTGCTCGCTTGGCGCGACGAGATCCTCCGCTCGACCAAGGAAACGCTTCAGCACCTGCACGACGAATCGGCTCAGCACGCAGATATCGCCGATCGCGCGACTTCCGAGACCGAGAGGGCGCTCGAGCTTCGGGCCCGTGACCGCCAGCGCAAGTTGATCGCCAAGATCGACGCCGCTCTGATGCGGCTCGACGACGGCACCTACGGCTATTGCGAGGAGACAGGCGAGCCAATCAGCCTGAAACGGCTCGATGCCCGCCCCATCGCCACGTTGAGCGTCGAGGCGCAAGAGCGCCACGAGCGGCGCGAGCGCGTCTACCGCGACGAATAATCAATCGACGGCCGAGAGCGGTGCGGCGACGGTCTCGAGCGATTTGCGCTCGGCATCGACCCCAAACCTGAAGACGACAATCGCTGCCGCGAGCATTAAGATCGCGCCGAGCAGATAGCCTCCAAACAGACTGAGCCGCGAGCCGGTGTCGATTAGGATCCCGAACAGCCAGGGCGCCCCGACGCCGCCAATCCCGGTGCCCACGGCATAAAAGAAGGCGATGGCGAGTGCGCGAACCTCAAGCGGGAAGGTTTCGCTCACAGTGAGATAGGCCGAGCTCGCGGCGGCCGAAGCAAAGAAGAAGATGACGGTCCAGGCCACCGTCTGCGCTGTTGCCGATAGAAGGCCCACCGCAAAGAGATAGCCGGTCAGCGCAAGCAGAAGGCCCGAAAGCGCATAAGTCGATGCGATCATGACGCGCCGTCCCACCGTATCGAACAGCCGTCCGAGCAGAAGCGGCCCAAGGAAATTTCCCACAGCGAAAGGCAAGATGTACCAGCCGACCTGGTCCGACCTGATCCCGTAGAAGGCGGTAAGGACGAGTGCGTAGGTGAAGAAGATCGCATTGTAGAAGAAAGCCTGCGAAGCCATCAGGCACAGCCCGACCAGTGTGCGCCGATGATGGGTGAGGAACAGCACCTGCCAAACTTCGCGGAGAGGCGTGTGGTCGCGCGCGCGGCAACGAAACTTAGCAAGCTGTTCGTCCGGCAGATGGTGCCCTTCGCGGCGATGACCATCCTCGATCGCATCCAGGATTGCATGGGCCTCATCAGGCCTGCCGTGGATCGCGAGCCAGCGCGGCGATTCGGGAATTGATCTCCGCATGACCAGAATAATGAGGCCCAATACCGCGCCGATGAAGAAAGCGGCACGCCAGCCGAGATCGGGCGGCAACAGAGCGGGGTCGAGAAGAATGAGCGATGCGCCGGCGCCGAGTGCAGCTCCGAGCCAAAAACTGCCATTGATGACGAGATCGGTATGGCCGCGATATCGCGCCGGAGTGAATTCCTGGATGGCGGAGGCAATCGCCGTGTACTCGCCGCCGATGCCCGCGCCAGTTAAGAAACGGAAAAGGGCAAAGCTCGCGAAGTCCCAGGCGAATGCGGTCGAGGCGGTAGCGACCAGATAAACGCCAAGAGTTATGAAAAAGAGCCGCTTGCGTCCAAGCCTATCGGTCAACCAGCCAAACAGGAGCGCACCGAACACGGCGCCAGCGAGATAGAAACTGCTGGCAAGCCCCACCTCGGCGTTGCTGAGAGCTAGACTTGGGCTCTCTCTGAGGGCGCCGGCTACCGAGCCGGCGAGAGTCACCTCAAGTCCGTCGAGGATCCAAGTGACGCCGAGCGCAAGGACGATAAGGGTGTGGAACCTGCCCCATGTCAGCCGATCGAGTCGCGAAGGGATTGTCGTTTCAATTACGGGCGCATCCGCTCGCGGGTGTGCCGGCCCCGAAACCGTGCCCTTTGCCTTCGCCGCGCTCTCCTGCATGCGGAAAGAACGACGCGACGATCAGCGCGTTCCGATTGAGTTCGCGAGTTAGTGCCGAGGTCCGATCGGGAAATCGAAGATCGTGTCGGGATAAGGCTCAGGCTCGAGCGTGAAGTGCCACCACTCCATGGGATAGTTCTTGAAGCCGTGCGCTTGCATGGCCTCGACGAGTAGCGCGCGGTTTCTGCGCTCCTCGTCGGTCAGGCCTGGAA
>JBKPSQ010000192.1:0-8881 GCA_046735075.1 Pseudomonadota bacterium
GAAGAGGGTCGCTCCGTGGTGCTGATTGACGCCGATCCGTCGCGATCGGCCGTTGCTTCGATCTTCGGCATGTCACGAGAGCGCGGACTGCTCGATGCACTTTCCGATGAGCGCGTGCAGCCCTCCGATATACTGATCGGCACCGATGCCGACGGGTTCTATATCGTCCCGGCTGGTCACCCGCAGGCCCTGAGCGCCGAACTATTCGCCAGCGAACGCACAGCACTGTTTTTGCGGCGGCTCATGGCCGAGTGTCCGGGTGCCTATCTAATCTTTGATGCACCCCCGGTACTGGCGACCACTGAAGCAAGCGCGCTCGCCCGGCAGGTGGGGCAAATCTTGTATGTGGTCGAAGCGGAACGGATAGGCCGCGCCGAGGTCGCGGAAGCGCTCGACCTGGTCAGCATGTGTCCGAATATTGGTTTCGTGCTGAACAAGGTGCGTTTCCAGTTCGGGTCCGTGCGGTTTGGGAATTACTACCGCTATTACCGTCGAGCGCGGCGCGGCTCGGCAGGGCTCGCGCCCATCCGCGAAACATAGCCAGGCCTATGTACGAGAAGTTCTTCGGTTTCACTGACCTGCCATTTCGGCTGTTGCCGGACACGCGCTTCTTTTTCGAAAGCAGAGAGCACGCCAAGGCATTGGCTTACCTGCAATACGGTCTGCACAAGGGCGAAGGCTTCGTCGTGCTCACAGGCGAGGTGGGCACAGGAAAGACCCTTCTGGCCGACAGCTTGGTCGAGCAGATCGGAGCAACTCAGGGCGTCAGTTCGGTGGCGATGCCGCAGCTTGAGCCTGAGGATTTGCTTCGCGCCATCGGCAAGGGATTTGGCCTGGGAGTGGCGCATCTCGAGCGCTCCGCCTTTTTGACCGGATTGGTCGAAGCGATCATGGAGCTGGGCTCGAACGGCAGGCCCCCTCTGGTCCTCATAGACGAAGCGCAGAATCTACCGCTCGCCTCACTTGAGGTTCTACGCATGATGAGCAACCTGCGGCACGGCCGCGCCGCACTGTTGCAGGTTTGCTTGATCGGTCAGCCGTCATTGCGCTCTCTGCTTGCCCGGCCCGAGTTGGAACAGCTGGTACAGCGTGTCGTCGCGATGTGCCATTTGCATCCCCTCGGTCTGGCCGAGACGGGCAAGTATATCCGCCACCGGCTTTCTACCGTGGGCTGGCATGGCGATCCCAAGATCGAAGAAGAGGTGGTCACGCTGATTCACCGCGAATCGCGTGGAATTGCCCGCCGCATCAATACGCTGATGGACAGGCTGCTGCTGCTGGCCTACCTGGAAGAGCGACACGTCCTCGACCGAGCTCTCGCGGAGGAGATGGTTCTGGACCTGCGAGAGGAGGGTCTGGGCTTGGCGCCCCCTGCGGCTCTGCGCGAAGTCGATCGATGAATCCCCGGTCTGCACATGCCGATCGGGTTCCCAGCAATGCCCTGACCATCGATCTGGAGGAGTATTTCCAAGTTTCCGGCTTTGCCGATGCTATCCACACTGAGTGTTGGGCACAAATACCCTCACGCATCGAGCTGCAGACCGAGGCCTTGCTGAAGTTGCTGGACGAAACCGGCACGCAGGCGACCTTTTTCGTGCTCGGTTGGCTGGCGCAACGGCACCCGGCGTTGATTCGCCGCATCGTGTCGGCTGGCCATGAGCTCGCCAGCCATGGCTGGGCGCATGTGAGAGTGCGCGATCAGACGCCGCAAGCCTTCCAGCAAGATGCACGGCAGACGCGGGAGTTGCTGGAGGAAATTGGCGGCGTGCCGGTCATCGGCTACCGTGCCGCGAGTTTCTCCATCGGACGCGATACACCTTGGGCATTCGAAGCGCTGGCTAAAGCCGGCTACCGGTATAGCTCCAGCGTGTATCCAATTCGCCACGATCATTATGGTTGGCCCGATGCTCCGCGCCTGGCATTCCGCCCGGCGTCTGCGGGGGTTTTGGAAATCCCGATTGCAACAGTTCCCTTTTTGACCGGCACTTTGCCGTGTGGCGGTGGCGGCTACTTCCGGCTCTTCCCCTATGCTGTTTCGCGCTGGGGTGTCCGGCGCTTCAACCGCGAAGATCGAGCGCCGGCAGTGTTCTATCTGCATGCCTGGGAATTGGATCCGGAGCAGCCGATCCCGGCAGGTATCTCAACCAAAGCCCGCCTTCGGCATCGGATCAACCTGAAAGGAACGCAACGGAAGCTGAGACGGCTCCTGACCGATTTCCGCTGGGATCGGATCGATTGCGTGTTCTCCGAACTCACCGCAAGCACAGCGCCGGGCTTGGCGCGCGTTTCGTGAGCGCTCCGCGAATCGTGCCGCTCGAGGCAGACAAGGTGTCCTCCTGGAACACCTTCGTCGCGGCATCGCCGCAGGCGTCATTCTTCCACAGCAGCGGCTGGAAAAGCGTGATCGAGGGCGCGTTGGGCCATGACTGTCCCTATCTCATGGCCATGAGGGGGGAGGAGGTCACGGGCATTCTGCCGCTCGTGCACCTGCACACCCGTCTGTTCGGCTCAGCCTTGATCTCGACCGCGTTCTGCTCTTATGGCGGGCCGATCGCCGTTGATGCCGAGAGCACCGCGGCCCTTGATGAAGCCGCGCATAGCCTTGCGGAGCGACGGGACGTCGAATATTTGGAATATCGATTCGAAGCTGGCTCACAGCGACAATGGCCGACCGAATCCGCGCTTTACGCGACCTTTCGCAAGCGCATCCCCGCCGATCCGGATGCCTTATTCGCATCCATACCGCGCAAGCGCAGAGCCGAGTTGCGCAAGGCGTTCCACCATGGTCTCGAAGCGAGGAGAGAGGAGGACATTGACCGCTTCTATGCGCTTTACGCCCGCAACATGCATCGGCATGGCACCCCGGCGCAAACCAGGCGTTATTTCCGTGCCTTGAAAGACGCTTTTGGTGCTGCTTGCCAATGCACGCTGGTAACCAGGCAAGGCGAACCAATAAGCGGGGTCGTGAGCTTTCGGTTTCGCGATACCCTGCTGCCTTATCATGCCGGCACCAGCGAGGAAGAGCGGCGCCTGCGTGCGCACGATTTCATGTACTGGGATCTGATGCGAGGCATGGCGGAGCAGGGCGGGGGGGAATTTGATTTCGGCCGCAGCAAGGTCGGAACCGGCGCTTTCACCTATAAGCGGAGCTGGGGTTTCGGGTCCGTGCCCCTGCACTACCAGTACCTGCTGCTGCGACGGAGCGAACTGCCTCGGTTCAATCCTCTGAACCCGAAATATCGACTGTTGATCAGCATCTGGAAGCGGCTGCCTTTTAGGGTGGCGAATTTGTTGGGTCCGCCGATCGCGCGTGGGCTGGGCTAGGCTCACAATGGAGATCTTGTTCCTTGTCCACCGCATTCCGTTCCCGCCCGACAAGGGCGACAAGATCCGCTCGTATCATTGGCTGAACGCATTGGCCGCACGTCACGTGCTCCATCTCGGCTGCTTCATTGACGATCCTGAAGACAGAAGATACTTGCCCGAGCTGCGCCGGCGTTGCGCCAGCCTGCATGCAGTCTCATTGTCCTCTTGGCAAAAGAAACTACGCGCTGTGCGAGGGGTTCTCGGTGGCGCAGCGGTGACCGCATCCGTCTATCGCGACAGAGGGCTTGCCGCCTGGGTTAAACAACGATTTGCCGCAGATCATATTCGTTGCGCGATCGCGTATTCGTCAGCCATGGCCGGATATATCGGACCGTGGCTCCGCCCCGAGGTCGGACGGATTCTGGATTTTGTCGATGCAGACGCCGAGAAGTGGCGTTTATTGGGCGAGCGCACACATGGCCTAACGGGAGTGCTCTACCGTCGCGAAGCGCTCCGCCTGATTGAGCACGATCGCAAGGCCGTGGGCCGCTTCAATATCGCCACCTTTGTCTCGGCTGCGGAGGCTGAGCGGTTCCAGGCCTTTGTTCCTGAACGAGTGCGACAGTTGCGGGTGCTGCGCAACGGGGTGGACGCCCGCTTTTTCACCCCGGAACTGGAGAGTGCCAACCCTTACGGCTCGACCGGACCCGTCGTGGCGTTCACCGGGATTATGAACTATTGGCCGAATGAAGAAGCGGTTATCTGGTTCGCAACCTCAGTGCTGCCGCGCCTGCGCGCCGATATTCCGTCTCTTCGTTTCGCGATCGTGGGCCGCTCGCCTAGCTCGCGTGTGCAGCATCTGGCGAGCCTGGCTGGGGTGCGGGTGGTGGGCGGCGTTGCCGATATCCGTCCCTATCTCGCTCATGCCGCAGCAGTGGTCGTGCCCTTGCGGGTCGCCATAGGAATTCCCAACAAGATATTGGAAGCGATGGCGATGGCGCGCCCGGTGATTGCTTCACCTGAGGCAGTGCGCGGGGTCGATTTCGTGCCTGGCCGAGAGCTTATGATTGCCCGCGCCGCAGAGGACTTTGCGACGGCGGTGCGTGATGCGCTAACCGGCGGGCCACGCATTACAGCAATGGCGCGCCAAGCGCGGCAACGGGTGCTCCTGGACTACGATTGGGAAACTGTCGAGAGACAGATGCAGCGCATGGTGGGCGAAATCGGCGGGGCAAGCCCAGCGCTTCGACCCGGAGCGATCGCATGATGCCGCTGATGGCGGAAGCGGATAGGCCCCCGCAAGGTGTTGCTGCGCGCTGGCGTTGGCCCGCATTAGCTTTTTGCCTTGCCAGCGGATCGGCGCTTTTTGGGTATTGGGAACCGCTGCGAGCCCTCCTCGGAACTTGGGCGTCTTCGCCCTCCTTCGAGCACGGCTATGCAATCGTTGCGGTCACCGCGGCCCTGATCTGGACTCGCCGGGAACGCATAGCTCGGGAGGATCCATGCGCCTCCACAGCCGGCATTGTTGTCGCCGCAGCGGCCACGGCCCTCGGTGTGCTCGGCGCAGCCGGGGCGGTCCTTGTAGTACAGCAGTTCGCTTTCGTGCTCTTCCTGAATGGCATAGTGCTGGCGATCCTGGGTCCGCGGATCTGGCGCATCCTCGCCTTTCCCTTGGTCTATCTGTTCTTCGCAATTCCCGTGGGTGACCTGCTAGTGCTATGGCTGCGCGATCTGACGGCGCGCGGCATCGTTGCGATGCTGACGGCAGCGGGCACGCCGGCGGTCTTGGACGGGTATCTGATCCGGCTTCCGCACGCCGACTACCGCGTGGCGGAGGCGTGTGCAGGGCTGCGTTTTTTGTTGGTCAGCGTTGCATGCAGCGTACTTGCCGCGTATCTGCTGATACGAACCTGGCGGCGCCGCGTTGTGTTCATCGGGATTTCAATAGCACTGCCGCTCATCGCAAACGCGCTGCGTGCGGCGCTCCTCATCTGGCTGGCGGCTCGCGGCTTGCTCGATCCCAAAGCGGCGGTCCTGCACTTTACCTATGGTCTCGGATTCACCGGTATTCTCCTGAGCCTTCTCATGCTCCTCGCTTGGTTCATGCGCGAGCGGAGCTTCCATCCGGCAGCGTCGACCTTCGCGCCGCGCCGGCCGGTCAGGCATGTGCCGATTGTGACAGCGATGGTGGCGGTAAGTTGTCTGGCGTTTCTCCCAGTGCTGGTCAGAGCCTCATCAGTGGTGGACGCTCACGGTCCCTTGCGGTTGAACGATCCCACGGTCAGGGGATCTTGGGCCAAAACTGCACCGAGCCCGGAATCGATCGCCATCGCAGAGGTCGCGGGAGCTGACGCTCATTCCGTGACGGCATGGACGAGTGAAGGAGCGCGGATAGAGCTCCTTCTGCTCTATTACGCGCAGGAGCGGCAGGGCCGAGAAGCGATCGGGTCGCTCGCTCCCTTATCTGTTCCGAGTGGGTGGACGGAGGTTGGCCAGCGGGACGGCCGCCTCAAGCTCGACGGCGCGGAGGTGGACGTCGCGGGCCGTGTGCAGGAACGAGGCGGACAACATGAGATCGTCTGGACCTTTTACTGGGTGGATGGACGCTTTACTGGAAGCGCCGTAGCGGCCAAGCTGATGCAGACCGTTCAAAAACTGCTCGCTCGCCCGAGCGGGGCGGCTCGTGTCCAACTGGCACTGATCGGAGAGGGTGCGCTCAACGAACCTGAAGCGGTGGCCAACCGCTTTCTGGCAGATATTCAGCCGCTCGGCCGGCAGTTGCGCTAGGGCCGATTTAGACTGACTAATTAGGATATGTGACCACTCCCACTTTTGAAACTTAGGTCCCGTTTTAGCAAACAAATTAGAATATGTGTTCTCAATCGGCAGGGTCTCGATAAGTTATCGTCATTTTTTCGGCAAGCGGGGTATGAACCGATGCTCCGGATTCTTAAGCTGCCCGCGCCGACCTCGCTCGTGATTCTATTCGCATTCGAGATACTGCTGCTCTTTTCGACTTTCCACGCCGCCCTGAGCTTGACCTGGGTCAATTTCGACTTCAGTCCCGAGCAGTTCCTTCTCTACTCCCCCAAGGCGCTGCTCTTTATTGGCGTTACCGCGCTGTTGATGTTCGCGTTCGGGCTCTACCGGCGTGACGCAGTGGTCAGCGCCTCCGTCATGATCCCGCGATTGCTGATTGCCTTCGCCACGGCCCTATTCGTGCTGTCGCTGCTGTTCTACAGCTTCCCTGCTTCGTTCATTTGGCGGAGCGTGTTGCTTTCGGCGATGCTACCCGCTTTCTTCGGAATCATTACCATCCGGCGGTTCGGGCGCAATTTCTTCGACAGCCATTTGCTGAAGCGGCGGGTTGCGGTGCTTGGCGCCGGAGCGCGCGCAATGCGTATCGAGAAGCTAAACGGAGAGGCTTTCGCCAGCTTCTCCTGCGTCGGCTACATGCCTATCAATGGCGAGGAGGTGCAAGTTCCGCAGGCACGGCTGCTTCGCCCGACCAATGATCCCGCGCACTTGCTCAATCTTTATCGCGTCGAAGAGATTGTCATCGCAACCGATTATCGGACCGAGTTGCCGACACGGGCATTGGTAGATTGCCGGCTCGGCGGCATTAAAATAAGCGATTACGAAGTCTTTTACGGTCATGAAACCGGCAGAATAGATCTCGATTTTTTGCTGCCGGACTGGTTCTTCGTTGAAGACGGCTTTCACGCGACGCGCCTGGACAGTTGGGGCAAACGTCTCATCGACATTGTTCTGAGCGGCACCATTCTTATCCTCCTGATGCCGCTGCTCTTCTGTATCGCGATTGCCGTCAGGCTGGAAGACGGTGGCCCCGTCTTCTACCGGCAAGAGCGCGTCGGGCGTGGAGGCAAATCGTTCAAGTTGCCGAAATTCAGAAGCATGCGGGCGGATGCGGAATCCGATGGCATGCCGCGCTGGACGATCGAGCACGATCGCCGCATTACCCGGATTGGCAAGGTGCTTCGGGCCACGCATCTCGACGAATTGCCGCAGCTCTGGTGCATCCTGCGGGGCGAGATGAGCTTCGTCGGACCTCGCCCCGAGCGGCCGTACTTTGTCCGCAGGCTTGCCGAGGCACATCCCTATTTTCAAGACCGTCATGCCATCAAGCCAGGCTTGACGGGATGGGCACAGATCAATCTCCCTTACGCGGGCACGCCAGCCGCGGCGCGCCGCAAGCTTGAATACGATCTCTATTACGTCCGCTATGGCAACACGCTGCTCGATGCAGTCATCCTGCTCCAGACACTGCGCGTGATGCTGTGGCCCAACGCCGCCCATTGAGCGGCACGGGCCCAACGGGGCCGTTCGCCTCATGAAGCGAGTGCTGATAACCGTAATCCCCTTGCTCGTGTTCGCGCTCGTGGTCGTTCTGAGGGCGTGGGATCCGCTGCCGGTCGAGCAGCTTCGATTGTTGGTATTCGATACCTACCAGCGCCTGAAGCCGAGAGCGTACGATCCCGCAGCGCCGGTACGAATCGTGGATATCGACGACGCTTCGCTGGCGCGCATCGGCCAATGGCCTTGGCCGAGATCGGTGCTGGCGGATCTGGTTAACCGGCTGGCACAGGCGGGAGCCGCTGCGATTGCTTTCGACGTGGTTTTCGCCGAAGCCGACCGCAGCTCTCCCGAAGAGGCCATGCGCTATTGGCCGCAATCGCCCGAAGTGGAATCGCTTCGCGCCGCGCTGTCGCGCGTTCCCTCAAACGACAGCGTGTTTGCCGAAGCGGTTGCGAACACTTCGGCTGTGACCGGTTTTGTTCTGACGCAAGACGCCGACCAGTCAAAAGCCCAGCCCACCGCCTCTCACCCGGAGCTTGCGGCTCTCGCTCCCGTGCTTCCAATTGCAAACACCAATGAGGGCCCCTTGCAGAAGGCAACCTTTGCCATCGCTGGGGATGATCCGCGCCCGTTCGTACCGAGTTTCTCGGCAGCCGTGCGCACCTTGCCGGAGATCGAGAAGGGTGCGGCGGGCAATGGCGCCCTCAATTCCATCCCCGACTTCGACCAGATTCTTCGCCGCGTGCCGCTACTGCTCGAAATGGACGGAACTCTCTATCCCTCGCTGGCGGCGGAGGCGATGCGGGTGGCGCAAGGGGCTGCCACCAACATCATCAAGTCCTCCGGCGCAAGCGGCGTGCTCTCATTCGGCGAAAAGACCGGAATCCACATGGTACGGATCGGGCAATTCGAGATTCCGACCGACGCGGCCGGACGAATGTGGGTCCGCTTCACGCCGCATGAACCCCGCCGCTACATTCCCGCTTGGCACGTCCTCGATGGCAATTTCGATCCATCCCGGGTGGCGGGCCAGATCGTCCTGATCGGGACCAGCGCCTCGGGCCTCCACGATATCCGGGCAACACCACTTGACGCTGCCATTCCGGGAGTGGAAATCCACGCCCAGGCAATCGAGCAGGTGATCGCCGGGAATTTTCTAAACCGACCGAGCTTCGCAGACGCAGTTGAGCTCAGCTACTTGATCGTGCTCGGACTGCTTCTGGTCTGGGTGCTGCCGCGCTTCGGCCCGGTCGCGGCC
>JBKPSQ010000193.1:0-7665 GCA_046735075.1 Pseudomonadota bacterium
CTCGCGACCTGCGCTGCGGCATCCTTGGCTGATGCCGAGGATCAACCGGCGGCGGGCGGCAGCGCCGAGCAAGGCACGCGAACTCCGGACACGGGCGGCGGAGCGCGGACGCCACCGTCAGCGGCTCCGAGCGCATCTTCGGATGACCCAACATTGCAGACGATCAATGAGGCTGTGCGCAAGAACGACTGCGCCAAGGCGGTGCGTCTGGCCCGGCCGCTCGCGGACAAAGGCAATGTGGTCGGCGAGCGGGTCATGGGTTTCTGCCTCGGCTCCAAAGGCATGGGCATTCGGAAGAATGCGACCGAAGCCGCCAAGTGGCTGACAAAGGCGGCGGATCAAGGCGACGCCACCGCCCAGTTGCTTCTCGGCCTCGCTTATTTCGGCGGCGATGGCGTGAAGAAGGACGCCGCCGAGGGCGCCAAATGGTGCCGCAAGGCGGCAGAACAAGGTGAGCCTCGCGCTGAATACATGCTGGCGTCGGCATACGAGGCCGGCATTGGCGTCCCCAAGGATCCGGCGCAAGCGCTCGATTGGTACCGCAAGGCGCTCGCTCACGGTTACGAGCAGGCCAAAGCCGACATCGCCCGCCTAGAACCTTCAGTCGGCCAAGGCGGCGCCTCTGCCGGACAAAGCCAGGACGCGACGCTCACCGCCATCCGGGATGCCGTGACGAAGAGGGACTGTTCGCCGGTGATGTCCGAGCTGCGTAAGCTTGGTGAAGCCGGAAACAGCGAGGCACAACTCGATCTCAGCAACTGCCTTTACTTCGGCTGGGGTGTTCCACGAGATCTGGAGGGCTCGGTCCTGTGGACAAGGAAGGCCGCCGAGCAGGGAGAGACCGGTGCACAATATAGCCTGGGCTTCGATTACGCGCGCGGCGAGGGCGTTCCGCGCGATCCGGTTGAGGCCGAGAAGTGGCTGCGAAAGTCTGCCGAGAAAAACGCCCTCTTCGCCTCTTTCCCTCTCGGCATCCTCTATTTTGCCGGCGATGGTGTGACGGAAGATATCAAAGCTGGCGCTGAGTGGTGGCAGAAAGGGGCCGAAGCTGGAGATCCGGACGCGCAGTACGCCGCAGGCGCTTTGTACGAAAACGGTGTTGTGGTCGAGCGCGATCTCGCCAAGGCGCGCTCGTTCTATGAGAAGTCGGCGGGCCAGAATTACGAGCCCGCTAAGTCCGCGCTCCGCCGCGTGGAGCGCAACGAGAACGCTCCGACTAATCCCGAACTCGCTTTTGCCATCAATGCGTACAACGACAAGAATTACTGGCCTGCGGTGAGCAAGCTTTTGAAGCTTGCCGACAAAGGTCTCGCCGACGCCCAGCTCTATCTCGGTCTCGCTTACCGCGACGGAAATTTCGTCGCGCAAAACGACAAAGAGGCCTTCGACTGGGTTCGCAAGGCCGCGGAACAAGGCAATGTCCAGGCGGAGGGCCTGCTCGGCGATTTCTACTATGCGGGTAGGGGCGGCCCTGCCGACCATAGGGCGGCGTCAGATTGGTGGGGCAAGGCCGCCGCGCAGGAGGATGCTGGGGCCCAGCTCAAGCTTGCCTCTCTCTACGAGATTGGCGATGGTGTCGTGAAGGATCTCGACAAAGCGCGTGCGCTCTACAGCGGCTTCGGCGCCTTTATTTATGAAGGTCAGGCGAAATCCTCGTACGCCCGTATCGAGGGACATCCTTATCCGGACGAGCTTCAGGCGGCATTCAAGGCCTTCGACGATCAGGACTATACGGCCGCGGCCAGCAAAGCCGAACCATTCGCCAAAAAGGGCGTGGCAGCGGCCCAGTTCCTGCTCGGCGAGGTCGCCTATCATAACAAGGACTATGATGCTGCCGTCGATTGGTACCGCAAGGCTGCTAAGCAGGACGACCGCGATGCACAGTTCGGCGTTGGCACGATGGGTGGCACGCATGGTGTCAGCAAAGAGGAAGCGCTCAAAGGGCTGATGCGTTCGGCCGAACAGGGCTTTGGCTTTGCGCAAATCGCGCTTGCTCAGCACTACGAGCAGGGTGATGGCGTCGAAAAGGATCTCGCCAAGGCGCGAAGCCTATACGAGGCTGCCCTGACCGGCTTCCCGGTCCGTGCCAAGGCCGGCCTCGATCGTATCGACGCGCCCAACCTTCAAGCATCCATAGACGCGCTTCACAGGCATGACCTCGCCGCCGCAATCGACAAGGCCTTGCCGCTGGCAAAAGCGGGCAACGTGCGCGCGCAATCGGTGCTCGGGTCCGCCTATCTCACGAGCCAGCCGCCAAATTTCGATGCTGCCCATGAGTGGCTGAGCAAATCTGCCGAGGCCGGCGATGTCGATGCGCAGTTTCAACTCGCCATTCTCTATTCGATGGGCGGCGGCAGCATCGCAGCCAACCCGGCCGAAGCGGCGAGGTGGTGGCAGACATGCGCCGATAGGGGCGATAGCGGTTGCGCGGAATTCCTTGGCTTGGCGTATGAAGTCGGCCAAGGCGTACCGAAGGACCTGCAGAAGGCGCGTGCGCTCCTTAGGCAGGCAGTGGTCAAAGGCGTCGAAAAAGCAAAAGCGGAGCTTGCGTCGGTCGAGGCACTTCTCGAGCCCACTGGAAAGGATAGTGCAAATCCTGCTCCCGCTCCGGCTCCCGCTCCAGGACCAGCTCCGGCTCCTTTCGGTATGGCGGAGGCCAGGGAACTTGGACTCGCCCTTCGCGCCTATGCTCAGGGCGACTTCGAGACCGCGTTGGCCAAGGGAAAGCCCCTCGCCGAAAACGGCGTTCCTGCCGCGCAGAAGCTCCTCGGCGACATGTACCTCGCCGGAAAAGGCGCGCTTCAGGCGAGCGAGGCGAGGCCCGCGCCTGGTACGAAAAGGCCGCGGCCGGCGGAAATCCTTATGCCAAGACAGCGCTGGAAAAGCTCGATGCCAAGTCGGGTTCTTCTTCGCCCCAGTGACATTGCTCGCCGTGCGGAACGCTCCCGCTAAGCAGGACCGAGTTCTCGACGTCGGCCTATCAGCGCCGCGCGCCGACGGATGACCGCGGCGCGAAGGGGGCAAGAGAGAATTCGCCGGGCAGGGGCTCGTTGACGGTTTGCGATCCTGCGAGCGATTGGAGAAAACGCGTGCTCCATACCGTGCCACCGTTGCGGGTCAGCGTGGCGAGGTTTGCATTGTGGCGCTCGCGACGCTCCGTAAGCGGCATCTCGAGCGCGCGGGCGATCGCGCCGGCGACGGAATCTGCATCGTAAGGATTGACCAGCAGGGCACTTTGGCATTCCGCCGCGGCTCCTGCGAAGCGCGAGAGAATCAATACGCCGGGATCGTTTGCGTCCTGAGAGGCGATATATTCCTTTGCCACCAGGTTCATGCCGTCGCGGAGCGGCGTCACCAGTGCCGCCCGCGATGAGCGATAGAGCCCAGCGAGACCTGAGCGGCTATAGGCGCGATTGAGATAGCGGATCGGAGTCCAGGCCACTTCGCCATATTTGCCATTGATGCGGCCGGCAGCAGCACCCACGGCTTGTTCAAGGTCTGAATACTCGGGAATCTCCGACCGGCTCTTCGGCGCGATCTGAAGGTAAGTGACCTTGTTCTGCCATTCCGGATGTACCGCGTAGAAGCGTTCGAAGGCTTCCATGCGCTGGATCAGCCCTTTGGAATAGTCGAGACGGTCGACTCCGATGACGAGCGCCCGCCCGGCGAGACTGTCGACAACATCCCGCACAAAGGTCGACTTCATCGCCCGTTGCGCCAGTTGCTGAAATTCCTGCGTGTCGATCCCGACCGGGAAACTGCCAATCCTGGTCTGGCGGCCACCGCAAGTGAAGACGAAGTGATTGTCGGTTGCTTCGAAAACATGGCGGCTCGACCCACGATGCTCGCCGATGAGGTAACGCACATAATTGCCGACATCGGTCTCGGTCTGGAAGCCGACGAGGTCGTACTGCAAGAGCAAGGGCAGCAGCCGCTCGTGGTTGGGAAGGACGGTCATCACCTCCGGCGCTGGGAACGGCACGTGAAGGAAAAACCCGATCCGGTTAGAGTGACCTCGTTCGCGCAATTCGGCGGCAATCGGAACCAGGTGATAGTCGTTGACCCAGATGATGTCATCAGGCTGCAAAATCTTCGACAACTCTTCGGCGAAATGACGATTGACGCGGAAATAGCCGGTGAGATCGCGGCGGCTGAACTCGGTGAGGTCGATGCGGTAATGCAGCACCGGCCACAGCACGCGGTTGGCAAAACCGTTGTAGTATTCTTGGTAGTCTTCCTCTGAGAGGTCGGTCACGACGTAAGTCGTGTTCGCGCGTTCGACCGTCTGGGTCGCGACCTTCCCGGCCTCGACCACATTGCCGCTCCAGCCGAACCATACGCTTGGCACTTCTTTCAGGATCGGCTCGAGGGCGACTTCGAGACCTCCTGCGCGCTGGGCACCCGTACCGCGCGGAATGGCAACCCGATTAGAGACAATAATTACCCGCGCCAATAGCGATCCTCCCAACTTCGCGACAGCCGCATTGCGGTGAGAATGAGTCCGGCCATCGAGTAGGTCTGTGGAAAGTTACCCCATAGCTGTCCGGTCTCCGGGTGGATGTCTTCGGCGAGCAGGCCGTATCGGTTGCGGTGTCGGAGCGAATCGACAAAGAGATCGCGCGCCTCGTCGCGGCGGCCGAGCCACCACCAGGCGTCAATTAGCCAGAACCGGCAGGTGAGGAACGCAGCCTCGGGCATGCCGAAGTCATCCTCGTTCGCATAACGCATCATGTGATTGCCGCGCAGAAGCTCGCGCTCGATCGCGCTTACCGTGCTGACAAAACGGGGATCGCTCGGCTCGATCAGGCCCGTCTCAGGCAGGAGCAGGACGCTCGCATCGAGGACATCCAGGCCGAAGCCCGCGGTGAAGGCTTCGCGGCTGTCGCTCCATGCCTTCTCGAGCAAAGTGTCCTGGATCTTGGTCGCTTCATTGGCCCATCGCGTCGCTTGCTCGGCGAGGCCAAGATGCGAAGCAATCGCCGCGAGCCGGCTGCAGGCGGCCCAGCACATCGAGACCGAGTAGGTGTGGACGTGCGTCCGGCCACGATATTCCCAGATACCTGCGTCGGGCGTGAAGGCGAGTTTCGCCGCCTTCTCGCCGAGATGCTCCAAGAGGTGGAACAGGGCCTCGTTGCCAGGTCGCGGCAGGCGTCGGTCGAAGAACATGGGCATGGCGGCGAGAATGACGCTGCCATAGGTGTCGTGCTGGTTTTGGTAGGCTGCGGCATTGCCGACTCTGACCGGGCCATCGTTGCGATAGCCCTTGAGGTTGGGCGCCGTCATCTCATCGAGCGGCGTGGTCGGCACCACGCCGTAAAGCGGCCGCACATTCTCCTCGGAAGCGATGCCGAGGATGAAGGAGATGAACCCTTCCATGGTCTTGGTAGCACCAAGTCGGTTAAGCGCCTTCACCACGAAATAGGCGTCGCGCATCCAGCAATAGCGGTAATCCCAAGTGCGTCCCGAGCCGGGCGCCTCGGGGATTGAGGTCGTGAGGGCGGCGACTACCCCGCCGGTCTCTTCGAAATTCGAAAGTTTAAGCGCGATCGCCGCGCGGATGATCGCGTCCTGCCACTCATAGGCGATCGACAGGCGCCTGACCCACTCGACCCAATAATCGCGGGTGCGGTCCGCGAATTCGCGGCAGGTCATGCCGATATCATCGACCAGCGGTTCGTCAGGGCCGAACACCATGTGAATCGGCTTGGTCAGGACGAAACTGTCCTCGCGCTCGATATAGGACAAAGGCCCGTCGGTGGTCAGCCTGATCGCGAGACCGTTAGCGCGGTAGCTGATGTGGTTGCTTCCTACCGAACGATCGGTGATCGGATTTCCATATTCGGCGGTGGGACGGACGCGAATGGCGATGCGCGGCAGGCCGGCGACCGGCTCGATGATCCGCATGAGCTGAGGCGGCCGGAAGATGCGCTCATAGTTACGGAAGCGAGGCGCGAAGTCCGTGATCTTCACCGCAGCGTTCTGGCTGTTGGTCAAGGTCGTGGAGACTACCGGCGTGTTCCGCTCGTAGTCGGACGAATAGTCGACCATGTCGTCCAGCACGATGTCGCAGAAGCCCTTCTCTTCGTCTCCGGCAAGCAGGCGAGAGAACACCGGATCGCCGTCGAAGCGCGGGTAGCACCACCACACGAGGCGCGAAGCGGGCTCGAGCAGCGCCGCAGTCTGGCCATTGCCGATGACGGCGAGATCGAGTCCGAAATCGTTGAAGTCGTTCATCAGACACGCCTCGAATGAATTGACAGCCGCGCAAGCCAGGTCCGCACATGTTCGGGCGAGCGGAACGTGCCCTGCACGCCAGGTATGTGCCGCCCGACCGAGTAGCCAATGCCCGCAAGTTGCGGCAGCAAGCCGAACACCGATTCGTCGGTGATATCGTCCCCAATGAATAGCGGTGTCCGTCCGGCAAAAGGGGGATGGGTCATCAGCTCACAAACGGCCGATCCTTTGCTAAAGAGGCGTGGCTTGATCTCGATCACCGCCTTGCCAAACAGGATCTCGATGTCGCTCGGATCAGCCGCGGCGATGGCGGCAACTTCGCACTTGAGAAAGTTCTCTTGCTGAGCGGCAAGCCGATAGTGGAGCGCCACGGAATGCGGCTTGTCCTCGACGATCACCAAGGGATCCACTTTCCCGAGCAGATGGAGCTGCTTGCGGACCGTTTCACTGAGCGCGGCAGGACGCTGCTTCAACTTGCGACCGCTCGCAGTGAGTCTGATCTCGGCGCCATGGCCTCCGATGGTCGGGGCGATCAATGGGGCAAACAGGTCGTCGATTGTTTCGATGGTTCGCCCGCTGACGAGGGCAAGGCCTCCTCCCGACAATTCAAGCAGATTGCCCAAAGTCTTGCGCAGGGTCGGCGGTACCACCACCCGCGACGGTGTCTCGGCGATATCGATGAGCGTACCGTCGATGTCGAGAAGGAGAGCGGTGCGCGTCAGGTCGATGGAGTCGGGCGCTAAGAGTGACCCGGGTCGAGAGTGGGCCTCGGCATCCATTTGCATTTTGTCCTTAAGCGGTTCTGGTCTCGGCATGCCAGCGCTATGGCGCGGTGGGACTCCCAGTAGTTGAACGACGACACAAAGCCGACCGTTCCCTGCTGCGACGCTCGGGACGGCCAAAGCCCTGGAAAAAATTGGGGAAACAGGGCTCGGGACGAAGATTCGCTCAAGCTCCGTCGCGGTGCCGCCTCATGCCACCTTTACAAGCGGCACGAATGAAGGCGTGACATGGTGATGTCAATGCACAAATTAAAGGCGCGCCACAAACTGCCGGTCGCTTGCGTGATCGCAGCGTGCACAATCGCTATGACCTTGCCGGCAACCGCGCGCGAAGGCTGTGCCGAAGCTGCGACTTCACCTCTCGTGGTCAACGTCAAAGACAAAGGCGCAAAAGGCGACGGGAAGACTGACGATACGGCCGCGATCCAAGCAGCAATCGAGGAAGCGGGCGGGACGGGCGGAGCCGTGTTCGTGCCCAAAGGCACCTACATGATCGATGTGGTGGGCAAGGACCGTTTCGCTCTTAAGAGCGACATGACGCTCAAATTGTTCAAGGAGGCCATTCTCAAAGCGATCCCGAACGACGCCAAGAAATATTCCATTCTCTTCATCTCCGGCGTCACGAATGTCACGATTACAGGTGGTGTGC
>JBKPSQ010000194.1:0-12383 GCA_046735075.1 Pseudomonadota bacterium
GGTAGAAGGCGATTGCGCCTGCAATGACGAGAGCAAGCAGCGCCAGCAGCGCTCTACGCAACTTCCTCCTCCCCTACAGCGCGTGGCATGGTTAAGCCGCCACACCGACTTGGCTATTTCTCTTCGATCTTTTCGCGAAAGGTTTGATGGCAATCTTTGCAGACTTTCGTCATGTCGGTGAAGGCCGCCTTGAAGGCGGCCTCACCCTGCGCTGCCGCCGCGGCGGCCTGCGCGCTTGCGTCTTTCAACTTCATGGCCGTCGCCTCGAAGTCGCTGAACTCTTCCCAGATTTTGGCTTTGGCCTCGCTGTCGGCGATCTCGCCGTGCGCCGTCCCCTTGGGGAACAGCTTCACATATTTCTCCGGCACGCCGTTGATCTCGTTCATCGCCTTTTCAGCCGCCGCGGCGTCGAACGGTTTCACGCCTTTCACCATCTGACCGCCGAGCTTGGCGGCGGGCGCAACGATGTCCTTCATCAGATGCCGCCGCTCCTTGACCGCGGCGGCAAGATCCTCGGCCGAGATTGCGACCGTGGCGAAGCCGCCCATGCCGAGCAGCGCAAACGCGACGATGATCGATTTTCTCATCACCCTCTCCCACTCTCCGGGCACGGCCAGCGGCCCGCTCCATCTCAAAACGTCAATGTTCGATTGGCGCCTCCCCGGGTAATCGGATTAAGCGCGGCGGCGGAAAGTCCAGATGGAAACCGGAGGTGGGCGTCCGTAGAACGCAGCGATCGAGCGGAACGACCAGATCTTCATGAGGCTTCCTCCCTCGCCCAGCTTTGAGACAAGCGAGCGCCCGTCTCCCTCTCGATCCGCGGCTGGTGCATCCATTCTGCCCCAGCTCAAGCTTGGGCCGCTAGCCAGCTTCAGCAGCTCAAGGCATCGGAATTGCGCGGCCCTCTTTCAGCACATCCCAGCCGCGTTTCACCGCGGGCCGGTCGGCAATCGCCAAGTACCAGCGCTTGACGTTGGGATGTTCAACGAAGTCCACGGTCTGCCAGGCAAAGCGAGAGATCCATGGCCAGATGGCGATATCGGCGATCGAATAGTCGCCAGCAACATACTCGACCTCGGCGAGGCGTCGGTCGAGGACGCCCCAGAGCCTCTTCGCTTCTTTGGCGTAGCGTTCCTCGGCATAGGCGCTTTTGCCGGGATTGAATTTCACGAAATGATGGACTTGGCCGAGAAAGGGTCCCGGTCCTCCCATCTGCCACATCAGCCATTCGACGACGCGCCACTTGGCGGGAAAGTCCTGCGGCCAGAGCTTGCCCGTCTTGTCTGCGAGATAAAGCAGGATCGCCCCTGACTCCATGAGATGGAATCCGTTATCGGTGTCGACGATGGCGGGGATCTTGTTGTTGGGGGCGATCTTGAGAAAGTCCGGATGGAATTGCTCGCCCTTCGTGATGTCGATGGGGTGCGCCCGATAGGGAAGGCCTAACTCCTCGAGCATGATCGACACCTTCTGCCCGTTAGGCGTGGTCCACGTGTAGAGTTCGATCATCGTCCCTGCCCTGCTGCGACGCAGCAACGCATGCCCGCGAAACGGCGCCCTGTCAAAGGGCGTGCTTCAGGTTCTTCGCTACTGCAAAAATTCGATTCACCGACTGTTCATCGCTCGGCCTCTCTATGGCCAAGAACCTGTCGCGTCTGCGCCACAGCCGAATGTTAGCCGTTCCGCGTAGGAGCGCCGCCATCAAGGTGAGCGCCTAGGGAGGATTCGATGCTCAATTGTGCCCATCTCGAAAACCGGCGGACGGGCGCAGCGGCCAGCCCTGCGAACCTCGCCCGTTATGCGATCTATTACACGCCGCAGCCTGGAACGGCTCTTGCAGCGTTCGGCCGCTCGTGGTTCGGTCGCGCCAATGACGGCGTGACGTTGCAAGCCTTCTCCGATGCCGGTCTTGCCGGGACAAGCTTCGCCAAAATCGCGACTGGGTCCGGACGCTACACGGGGCTGCATGCGCTTTTCAGAGCGCCGTTCACCTTAAGCGAGGGCGCAAGTCTTGATGCGGTGAAAGCACGGCTCATCAATTTCGCGTCAAGACGCAAACCTGTCGAGACCGGACCCCTGACGCTGTCGCGTGCCGGCCGCTTTCTCGTGCTGCGTCCTGTCGAAGCGAAGCCGGCACTTGAGTGGCTCGCTGCCCAATGTGTCGCTGCCTTTGAGGATTTCGCTGCGCCTCCGAGCGATGCCGAGCGTGCGGAATATGCGAGCCCTCTGCTCAGCGACTACCAGCGCCTGCTGTTGGAGAGCTTCGGCGATCCCTACGTGCTGAGCGAATATCGTTTCGCCATCAGGCTGACCGGGCCTCTCGACACCGCACATCTTGAGCGCGTGGCGCAGGCGCTTTGGCCTGTGCTCGAAGAGATTTGTGCGAGCGGCGTTACCGTCGACGGTCTATCGCTGTTCGGCGATACCGGCGGACGTTCGCCGATGCGCCTGATCGGCCGCTATCGGCTTGCTGCGTAAATTGGCAGCGCCGCGGGCTCGCAGAGGTCGTGCGAAACCGTAAGGTTGAGGCCCAAGTTTTGACACATGGTCTCGGCACCCTCGTTTCCGCTAGGTGGTACGGGGTTGCCAATGCCTGATTACGGGGAAATCCTCGCGTTTCTCGCCGCCAATCCGCCTGAGATGGCTTCCGAGCGTGAGCTCCACGCGTCGCTGCTCGAGCTTCTCGCCAAGTGCCTGCGCTCGGAGGAGACCGCGGAAAATGCAGACGATCTGCTTGAGGATCTGAAGCCGCTACGCATTCCGCGGGCGGATTTCAACTGACCCTCGTCTCGCGGCGTGGGGCTCGATGCCGGTGAGCGCCGGTCCTTCTATTTGCGCGCAGGCTCCCCTGATGCTATTTGGAGCTTAGATGGGCCGCCTGGGCGCTGGATGGCCAGCATTTCGTGCCTTTAGAGGGAGTTAGCGGCATCATGAGGGAAAGCGTCGCGGTCAAGCGTTCGACTGAGCCCGTAGGGAAGAGTTCGGCGGACGATATCGTTCGCAGCTTCGTTAAAAGCGTCGATAGCGGCAAAAGATCCGAGAAGCCTTATCGGCACTGGTTGATCAGAGATTGCCTTCCCGCCGACACGGTCGACGACGTCATAACACTCCCCTTCGAAGCCCCTTCGCTTGACGGCATCTCTGGCAAGCGCGAGCTGCATAACAACACGCGCAAATATTTCGACGTGGACAACCGCAAGCTCTTCCCGGTGTGCGAGGCGGTAGCGCAGGCATTTCAGGACAAGCGCATCACGAGTCACATCGAGAAGGTGTTTGGCACCAATCTCAAAGGCACCTATCTCCGCATCGAGTTCGCGCAGGACATCGACGGTTTCTGGCTGGAGCCGCACACCGATCTCGGCGTCAAGGCCTTCACCCTACTGCTTTACCTCTCGAAGGACCCGAGCCATCACGCCCTCGGTACTGACATCTATGACGGTGATAAGCGCCATTTCGGCCGCTCGCCCTTCGCTTCGAACGCGGCCATGATTTTCGTACCGTCGAACAACACCTATCATGGCTTCGAGAAGCGCCCGATCAAGGGCGTGCGGACATCGCTCATCATCAACTACGTCACCACTGAGTGGCGTGCGCGCGAGCAGCTCGCCTTCCCCGAAGCGCCTATCGCTTAGGAAAAGCTTCACCTCACCTCATGCGTCATGCCCGGCCTTGTGCCGGGCATCCACGTTTTGGCACAAGGAAGATGTGGATTGCCTCGTTAAACCGGGCAGGACAACCGTGAGGTGCCGGCATGAGCAAAGTCGCCTGGATCGGGCTCGGGACCATGGGCTTTCCTATGGCCGGGCATCTCAAGACGCGCGGCCACCACGATGTCACGGTGTTCAATCGTACTCGGGCTAAGGCTGAAGCCTGGGTTCAGCAATTTGGCGGATGCTTGGTCGCGACACCAGCAGAGGCAGCGGACGGTGCTGCGTTCGTGTTCACCTGCGTCGGGAATGATGCCGATCTCCGTGCGGTGACATTGGGGCCTGACGGCGCGTTCAGATCGCTCAGCAAAGGAGCGATCTTCGTCGATCACACCACGGCGTCAGCCACGATCGCGCGCGAGCTTCACCAGGAAGCGCGCGCACGAGGCGCAGGCGCGCTCGACGCTCCTGTGTCGGGTGGCCAGTCAGGTGCGGAAGGCGGGACGCTTACGGTGATGATCGGCGGAGATGAAGAAGATTTTCGTAAAGCGAAGCCGGTGATCGAGGCCTACGCACGCGCGCTCAACCAGATTGGGCCCGCTGGTTCAGGCCAGCTCACCAAGATGGTCAACCAGATCTGCATTGGCGGCCTGATCGAGGCGCTTGCCGAGGCGCTTCATTTCGCCAAGGCGGCCAAGCTGGACGTGGCGAAGGTCATCGACACGATCTCGAAGGGCGCGGCCCAATCCTGGCAGATGGACAATCGCTGGAAGACGATGATCGAAGGCAAATTCGATTTCGGCTTTGCCGTGGATTGGGTGCGGAAGGACTTCGCCATTGTGCTCGAGGAGGCGCGCCGAAACGGCGCCAGCCTGCCGGTCACGACACTGGTCGACCAATTCTATGCCGAGATTCAGAGAATGGGCGGCGGGAGATGGGACACTTCGAGCCTGATCGCGCTACTCGAGCGCACACGTTAAGTGCCCTGCTCTACGCCCTCTTCTCTTCGAGCGCGTATTCGAGCGGGAGCGCTGTCGTATATTTGATCTGCTCCATGGCGAAGGACGAGCTCACGTCTGAAAGCTCGATCTTGCTGATGAGCTTCTTGTAGAAGGCGTCGTAACGCTCGATGTCGGGCACCACCACGCGCAGCAGATAATCGACCTGCCCGCTCATGCGGTAGAACTCGACCACCTCGGGAAGGTCCCTCAGCGCCTCGTGGAAGCGCTCGAGCCATTCTTGCGTATGGCGGCTCGTGGTGATGGAGACGAACACGGTGACGCCGACATTGATCTTCTTCGGGTCGAGTACGGCGACACGACGCTGGATCACGCCCATTTCCTCGAGCTTCTGAATGCGGCGCCAGCAGGGCGTGGTTGAGAGTCCGATCTGCTTGCCGATCTCGGCGACCGGAAGAGTGCAATCCCTCTGCAGAATCTCGAGGATCTTGCGGTCCATACGATCAAGCATGGGGGTCCTGATGATATTTTTGCGCGACTCTAGCAAAACCGGGAACCTCTTTCCATTGTCCGTAATCTCTATCTGTTTAGTAGATTATTTCCTTTCCGAAGACAAGGGCAAATTTTAGAGGAGTGCCCTCACCTCTCGGCGCAGCACTGGCAATAGCTCCGTCTCGAACCACGAGTTTTGTTTCAGCCAAGCATTGTTGCGCCATGACGGATGCGGCAGAGGAAGCACGCGCGGACGCTGCTTACGTTTCAGATGGCGCCGCCAGGTGAGCATAGTCTCTTGCAGCGTGGGGCCAGCCGCCTCACCGAGATGAAAGCGTTGCGCGTAGGATCCGACCGCGAGCACAAGCTCGACCTGTGGCAATGTCGCAAACAGTTTGCGATGCCAGAGTGGGGCGCATTCGCGCCGCGGCGGAAGATCGGCGCCATTCTCATCCTGTCCCGGAAAGCAGAAGCCCATAGGTATGATGGCGACGCGAGCCTCATCGTAGAATTCCTGCGGCGAGACCCCCATCCACTCTCGCAAGCGGTCGCCGGAAGCGTCGGTAAAGGGCGTGCCGGAGAGATGGACTTTGGTGCCCGGCGCCTGACTGCAGACGGCAAGGCGCGCCGTACTGCTTGCCCTGAGCACGGGACGCGGCTCATGCCGCAAAGGCTTGCCTTGGGGGGTTTCCGCGCAATAGCGGCAGGAGCGGATGGCGGCGAGCAGGCGGTCGAGCTCACCCGTTTGGGCGGTCATAGGTCAAGCGTCATGCCGTCATGGGCGATGAGATAACGCGACCGGTCGACCTTTCCGACATGAGACAGCATGGCCTCTCCCATATGGGTGAGAAGCACGCGTTTTGCAGCGAACTTTTCGTAGTTCGCGTCGATAGTCCTGTAATCGAGATGGATCGGAAGCGTCACGTCGTATTGAAAGCATTCGGTGATGAAGAGGTCTGCGCCGCGGGCAACGTCGGCAAGCGTTTCCACCCAACCCGTGTCGCCGGTGAACGCGACCACCTTTTCATCGATGTTGAACCGAAGCGCGTAAGGCGGGGCGCCGGAGGGATGTTTCACCTCGAGGGGCGTGACCGTGACGCCGCTCACCTCGAGCGGTTTCCGCTCGTCATATTCGATGAAGGTGAACTTGAAGCCCTTGGCCGTGGTCGAATTGGGATAGAGCGCCTCGGCAGCCTTGATGAAGCGCGCTTCGATCCCTTTCGGCCCTGTCACGATCATCGGCCGCGTGCGCTTGCTCGCAAATTGCGCGTCGAGCAGGAGCCACGGCAGACCGCCGAAATGATCCCCGTGCAGGTGGGTCACGAACACAGTGTCAATGTCGCTCGGCTGAAGTCCCAGCCGCCGCATGCCGATAAGGGTCGAGGCCCCGCAATCGATCAAAAAGATCGAGCGGGAAGAGCGCACATGAAATGAAGTGTGGAGGCTGCCCCCAGCGCCGAACGCATCCCCGCAGCCAATAATTGTCAGTCGCATCGGGCCGGCATCTTAATGCTTCGTATCAGCACTGGGGCGAGAGTAAACGCGCCGTTAGGGATTTCCGCAGATAGTTCTAGGTCGAGCCTTCAGGGGGACCAGCGAAGGCTACTTCCCAAATCTATGTCACTGGCCGGTTTCGCCTTTTTGTCAGTCAGGTCGTCGCGGGTCTATGAGCAGGTCAGTTGGCGCGTCAACCGAGGCGGTTAGAGGCCGTTCGGCGACGATCGACGTCAGGCCACGTGCCCTCCCGGGCATGCAGCAAGCTAGCGCAAAGCTCTCCTCCAAATCCGGCATAAAGCCGGAATTCCAATACGACCTCTTGCTGGTGTTTGCCAAGAACGAGCTGTCGGCAGCTGTGACGACGCCGCTGCTCGCGGTGATCGTGACAATTGGAGCAATGTTCTGGGCGCCGCCGCGCTTGCTTCTGCTTTGGCTCGGCGCGGTGCTTGTCGTCAAAGCCATCCAGATCATCCTCTGCGTGCAGTTCATCAAGGCTCCGCATGACAATGCCGCCGTCTCGACCTGGCGGGCATGGCTTACCGCGACAGAGCTCCTTTATGGCGTGACCTGGGCTGCCGTCGCCTTCATCAGCCCCGAAACGCAAGGTGAGGCTGCCCACACCTTCATTTTCGCCGCGCTGCTCGTCGTCATCGCCATGCGCATGCTGTTCGCTTCCGCTCTCATGCCAATGGTCTATGCCGGCACTTTGCCGATGACCGCGGCCATCGTCATCTGCTTCGCCCTTCTCGACAATCCGTTCTATTGGGCAATGGCGGCCATGGCTGTTGGAGTCCACATCTATTTCATCTGGCTCATGGGCGGACTGAACTCGACCGTTGTCGATATGCTCGAGTTCCGCGCCGAGAAGGACGCGCTGATCGCTGAGCTCGAGCGCGCCAAGGCGATCTCAGAGGAGGCGCGGTTGCGCGCCGAAGAGGCCAACCTTGCCAAGTCGCGTTTCCTCGCCACCATGAGCCACGAGCTGCGCACGCCGTTGAACGCCATCATCGGGTTTTCGGAGATCATGCAGGGCGAGATCCTGGGGCCGCACGGCAATCCGACCTACAAGGAATACGCCAATGACATCCACCAGAGCGGCCAACACCTGCTCAATCTCATCAACGAGATTCTCGATATTAGCCGTATCGAGGCTGGCCGTTACGAATTGAACGAGAGCCCGGTAGACCTCGCCAAGGTAGCTGCCGATTGTCACCGTCTCATGCGCCTCCGCGCCGAGACCAAAGAGCTGAAGATTGTCGAGCTCTTCGAACCGAATTTGTCGCAGCTTTGGGCCGATGAGCGGGCGGTGAGGCAGATTTGCCTCAATCTGCTGTCGAACGCCGTCAAGTTCACTCCAGCTGGAGGAACAGTCACGCTCGCGATCGGCAGCACGAGACAGGGCGGACAATTCCTGAGCGTGAAGGACACTGGCCCAGGCATTCCCGAAGACGAGATCCCGAGCGTGCTCAGGAGCTTCGGCCAGGGCTCACTCGCGCAACAGGCGGCGGAAGGCGGAACCGGTCTCGGTCTTGCGATCACCAAGGGCCTGACCGAGCTCCACGACGGGATCTTCGAGCTGAAGAGTAAGCTTGGCTACGGTACCGAGGTGATCATCAGCTTTCCGCGCCACCGGATCATAAATCCCGCGCCGCAAGCGTCCGGGCCTGTCGAATCAGAGAACGGAAATCCGCGCCTCGCCTGGCACGCCCGGGCTACCCGCTAAGGATATATGACGCAGGCTTCTATTGCGGATAAACTGCCTTTCGGACGCCTAAATCGGGCTTAGACTGGCCGCTGCTTCGCGGAGGGGGGACAAGAGGGATGAAGCGTCTTAGGCTGCTCGCCGCAACGCTGCTCGGCCTGACTCTCGCCTGCATCGCGAACTCGCCGGCCATCGCCAACATTCTCATCCAGATCGATAAGCCGAGCCAGACAATGACCGTGTCAGTCAACGGCGCGGCTGTTTATCGCTGGAGGGTGTCGACTGGCGCTACGGGCTTCTCTACGCCTGCCGGCTCTTACACGCCCTTCCGCATGGAAGTCATGCATTACTCGCGGGAATGGGACAACGCGGGCATGCCGCACGCGATCTTCTTTACCAAGCGCGGCCACAGTATTCACGGCACTGACCATGCCGGACTCGGCACGCCGCTGTCCCACGGTTGCGTCCGCCTCTCGCTCACCAATGCCACCATGCTCTATCAACTCGTGGCGGCAGAAGGCATGGCCAACACCAAGGTCGTGATCATAGGACCGGATCCGCCCGGGGTCTTCGCGCCAAGCCAGCCGCCACAGCAGCGAAGGCCGTTTTTGCCCTTCGGGGGCCTGTTCCGCTTCTAACTGGCGCATCTGGCTTCTCACTGCCCAAATCCCTACATAATCGGCGGGATAATCAGCCGGCACTTCCTTGGATACGCCTTGCGTCAACCTTTGCCTGCTCGACGCCGAGACAGGGCTGTGCATCGGCTGCGGCCGTACCATCGATGAGATCGCCCGGTGGGCGACGATGAGCGACCGCGAACGGCGCGCCATCATGGCGGGTTTGCCTGAGCGCCTGCAGCGCATCAAACGAGCGAAAGGTTAGACGTGACGACCTGGGCCGCCCTCTTCATTCTCGCGCTCGGAGCCATGCTGCTCGTCTCGAACGAGTCGGGCATGATCGCCGGACTCGACAGCACGACCTTCGGCTATGTCGCGGTCTTTCTCGCGCTGATCATCTATCTCGGCGGAGGCATGCTCGGGAGCTATAGCGGGCGCGCCGGCGCCATGTTGCGTGACGCCGTGACCTGGCTCGCGCTTGGGCTCGGCATGGTCGTGCTCTACAGCTACAAAGACGATCTCGCGCCGATCGCGGCGCGCGTGGTCGGGGAGCTACTCCCCGGCAGCGTCATGACGGTCGAGGAGAGCAGCAACGGGCTGACCGAGGTCAAACTCAGGCGCCGCCTCGACGGACATTTCACGGCCAACGTCGAAGTGAACGGGAAGACGATCTCCATGATCGTCGATACTGGCGCCTCGACCATCGTGCTCAGGCCCGAGGATGCCAAAAGAGCAGGCGTCGATATCTCTAACCTCACCTATCGCGTGCCGGTGCTCACCGCCAACGGCCGCACCGTGGCGGCACGCGTCTATCTGAACAAGGTCGCCATCGGCCCGCTCGACCGGGAGAGAGTCGAGGCGCTCGTCGCACAGCCTGGCGCTATGACACAAAGCCTTCTCGGCATGAGCTTCTTGAGCCGCCTGCGCTCTTATGAGTTCACCGGCGATTTCCTGACGCTGCGCGGTTGAATTCGCCGGCACCCTCCATTGATTTCTTTGTCGCTTCTCGCGAGGGCTTCGCTCTCGGGAACCGCGGAGTATGGCCCGCTGTTGGTCAGACGGCGAAAATCGCCTATCAAGTCCCACCATGTTCCCGAAACCCCGCCAAGATCTCGTTCCCAACACGGCTGAATTCGAGCAACTGCCCTTCGTGAAGGCTACGGGCTTTCGCGAGTACGATGCGCGCTGGCTCTATCCGGAAGAAATCAACCTGCCAGGTCTCGAGGCGGTCGGGCTTGGGCTCGCCACGCTGATGCGTGCGCGCGGCGTTCCGGTGAGAATCGTAACTGGCCACGATTACCGGTCCTACTCCGCCGCCGTCAAAGCTGCGCTCACCACAGGTCTGCTCGCCGGCGGTGCCCAAGTCCACGACATCGGGCTGGCGCTTTCGCCCATGGCCTATTTCGCCCAGTTCGAGCTCGAGGTCGAGGGCGTCGCCATGGTCACGGCCAGCCACAACGACAATGGCTGGACCGGCATCAAGATGGGCATGGAAAGGCCCCTCACCTTCTCGCAAGAGGACATGAGCGCCCTGAAGGACGTCGTGATGAACGGGCGCTTTTCCGCTGCCAACGAAGGCGGTCGTTACATCTTCGTGCCGAACATTCCCGAGCGCTATATGGCCGACCTGCTTAAGCGCCCGAAGCCGCTGCGTCCCATCAAGGCCGTCATTTCGTGCGGCAACGGCACGGCCGGCGCCTTCGTGCCCCACGTACTCTCCGAGCTTGGGGTCACCGTCGTGCCCCTTAATTGCGAGCTCGACTACACCTTCCCCGCGCATAATCCCAACCCCGAGGATCTCGCCATGCTCGACGCCACGCGCGACGCCGTGCTCGAGCACAAGGCCGATCTAGGGCTCGCCTTCGACGGCGACGGCGACCGCTGCGGCGTGATCGATAACGAAGGTGAAGCGATCTTTGCCGACAAAGTCGGGGTAATGCTCGCCCGCGACATTGCTGCGCGCAATAAGGGCGCCCTGTTCGTCGCCGATGTGAAGTCGACCGGACTGTTCCTTACCGATCCTGTGCTCAAGGAGCATGGGGCCAAGACGAAGTTCTGGAAGACCGGCCATTCCTATATCAAGCGCTACAGCCATGAAACCGGCGCGCTGGTCGGTTTCGAGAAGTCCGGCCACTTCTTCTTCAATCCACCCCTCGGCCGCGGCTATGACGATGGGCTCGTGGCGGCGCTCGCCGTGCTCGACATGCTCGACCGCAATCCCGAAAAGACGCTTGCCGAGCTCAAGAAGGAGCTGCCACGCACCTGGCAGTCCCCCACCATGTCGCCGCATTGCGACGACGAGGTGAAGTACGACGTCGTGGACCGCATGGTGAAGCATTACGAGAAAGTCGCCGCCAATGGCGGTGAGCTTGCCGGCCAGAAGATTCGCGAGCTCATCACCGTAAACGGCATCAGGATCGTACTCGACGACGGAACTTGGGGCCTCGTCCGCGCGTCTTCAAACAAGCCTGAGCTCGTGGTCGTGGTCGAGAGCCCGACATCGGAGGCGAACATGCGAGCAATCTTCGCCGCGATCGACGCCGAGCTTTCGAAGCAGCCGGAGGTCGGCGCCTACAATCAAAAAATCTAGGAGGAACGACGTAGCATCTTAGCGCCACAGAACCTTCAGCGCTCTGTCGCAAATTTGCAAAACGAATCTGTTTCTTTGCCCACGCGCCATGATCGATTTGAGCTTCACCAGTCTCGTTTTCGCAGCAGGTTTGCTCGCTGGCGCCACGCTCGATCTCCTGCTGCTTCGCACCTATCTTGCTCCGCCCTTCCGCATCTGGCCGACGCCAGAACCCGGAAGTTGGCAGAGCCTCACTTTTTGGGGATTGTTTCGCGGCGGCATGGTTGCGGCCTTCGCCGTCGCCATATTGGATTGGAATAGCGCAGGCCTGCTCGATGCGAGCCGTTATTTGATTGGCCTTCCGCTGTTCCTTGTTGGCTTTGGTATCACCGTGTTCGGGTATTTCAATCTCGGCCTCGGCAACACCTATTGTGGTGCCGATGGCCTGGTGAGCCACGGCCTTTATCGCTTCAGCCGCAATCCGCAATATACTTCATCGATCGCGGGGCTCATCGGCCTTGCGGTCTGCGCGAACTCCTGGCTCGTCATTCCTCTCGCTGCGCTGATGAGCGGCGCCTACGTGCTGATGGCGCTTGTCGAGGAAGCCTGGCTCGAACAACGCTACGGCACGTCGTATCGCGAGTACTGCTCGCGCACATCGCGCTTCCTCGATGTGGCTGAGCTCGCGCATGCAGTCAACGCTTTGATCGAGCGTAAAAAGCCGTCGCGGCAAGCGAGCTAATCTCTACTACTCTGCAGCGACTGAGAGGTGCTTCTCGCCGGCAACGATGCGGCGTGCCGCGTCGAGGACCTCGATGCCGGCGCCGTCGAGATGGGCATGCTCGGCGAGATGACGGCGAAAGGCGCGCGCCCGCGGCTGACCGTGAAAGAGTCCGAGGA
>JBKPSQ010000195.1:0-18930 GCA_046735075.1 Pseudomonadota bacterium
CGACTATCTCGTGGCGCTTGCGTCAGGTGCACAGCAAGGAAGCGACACTGCGAGCGAGACCGTGGCGCGGCTCACGGGCCTTCCGGTCGATTTCGTCAAAGAGAACCTTGCGCGCATATCGCCGGGCCGCTTCATCAAGGAGTTCGACCGCGAGCATGGCCAAGTACTGAGCCGCTATGATGGAAGCGTCAGCGGGCCCGATCCCAACCCGGCGAGCGAGTGGCCGCACGGACCCGACCCCGTTCTCGATTCCACCGTTCCGCTCTGGACCGGAGCCTTTGTCCAATATGCGCAAGGCGAGCTCGGCTATAAGACCGAAGCGAACTATCGATTGCTCAACCGCGAGGTCAGGTCGAAATGGGATTTCGGCACCAGCCCGACACGACAGGGCTATGCCGGAGTGCTCGAGGATCTCCAGGATGCGCGCGCGAGCAACAAGTCGCTGCAAGTGCTCGTTGCTGCCGGCTACACCGACCTGATCACGCCTTACCTTGCGCCGAGCTATCTTGTAAACCAGCTTCCGCCACTCGAAGGCGCAAGCCCGATCACGGTCGAGGATTACGCCGGCGGCCATATGCTCTATCTCCGGCCAGACTCGCGCCGCGCGCTGAAGCAAGACGTCGAGGCGATGTACGAGAAGGCGCTCAAATCGTCGCCGCAGGGATAGAGGATTGGTGATTCTCGCAGATCGGCTAAGATATCGATTCGGGGCACGCGCAAACGAGGGATCTGCCATGGCAATGCGAGGCGCAACGCTGGCTGCACTCCTAGCCCTCGTCGCATCCTCCCCCTGCGCCGCCGAGGACCAGCCCACAGCCGCATCGCCCGTAGCGCCAGATTCGAGTCAGTGGGCGGAGTTTCAATCGCCCGAGCGGGGATTTGCCGTTTCCTTTCCCGGCACGCCCAAGGTGACGAGCGTTCCGGTCGAGGGTCAAAATCCGATGCTGCAGTACGATTTCCAAGTGAGCGTCGGCGACAACACGGTCTATAGCGTCGTGGTGTTCGAGTATCCTCAGGGCAAAGCGCCGAGTCGGGTCGACAATGACTATTACGTCAAGCTGGTGAACGCCTACGCCAAGGGCAGCGAGGCGCGGCTTCGCAAACGCGGACCCGTTACCATCGCCGGGCGCTCAGGCTTCGAGGCCATCGCCGACGACGGCAAAGGCAAGGTCAACCACCTTGTCGACATCGTGCCGGCCGGAAACCGCATCTACATGCTCGCGACGGCGGGACCCAGGAACCATGCCACCGGCGACGACGCCGAGCGCTTCCGGGATTCCTTCCATCTGCTCGCCGAGCGAGCGCAACCCCAATCGCAGTCCGCCGCCACGCCGCCTCCTGCGCAGTAGGCATCAACTCGATGCTGGCCTGCGCAATTCTTCGACAAAGCTCTGCACGTCGCGCGACGGCGCCGTCGTGAACAGGCTTACGGCAATGGTCACAAGAAAGCCCACCGGCACGGCGAACAGTGCGGCGAAGCCGCGGGCGACACCCCACCAATTGGCAACCAATCGCGCCGTCTGCTCCCAATCCGCCAATATGGCCTCTCTCGCGCCCGGCTCGGCGAGATAGTAGCTCTCTCTGAGCGCCGCGTAGTTCGCGGCTTGGTCCTGCGTGGCGTTGGAAAGGAAACTGGATGTCTCATAGAAGGCGAAGGGGACGTAGCGCGGGGCGAACATGTAGTAGAGGCAGACGGCAAGCCCCGCGAGCATGCCTGCGAGCGCGCCCTCGCCCGTCGCGCGCTTCCACCAGATGCCGAGCAGAAGCGCCGGCAGAAAGGCGCTCGCGGCAAGCGAGAAAGCTGCCCCGGCGAGCGTCACCATCATCCCAGGCCTGACCATGGCGGCAGCAGCGGCAAGTGCCGCCACAAGCACAATCGCCACTCGGGCGACTAGAAGGCGTCGCGCGGTAGGGGCGGTAAGATCGAGGCCTTTGAAATAGATGTCGTAGGAGAGCGCGTTGGCGATGGCGAGCGCAAGCCCGCTTGCGAGAGCGAGACAGGCGGAGATGCCGCCGATGGCGATAAGCACGAACGAGATGACTGACACGACGTCGGTCGACTCCGCTGGTGCTTGGCCGAACAACGGCAGATAGGCCGGGGCGGCAAGGCAAAGCACGGCGGCAAGCGGCAAGGCGAGCAGGAACGACGTCCGCGCTTCCGCGACCGAGCGCGAGACGAAGCTTCGCATCAAGAGGTGCGGCAGCGAAGCGATGCCGGTGGCCAGAGAAAAGGCAAGAGCAAAGCGATTGATGGGATCAGCCGCAAAGAACGTCTCGCGCTTGAATCGAGCAACGACCTCATTGAGCGCGCCGGCGTCCGGAAGCAAAGTTCCACGCTGCCATAACAGGATGGCTACGGCGGCGAGAGAAACCAGCAGCAATACAGCATATTGAGCGGCCTGGCTGAGACTTGCCGAGCGCATGCCGGCGACGATCGTGCACAACAAGACAAGGACCACGCTGGCTGCAAGCTCCGTGGCGGCATCAATGGGAAAGATTCGTCCAGCGAGAAAAGCCGCGCCAAGGATCGCGAGCGCTAACGCCGGGAAGGAGCATAGGATGACGGCGACCACGGCGAGCGGCCGCAATCCTGTTCCGCCGAATCGCTCGCCGAGAAAGTCGGGAATTGTATAGCCACCGAACTTGCGAAGATAAGGCGCAAGCAGAAATGCGATGAGCAAAATCCCGACTGCCGCCCCGACGAGAACGGCCGTGCCCCCCTCCCAGCCTTGATGGAGCCCGCCGGCAAGAATGGCAAAGGCAAGAATCGCGATGAAACTTGCAGCGATCGCCATGCCGTTGACCACGGCAGGGATCGCGGCGCCCGCGGCATAGAAATCGGATATGGGCCGATTTAGGCGAACAGCGCCAGCCTTGGCGTATATCGCCAAGACCACCAGCACCACGAGTTGAATCGCAAGCGTCATCAGCCTCCCCTACTCCCTGCTTGGCGCTATTCAATGCGCTGTTTAACGCGCAAGCGCGCTTTCCGTTACGCGAGCGTCACTTAATAATGCGCCACAGCGCGCAGCGCTACTTGAGCGGTTGATGTCTTGGCCGTGGCGCGATATCGCGCAGAAGCTGCGCGAATTGAACGAAATCGCTTTTCCGTGGGGATGTTTTGCGCCAGGCGAGCCCGATCTCGCGCTTGGGTTCGGGCGCATGAAAGCGCAATAGCCGGATGTCGCCATGGGCATGAATCTCACTCGCGATCGCCATCTCGGGCAGAAGCGTGACGCCATAGCCGTTGGCCACCATCTGCACGATGGTGGCCAGGCTTGAGGCGCCGAAGCTATCGCGGGCTTCCGGTGTCAGCATATGGCAGTAAGAGAGCGCCTGGTCACGCAGACAGTGGCCCTCCTCGAGCAGAAGGAGCCGATCGTGGCTGAGCATGTTGGCGCTCGCCCGGCGGAGCCGCTGATTAGCTCTCGTCGCTTTGGTGGCGAGGATGAATCTGTCGTCGAACAGAAACAGCGTCTCGATCTCGGGATCCTCGATGGGCAACGCGATGAGAATGAGGTCGAGGTCGCCGGTCACAAGCTCGCGCACGAGGTTGGCAGTGAGCGTCTCGCGGAGCTGTAGATTGAGGGCCGGAAAGCGTCGTTGCAGCTCTGGTAACGCAGCCGGCAAGAGATAAGGCGCAATCGAGGGAATGGCGCCCAATTTGAGCACCCCCGACAGCACCCCCTCCTGATGCTTGGCATAGTCGACAAGGTCGCGCACCGAGGCAAGGATGGTGCGGGCGCGCCGGGCAATCTCTTCGCCCTGCTCAGTCAGCTCGATGCCAGATTTCCGCCGTTCGACCAGGCTGAGCTTGAGCTCATCCTCGAGCTCTTTGATTTGCATGCTGAGGGCCGGTTGGCTGACCGCACAGGCCTCGGCGGCGTGGCCGAAATGGCGAGTTTCCGCCAAGGATTCGAGATAGCGCAACTGCCTAAGTGATACCACGGCGATAAGGGCGCCTTATCCTTCCTATAAGGAAATACGATTGGAAGTTATCATGCCCCGGACCGATAGTGAAAGCGTAGAGCCGGGCAGCCGAATTCCGGGTTCGCAAACGCATTTGGCTCGTCCGGCCACGCTTGGCCTCAACTCGCGGAAGGAGATCTTCACATGCGTGAGTGGCACAAGCCGACGATCGAGGAGACGGAGTCCGGCATGGAGGTTACAAGCTACCTGCCGGCAGAACTGGATCGCGCTTAATCCGCACTTCTCATCTCGGAAACAGACGAGCGGCGATCGGGCATTGGCCCTGATCGCCGCTTCGTTTATCAGCAGCGCAAGTCCCTTAGCGGAAGGCAGCCGGGCGGCAAAAGCTCCCGTTCAGATTTCCTTAATGTGGCATCCACGCCGCGTTCATGAACGGATCATGCACGTCTCATTTGGCCTTCCTACATTAGACGTGTCGAAATATGTTCGGAGCAGTGGCTGGTAATTTTGAGATGTTGCCGGTCATCAACGTGCATCGAGGCGGTCGCTTCGAGTAACCGCTACGCGGGTTCCTACGGCAAGCACTGGGCAACGCGGGAGGCAATGCCGTGACCAAGATCATGAGTCCCGAAGAGCTGGAGCAGGAGCTTCGCGCCATCGGCGCCGAGCGCTACCACGACAAACATCCCTTCCATAAATTGCTGCACGGGGGAAAGCTGAACAAGGGCCAGGTACAGGCCTGGGCGCTCAACCGCTACTGCTACCAGTCGGCTGTCCCGCGCAAGGACGCGGCCTTGATGAGCCGCTGTCATGACCGCCAGCTCAGGCGCGACTGGATCCATCGCATCATGGATCACGACGGTTATGGGGGGGAGGAAGGCGGGATTGACCGCTGGCTCGTGCTGACCGATGGGCTTGGGCTCGACCGGGAGTATGTCATCTCCAGAAAGGGCGCCCTGCCCGAAACAGTTTTTGCCGTCGAGGCCTATGTCAATTTCGTGCGGGAGAAGACGCTGGTCGAGGCGGTCGCCTCGTCGCTCACCGAGCTGTTCGCGCCCAAGATCCACAAGGAACGCATCTCGGGCATGCTCGAGAACTACGATTTCATCAGCGACAAGGTGATGGCCTATTTCAAACGCCGCCTCACGCAAGCGCCAGACGACGCGAATTTTGCTTTGGACTATGTGAAACGCAACGCGCGTACACCGGAGGCACAGAGCGCCGCACTCGATGCCTTGCGTTTCAAATGCAATGTGCTGTGGGCGCAGCTCGATGCGCTCCACTATGCCTATGTCGAGCCCGGGTTGATCCCGCCCGGCGCCTTTGTGCCGGGTAAGGCATGAGCGATGAAACCGCGTCGCCCGGACGGCTCGTGGTCAGTCCGGAGACGCGGCCACACTTACCGGCCTATCTCAAGCTCCGCCACGACGCGGGGCGAGGCCGTTGGATTTTACTGGCGCCGGAACGCGTTCTGACGCCCGACCAAACCGCCGTCGCGGTGCTCAAGCTCTGCGACGGCAAACGAACCGTGGAGGAAATTGTCGAGGCCTTGGCCAAGGAATATTCGGCACCGAAGGACATCATCAGCACCGACGTGATCGAGCTGCTCCAGGGCCTCGCCGACAAGGGATACATAAAGGGATGAGCGAGGAGCTTAAGGGAAACGGACATTGCCAGACGCTCGCCATCGACGATGAGCCGACCGAGGGCGTGGTCGGCAGCAAGGATGCGACTGCGGCGCTGTGCGCGCGGGCGCCCGTCGGCCTGCTCGCCGAGCTGACCCATCGCTGCCCGCTGCAATGCAGCTATTGCTCGAATCCCATCGAGCTAGAGCGCGTCAACAAGGAGCTTTCCACCGAGATGTGGGTCTCGGTGATGCGCCAGGCCGGCGAGATGGGCATCTTGCAGGTGCACCTGTCGGGCGGCGAGCCCACCGCGCGCAAAGACCTGGAACAAATCGTCTCCGCGGCGTCCGAGGCCGGCCTTTACTCGAACCTGATTACTGCCGCTGTGACTCTGAACCGCCCGCGGCTCGAAGATCTCAAGGCGCGCGGGCTCGACCACGTGCAGATCTCGTTCCAGGATGTCGACGCCGAGAACGCGGAGAGGATCGGCGCCTATCCTGGCGCCACGCAGAAGAAGCTCGATGTCGCCCGCTGGGTGACCGAGCTTGGCCTGCCGCTCACCGTCAATGCTCCGATCCACCGCCAGAACATCCACAATGTCGGCCGGTATATTGAGCTTGCCGTGAAGCTCGGCGCGCAGCGTCTCGAGATCGCGCATGTGCAATATTACGGCTGGGCTTACCTCAACCGTGCTGCGCTGATCCCCACCTACGATCAGACCATTCAGTCGATCGAGCTGGTCGAGCGCGAGCGCGAGCGCCTCAAAGGTGTTCTCACCATCGACATGGTCGTTCCGGATTATTACGCGAAGCGGCCGAAGCCCTGCATGGGCGGCTGGGCCAAAGGTTTCATGAACATCACCCCTGCCGGCAAGGTACTGCCCTGCCACGCCGCCGAGACCATCAAGACCTTGCATTTCGATAATGTGCAGGATCGGCGGCTGCTCGACATCTGGCTTAACTCCGACGCCTTCAATGCCTTCCGCGGCACATCTTGGATGAAGGAGCCCTGCCGCTCTTGCGCCTTCCGCGAGATCGATTTCGGCGGCTGCCGCTGCCAGGCCATGGCGATCACCGGCGACCCACGCAACACCGACCCGGCCTGCGCACTCTCGCCCTATCACGGGGAGATGGTGCGGCTTGCGCGCGAGGAAGCAGCCATGCCGCCTAAATCCTTTATCTATCGCAATCCGCGTAACGCCGCCGAGGTCGCCAAGAGCGAGACGCGTCCGCTCGTTCCTGCCGAATAATCAAAAAGCACTTCGTGGATTTAAGCGGCGAGAGCGGCGTCAACCGGGCGCGGTTCCGCTCTCCCACCCAGCAGACGATAGGCGTGGGCGAAGGCGAGCGACGACACCGGGATCGAGACCAGCAATCCCACGACCAGGGCTGCGAGGCCGAGCAGGTTTATCAGCACGAGGAGCAGCGATAAGCCGAGCAGCTTCCACTTGTATCCATGGGTGATGCGGCGGCTCTCTTTCATCGCGTCGATCGGCCCGAATTCACGGTCGATCACGATGAAAGTCGTGAACATGAACATCAGCGCAAAGATGATGCCGGGGACAATCAGCAGGATGAAGCCGGCAGCGATCGCGAGCATCAGCAGGATCGAGGCGCCGAGGAATTTCAAGAATGGACGCGGGTGCCACAAGGCGGAAAGATCGACCCCGTCGGGATTGTCGTGCGCGCCAAGATAGAAGGCGGTAGCGCCCATATTGATCAGCGTGCCGGCCGCTAAGCTGATCAAGCTTCCAACGAGCGTAGGCTCCTCTGCCGAGCCCGAAATTGCCGCATCGATGCCGCGGCTAAAGGCGTCGATCACCCCAGAAACGACCATGATGAGGAGCGTAGAGCCGACAAAAAACCACGGCCGCCGCTTGAATGTCTCCCACCCGAAGCGTAAGGCCGCGCCTGCCGAGAATCCCATGGATGCGAGCGTAACCACAGCCGGCGGCATTGCGTAAGCCCACGGTGAGGATTTCCACAATCATCGAGCGCCACACGTGCCGGCGACGTGGCCTTTTTAACCCGTTGCCCCCTCGCCTCACGGCGGCTCCGTTGCCAAGTTTTCCCGGCCAGGTTTCCACCTTGCAATGCCTATTTCTTTATCGCTACCATGGGGTTGGAAACGTCCTGCTGGCTTTAGCGAACCCCGCCAGCGATCGAGTTTGGGTTCGAATAACCATCAACGCGCGCGATCAATCGCGCCATTCGGTCCCGTCACCATGCAGCTTTCGACTGTCACCTCCTGCCGCGTTTTCGGGCAGGCCAGCCTTTATGCCTGCACCGCAAGCCTTGTGTTTCTGCTGACCTCACTAATACTGCCGGGCCCTCAAGCACGTGCGGGCGATGAGACTCCAGCTCCGGCAGCACAGCCAGGCGCGCCAGAGGCTCAGGCGCCCGCCGCTGATAAGAAGCCAGAGGGTGGCATCAGCGTCGAAATTCCGCAGTCTCCTGCGCCGCGAAATCCGTTGCCGATCGGCTACATCCGTGAGGTGGGTGACAGGCCCCGGCCTGCATCGCGCGTGGACGTCGAGCCGCTCGATGCTGGCGTCTCGGGCGCCAAGATGGCAATCGACGAGAACAATGCCGGGGGCCAGTTCACCGGCGAGATCTATAGCCTCGACGTCAGCGCCGTCGCTTCCCCGGACAAGGCCGTCGAGGCGCTACAAAAGCTTTATGCTAGCGGCCACCACTTCATCATTGTCGACGGCTCCGCCGATACGTTGCTCAAGTTGTCGGACTTCGCCAAAGACAAGGATATTCTGCTCTTCAACATCCGAGCCCAAGATGTGACGCTCCGGCAGGAAGATTGCCGCGCCAACATCATGCATGTGGTGCCTGACCGCTACATGCTGGCCGATGCGCTAGCCCAATATCTCGTAGTGCAGAAATGGACGAAGTGGCTCTTGGTGCACGGCTCGACGCCTGGCGATCTTGCTTATGCCGACGCCATCAGACGCGCCGCGAGTCGGTTCGGCGCCACCATCGTCGATGACCGGGAATATAAGGACATCTCAGGCGGCAGGCGCGACGACGTCGGCACCATCCCGCCCGGCAAGCAAGCGAGCGCCGATGAGGCATTCGCCGCCAATCCCGACTATCAGGTCATCGTCGTGGCCGACGAGGATCAGTTGTTCGGGCCCTATATGCCGTATCGTGGCGGAGCCGACCCGCGCCCCGTTGCCGGCACCACAGGACTGACGGCCACCACCTGGAGCCCTGGCCACGAGAAATGGGGCGCGACCCAGGCTAACAATCATTTCCAGAAGGACTACAAGCGCCTGATGCTGCCCATCGACTATCAGGCCTATGTGGCAACGCGTACCATCGGCGAGGCGGTGACCAGAAACAGCGGCTCCGACTTCGCCACGGTCGCCGCCTTCATCCACGGGCCCGAGCTCCAGCTTGCTCCCTTCAAGGGCGTGAAGCAGCAATACCGCGCCTGGGATGGACAGTTCAGGCAACCAATCCTGATCGCCACCGACAAGGTCCCGGTCTCCATGTCGCCGCAGCGAGGCTTCCCGCATGCGAGCCACCCGGAGGTCGAGATGGATACGATCGGAATCGATCAGCCCGAGAGCAAGTGCAAGATGTAAGGTGGCTCAGCGCTCGGCCGCTGCCGCTGTGATCAAGTTGCCGTTCTCGTCCAGCACAGGGACGTTATAGCCCTCGAGGATCGCGTAGATACCGGGGCGGTTCTCCGCCAGCAGCTTGTTGATCGTGTGCTTCCATTGCGGCTCGTTAGGGCGCACGCCCATGGTGATCCCGTAGATCGTGCTTGGTCCGGCTTTTTCTTTGACAAGGGGAACGAGCTTGAGCGGCACGGAGGATTGCTCGGCGTAATAACCGCCGACCGGCCCCCACAGGATACCGACGTCGAGCTCGCCTGAGGCGATTTCCGCGATCATTTTCTGCGCCGCCTTCGAAGCGCTCTCGTCGGCGTTGACCTCGAACTGCTTGGCGTTAGCTCCCAGACCGTACATGGGGAGGATGCTCGCCGGCGGCGTTCGAGCGAAAAGGCCGATGCGCTTACCCTTGAGGCGCGAGTCCGATAAGCGGTCCACGCCTGCGAGCGACTGATCGTCTTGGCGATGAATGAGCACGTAGGACGTGTAGTAATAGGGATTGGTGTCGTCGATCAGGCCGGTGCCCTGGGCATAGCCCATGACGAGGTCGCAAGCGTCATGTCCCATGGTGTTGGGGACGTAGCCCGTCGATTCCGAGAACCAGCTATAGGTAAGCTCGGCCCCAAGCTTCGAGGCGATAAGCTCGGCGAGCTTGTTCTCGAAGCCCTCGCCCTTGTCATTGGAGAAGGGCATGTTGTCCGGGTCGGAGCAGACGCGCAGCGAGCCCGCCGATCGGGCGTTGCCCATGCCGGCAACGCCGAGCGCGGCAACAAGAATGGCGCAAGCAGCAATCGACGCAAGGCGCCACACGGCACGCTTAACTGTGATTCCGATTGTCCCGCTGCTCACCGGCAGCCTCCAGCGTTATCAGGATCTCACCATAGCACGGCGCGCAACGCCACGTGGTGCGAGGCCGGCGACGAGGATATGGAGATCAGAGGCCGCGGCCGCCAGCCCGCGTCGCCGCTATGGACGCGTCACTCTTGCGCGCATTTATCGATGTTCGCGGCCCGCTCGATCCCGGTCGGATAGTAGGCGCCGGTTGGCTGAGTGCCGAAATCCGCCATGGTCTGATGCGCGGCGTCGATGGCGTCGGTCTCGTTCTTGGCCTTCAGCATCTTTACCGCACAACAATCGGCGTCGAGCTCCATCTGCTTGAGCTGCGGCGCGATATAAAAGAAAGGCTGCGGCCCGAGATGGCCGAATTCTTCATGATAGAGCCGCACATGACCGAGCGAATGATGGCAGCACTCATGCGCCATGAGGAATCGACCATAGGCGGGCTTGTCGCGGAGCGCCACGCTACTCACGACGATCACTGGCTTGCCGTTCGAATCGAGGGTCGACATTCCCTGCTCCGGCACTTCGCGAAGCGCATAGGTCGTCACGTCGCAATAGGGATTGTTCGCCGTCGGGTAGGTTAATCTGGTTGCTTTCGCGCCGCCGCAAAACAGCCCGAGACCTGCGATAGCTGCCGCTGCTAGGACCCGAAGATGCATGATCGACGGTCCGCCATGAGTCGCCTTCCTTGCAAAGACTATGCTCATCGCGGTCGGGGCCAAAGCTGTTTGTGTGTCTGAACCATGAACGCCATATTATCTCACGGCGTTCCCCGGCGGGGATTAACACTGTGGTGAACTGACCGATAGCTTAGCTTGGCGGCGCTACGGGGAGTCCGGGTAAAAGGGTGCGAGACGCATGGATGTGAAGAGCAACACCGACAAGGTCTGTATTATCGGCGCAGGCTCGTCCGGGCTCGCTGCCGCCAAGACCTTCAGCGAGCGGGGCATCCCCTTCGACTGTCTCGAACGAGAGGGGGATATCGGTGGCCTGTGGAACGAGACGACCAACACTGGCGTGGTCTACGACACGACCTATCTCGTCTCGTCGCGCAAATATACGGGCTTCGACGATTATCCCATGCCCGACGAATATCCGACCTATCCCTCGCATCGCGAGACGCTCGCCTATCTCCGCGCCTACGCGATGAATTTCGGTATCCTCGACAAGATCGAGCTGAACGCAACCGTGGAGCGCGCCGAACACGTAAAGGACGGCTGGCGCGTGAAGGTCGCGGGCGAAGCGCGCCCTCGCTTCTACCGCGCGCTCGTCATCGCCAATGGCCACCATCACGTACCACGCATGCCGAATATCCCAGGCACCTTCACCGGCGAGATCATGCACTCGCGCGACTATCGCAGCGTGAAGCAGCTCGCAGACAAGCGCGTCGTGGTGGTGGGCTCAGGCAATTCCGGCTGCGATATCGCGGTCGATGCCACGAGCGTGGCGCGAAGGATCTATCTCAGCATGCGGCGCGGCACCTATTTCGTGCCGAAATTCCTGTTCGGCCGGCCGATGGATGGCATCATCAATTTCTGCGAGAAATTCCCGATACCGTCGGGCTTTCGCAACAGACTCTACACGCATTGGCACCGGCTGATGGTCGGCAAGAACGAGCGCTACGGCTTGCCCGAGCCAGAGCATCGCATCGGGGACACGCATCCCACCATGAGCACGGTGCTGCCGCAGCTCGCTGGTCACGGCCGTATCGGAGTCAAGCCCGAGCTCACCGAATTTTCCGGTAACAAAGTCCGCTTCAGCGATGGCAGCGAGGTCGAAGCCGATCTTGTCATATTTGCCACGGGCTATGAGATCTCGATCCCGTTCCTCGATGAGGGCTTGCTGTTCGGATCCGACCAACAACCGCTTTTCTATCTCAACGTCTTTCATCCCGAGCTTGACGATCTGTTCGCCGTCGGTCTGATCCAGGCCAACGGCTCGATCTGGCGACTGGCCGACGATCAATCGAAGCTCGTGGCGAGCTACCTGATCTCCATGGCCGAGCGGCACGAGCGTGCCGACTGGTTCAAAGAGCTAAAGCGCCAAGGCCACGCGAGCATGACGGAAGGCTCTTTTGTGAAAAGCGACCGGCACCGGCTCGAGGCCAATTACTACGCCTACCGACGCAGGCTTAAGCGGCACTTGCGGCGATTCGGACCTATGGCCACGGCAACGCTGAAATCGGGGCGGCTGGTGGCGGCTCCCTTCCGGCGCAGCGAGCCGGTATCCGCCTAGGCCTAAGCCTGTTGTTGCCCAGGCTGTCGCAGGATAGATTCGGTCACCTCAATGGGGTTTGAGCCTTCGGCTTCCGACGCGGTCCATTCAGCCGAAGTTCATCCCGCTCTCGCTAAGTGAGAGCGCCAAGGTCCCGAGTGGATGGAGGAGCCTCCGTGCTCAAGTGCCTCGCCGCGTTTCTCACTGCTGTTATCTTCCTCCTAGGCGCTTTCAACCCTGCAGCCGCCGAGAAGCGCGTGGCACTGGTGATCGGCAATTCCGCCTACCAGCACACTGCCGCGCTGAAAAATCCCAGCAACGATGCGAGCGACATGGCAGCCGCGCTTCGCGCGCTACACTTCGATGTGATTGACGGCACGGACCTCACCAAGGACGAGATGGAGCAGCGCATCAGGGCCTTCGCCGCCAAGCTCGCCGGCGCTGATGTCGGTCTTTTCTTCTATGCCGGCCACGGCCTCCAGGTTGACGGCAAGAACTTCCTGGCTCCCGTCGACGCCAAGCTCCAATCCGACACCGATCTCGATTTCGAGGCGGTCGAACTCAACCTCGTGCTGAAGCAGCTCGAGCGCAACAGCCGCATTTCGGTGGTCTTCCTCGATGCTTGCCGCGACAACCCCCTCGCTTCCGTTCTGGCCGCCGGCAGCCGCTCGCTCGAGATTGGCCGCGGCCTTGCGCGCATCGAAAAAGCCGTCGGCATGATGATTGCCTTCTCGACGCAGCCGGGGAACGTCGCGCTCGATGGCGAGGGCCGTAACAGTCCCTTCACCGGAGCGCTGCTGCGCCACATCTCGAATGAGGGAATAAGCATCAATGACGTGATGATCGAGGTTCGCAACGATGTGCTCAAAGCGACCGACGGCAAGCAGGTGCCCTGGGAAAACTCGTCTTTGACCGGGCAATTCTTCTTCAAGCCCGCAGCGCCGCCCACCGTTGCCGATCAGACCGCCGAGACCGCCGCGCAGATCGCTGCTCTCCACAAGGAAATCGACCGGCTGCAAGCCGACCAAGGCGCGAAGCTCGCCGCTCAGCAGGAGCAACTCGAGATCCTTCAGCAGAAGCTTGCCGCAGAGACCAAGACCGCGAGCCAACTCGCGGCGAAAACAGACGATGAAGCGCCCGCTCCTCCCGCTAAGCGCGAGATTGCGGTCGAGCCTGCCAGCAACACCAAGTCTGATGCCACAGTAGCCGCTGCCCCCAACGCCAAGCTCGCAGTTGCCGACACGAACGCCGAGACCGGCAAAGCGCCTGAGACGGGCGTGCCCCCTGCCCCGCCCCTGCCCGAAGGCGCGGCGCGCGCGGAACTCGCCGAGGACATCGTCTCAGAGCTCAAGGGCCTCGACTGCTATCGGGGGCCGGTCAATGGCTCGTGGGGCGAGCCAGCGCAAGACGCTCTCGAGAAGTTCAATACGCTCGCCAAGCTCGATCTGCCGGTCGATGAGCCTGAGCAAGCGACGCTCGATACGCTGAAGGAGTGGAAGGGCCCGCACTGCGCGGTGCAGGCGGCCGTGCCGCGCAAGGGTAAGCCGCAAAAATATCAGGCTGCGAAGCCGCCGGTGAAAACCTATAAAAAGGCCGCGACGCCGCGTCCCTATCAACCACGTGCCGCGGCGCGTCCCGCTCCCGGACCGAGAGTTCACCATGGGGGTGGCGGCGGAGGCGAGGAGCAGCAAGAGCTGCAACGGCTCTTCCCTCAGACCAATTGGCCTGGACAGCGCTAAGTTTTAGCGGCCTATGCCGGCGTAGGCGAAGCCTGCCGCGCTCGCTTGCGCCGGCAGGTAGATGTTGCGCAAGTCGACCAACACGTCGCCGCGCATCGCAGCCTTGATCTTGTCGAGATCAAGCGCGCGAAACTCGTTCCATTCGGTCACGACGACCGTGACGTCCGCCCCTGCAACAGCCTCCACCGCGCTTGTGCACCAGGCGACGCCGGGGAGAAGTGGCTCGGCATTTTCCTGCCCGTGCGGATCGTAAGCCCTGACCATCGCGCCACGCTCCTGCAATATCGGAATGAGCGTGAGGCTCGGCGCCTCCCGCACGTCATCGGTGTCCGGCTTAAAGGCAACGCCAAGCACAGCGACTGTCTTGCCTTTGAGCGAGCCCCCAGCCGCCCGCTCCACGCGCCCAGCCATGGCGATCTTGCGCTCGGAGTTGACCGTCTGCACCTGCTCGATGAGGGATAGCGGCGAGCGCGCTTCGCGCGCCGTGCGGATCAGCGCTGCCACATCCTTCGGAAAGCATGAACCTCCATAACCCGGTCCCGGATGCAGAAACTTATTGCCGATGCGCCCGTCCGCGCCGATCGCTGTAGCGACCTCCTGGACATCGGCGCCGACTGCTTCGCACAAATCTGCGATCTCGTTGATGAAACTGATCTTCATGGCGAGGAAGGCATTCGCGGTATATTTGGCGAGCTCGGCAGATTCTCGGCTTACGAACATCACCGGCGCGTTTCGCAAGGCGAGCGGCTTGTAAAGGCGCTCCATGAGCGCCTGTGCGCGCTCTTCATCGCAGCCGACCAGCACGCGGTCGGGGTGGGTAAAGTCGTAGATGGCGGAGCCCTCGCGCAGGAATTCGGGGTTGGAGCAAACGGCGAAATCGGCGTCGGGCCGAAGCTGCTTCAGACGCCGTTCGATCTCGCGGCTGGTCCCAACCGGCACGGTCGATTTGGTGGCGATTACGGTGAAGCCATGGAGATGCGGCGCAAGCTCCTCGACAGCCTTGAACACGAAAGAAAGGTCGGCATGACCGTCGCCTCGCCGCATTGGCGTACCGACGGCGAGAAAGACGAGATCGGCCTCGCCCACAGCCGGCGCCAACTCAGTCGAAAAGCTGATGCGTCCATTGCGCAGATTGCGGTCGAGCAGCTCCTCGAGCCGCGGCTCGTAGATCGGCACTGACCCGCGGCGCAATTGCTCGATGCGCTCGGCGTCCTTATCGGTGCAGGTGACGTTCCAGCCGAACTCAGAAAAACAAGCGGCGGAGACCAGGCCGACATAGCCCGCCCCGATCATGCAGATGTTCACGAAATGTGCCTTTGAAGATGTTGGGTGCCCGGTCGGAGCTTCCTAGTTCATTCCGCTTTGCCGTTCAATCCGCAAGCAGCGCAAACGCGGCCGAACACCCGCAAAGATGACACTGGAGCGGGTTAGCGCCATTGGTTAGGGTCCTGGCGTTTTGCGCCGCCCGGGCGCGCCTTTCATTGTGAACGGGATGGGACCACGCTTCCTCTACGCTTTCATTGTCGGGGCGGTGATCGTCGCGTCACTTGCCTTGCGCGTCTGGGATCCCAGCCCCGTCGCGAGGCTGCGTTCGCTCGTGTTCGACGCCTATCAGCGACTCAGTCCGCGAGCCTTCAATCCTGATCTGCCGGTCCGCATCATCGATATCGATGAGGAGTCCTTGAAGGAGGTAGGCCAATGGCCTTGGCCGCGCACTATTCTTGCAGATCTCGTTGATAAGCTCACCGCGAATGGCGCGGCGGCAATCGGCATCGACATGGTCTTTCCCGAACCAGACCGCATGTCGCCTGCCAATGCGCTGCATTTCTGGCCGCAGTCTGAGGCCTTAGCGAGCCTCAGACAGGAAGTCGAGAAGCTTCCCTCAAACGATCAGGTATTCGCCGAGGCGATTGGCAAGGGCACCGTGGCGCTCGGGTTCATCGCCTCGCCACAAGCGACCACCGTTCCCGAGACCAAAGCTGGCATCAGTTTTGGCGGCGATGATCCCAGGCTGTTCGCCCCTTATTATCCCGGCGCTGCCGCAAGTCTGAAGGAGTTGCAGGCCGAAGCTAAAGGCGCAGGCTCACTCAACTGGATTCCCGAGCACGATCAGATCATCCGCCGCATGCCCATGTTGGTGCGGATCGGCGACAAGCTCTATCCATCCTTGGCCGCCGATCTGCTACGTCTCGCGCAAGGAGCAAGCAGCTATTTCGTAAAGAGCTCGGGCGCGAGCGGCGAGAAATCCTTCGGCGCGAAGACCGGCATTGTCGGCATCAAGGTCGGCGACTTCGAGATTCCGACCGAGGCGAACGGTCAGATGTGGATCAGATTCACGCCCCAGGCCAAGGGACGCTATTTATCCGCCTATAAGGTGCTGAATGGCCAGATCGGTAAGGACGAGATTGAAGGCCGCATTCTCCTGATCGGCACAAGTGCAGCAGGTCTGCTCGATCTTCGCGCGACGCCGCTTGAGGCCTCGGTGCCTGGGGTCGAGCTGCACGCCCAAGCGATGGAGCAGATCCTCGACGGCGCCTTCCTGCAGCGACCCGATTTCGCAACGCCAGCGGAGCTGTTCTACATCCTCGCGATCGGGACCCTCATCGCGTTCCTCATTTATCGCCTCGGCGCCGCGGGCAGCGCCGTGCTTGGCGGCCTCGCAATCGCCGCTGTGATCGGCGTTTCCTGGTATGCCTTCAGTGCCTTTGGTTGGCTCGTCGATCCGATCTATCCCGCAGTGGCGCTCGCCGCGATTTACCTCGCCGGAACGCTGTTCATGTTCCTTCGCACCGAGCGCGAGCGAAATCAGGTACGCCATGCTTTCTCACACTATATGGCGCCAGCTTTGGTCGAGCGGCTTGCCGACGATCCTTCGCGGCTAAAGCTCGGTGGAGAGACCCGCGACATGACGCTTCTGTTCAGTGATGTGCGCGGCTTCGCCACGATCTCGGAAGGTCTCGACGCCGAGGAGCTCACGCATTTCTTGAACAGCCTGTTTACCCCCTTGAGCAACATTATCCTCGAGGAGCAAGGCACCATCGACAAGTTCATGGGCGATGCTGTGATGGCTTTCTGGAATGCACCGCTCGATGACAAGGCGCATGCAAGTCATGCCTGCAATGCGGCGCTACGGATCATGCGTGAGATGGAAGGCTTGAATGAGCGCTGGAAGGAGGAAGCCGAGGCGAAGGGCAGGCCATTCAAGCCGGTCAAGCTCGGCATCGGGCTCAACACCGGCGTCTGCTGCGTCGGCAATCTCGGCTCCGAGACTCGCTTCGACTATTCGGTGATCGGCGACAACGTCAACGTCGCCTCACGGCTCGAAGGGCAGTCCAAGACTTATGACGTTGGCACGGTGGTGGGCGAGAGCACGACCGCGCGGGCGCCCGACTTCGCCTTCCTCGAGCTCGACCTTCTCAAGGTAAAGGGCAAGAGCGAAGCGACACGCATCTTCGCGCTGCTCGGCGATAATGCCATCAAACAGAGCAAGGAGTTTATCGACCTCGCCGCCCACCACGGCGAATTCCTCGCCCGCTTCCGCGCGCGAGATTGGAGCGCCGCGGAGGCCTTGAGCCACGAATGCGAGGCGTTGAACAGCTCGCATCTCGAGAGGCTCTATCTTCTCTATCGCGAACGCATTGCCTATTTCCGCGTCAACCCTCCGCCGCCTAATTGGGACGGAACAACCGAAGCCCTATCGAAATAGGACACATGCCAAAACTCGCGATCCTCACCCTCGCCGCTATCGCGGTCTTGATGTTCAAGCATGCCGTCGCCGATTTCTATCTGCAGACGCCATATCAGTATTTGAACAAGGGCACTTACGGCCACCCAGGCGGCGTTCTCCATGCCGGCATCCACGCCGCGCTCACGCCATTCGTCTATCTCATTCTGGTGCCGAGCTCACTCTTGCTCGTGCTCGGCATCACGCTCGCCGAGTTCGCCGTGCACTACCACGTCGATTGGGCGAAGGAGCAGGTCATGCAACGCAATGGTTGGACTACGACTGACCGCGGGTTCTGGTGTGCACTCGGCACCGACCAGTTAGTGCATGGCTTGACTTACCTCGTTATCGTCGCAGTGCTCGTCGCCGTAGCCTGACCGGTCGAGAGGATCAGAGCAGGGCCGAGATTTCGCGATTGGCGAATTCGAGTCGGTCCGACAGAAGCCTGATGATCAGCTGATTGAAGGCGCCGGCCGCGGCGGGATCTTGCTCTTGCATCTTGTCGAATGCCTCACGCGTCAGCCGGTAGACGACAGTCGGTCCCTCGGCAATGACGTGCGCGGTGCGCGGCATGCCGCGGTAAAAGCCCATCTCGCCCACAATCGTATGCCCGAGCATGCGCCGGAGCCTGATCTGCCGGCCTTCTTCGTCGATGATGGTGATTGCCACGCAGCCAGAGGCTTGAAGCACGATGGAATCGGAAGGCTCGCCCTGCCGGAACAGATACTCGCCCTTCTGTAACTCACTACGCTCCATATAAGAGGCGATGCGATCGAAAGGAATCTCGCCGCCGAATTCTTCTTGCAGCCAGCTCTCGAAGGTATAGGTCGAGGCCTCGCCCACCTCATGGTGCATGAGCAGCATGTCCTCACACCATTCAATCGCTTCGTTACGGCTCTTGAATAGTTGGTGCGGCCGCGTGCTGCCGAAGAAGCCGGCCTTCTCGAAGCTCAGCTGCATCGCCTCGCTCAAGCCCGAGAAACCGAGCGTGACGCCATTTTCCTCGCAGTAATTGCGCAGCTTAACGAGGCTTAGCACCGCCGAGGTGTCGAGTCCTGGGACCGAGCCGAAGTCGAGCACGACGTAATCGACTGGTTTCCCCTGCTGGCCCTCGATGACTCGCTTGATGCGCTCGAACAGCCCATTTGACGATCCGAAAAAGATGAAGCCCGAAAGCCAGAACACATGGACGCGCTTGCCTTCCTCCCGCAGCAACCGGGTCTGCTCGGG
>JBKPSQ010000196.1:0-4774 GCA_046735075.1 Pseudomonadota bacterium
CGTCCAGCCGGCCTTGATCTGGTAGGTATAGCAAACCTCGATCAGGGACTCGTAATTTCGGGCCACCGATAGGCCTGAATCGACGTCGAAGGCATGCACCTGATCGGAGATGCCGGTATAGGCAAACCCGATAGCGAGGCCGTCGTCGGGACGCCCGGGGATCATGCCGGTGAAGGTGATGCCGCCGTCGAAATAGATGTCGATCAGGTTCTGGTCTTGTGGCGCACCGATCACGCGGGCAAAGACGCCGACGCCCTTCGGATCCTCGCTGCCGGGCACACGCCAGATGAGTTGGTCTACGATACCGTAGAGGCCCCAATCATTGTCGATCGGCCTGCCAGGACCGCCGGTCACCGCGATCAGCGCGCCGCCCGAAACGAAGCGCTGATCCTCGAAGGTGCCGAAGTGATTCCAGCCGCCGATCTTGATGGTGCCGGCGAGGCGGTCCTGATTGTACTTGTAGGCGCCTTCGACCATTAGCAGTGCCGGCGAGTCGAGCTCAAAGTCGAGGCCGTCATTGTTGCAGATTTGCGGATCGTCGCTCGAGCACGGGTGCGAAGGATCGCCGTTATAGACGCCGATCAACAGGGTCGCCTTGTCGTTGGGCGTGATGGCGACACGGACGCCCGGCGTTGCCAGCGGATAGGCCGGACCCCCGCTCGGCAAGTCTGCCGCGGCAATAGACGGCCATCCCCACGTGCCATTGAGGAACCAGCCGCCGCCCTCGCTCAGGATGAATTCGGTGTCAGCGGCAAGCTGCCCGACTTTGACGGCGAGCTTATCGTTGAAGAGATGCTGCTCGAGATACATCTCATCGAGACGGGTGGCGCGGGTTGCCTCTAGATTGGAGACCGGCATGAGCGCGCCGATATTGTCGGCGGTAATGCTGTGACCGTGGACCTGGAAGGCATTTATGTGGAAGCAGAGGCCCTTCCAAAAGCCGAGCTTCTTCATGTCGATGTCGAGATTCATATCGAGCACGCCGTCATAGGCGACACCTTGCTTGAATCCGCCCCAGTTGCCGAACGACTCTCCGTAATAGGTGCCGCTCAGCTGAATGCCCTTCTGGGCAAGGCCCTTGCGCACGCCGAACGGATCGAGCTTGAACGCCACCTCGTCGGGGATGCCGGTATCGGTGACCTCGCAATCGGCGCGCGCCGACGTGGGTGACGACCAAATCGAAGCGATGATCGCGAGAAGGCCGATGGCCCGCAGGATAGAGACGCCCCAAACCGGATTGCGCCCGCCAGCGCGGCTGCTTGAGAATCTTCGTCTTGCCCCGCCCTCGGGCGAATTCCGCCTGCCAATCATGATGTTAAGCCCCCCGGCTTTTCAGTCTCAGTCCGATCGAGTGTTGTTATGTTATAACGTATGCTGCCTTGAGCGTCCTCGTCAATGTGCCTCGCTTCCTCCATCGCTCGCGGCTTTGCTCTCCTCTTGAACCTTGTCTGGATTGTCGAGGCTGTCCGAGCCCTCGAACTTGATGGACTGGAGATCGAGCGCCGCCACCGCGCGCTCGAGCGATTTCGTCTGGTCGAGCAAAGCATCGACCGCATGCTGCACCACGGCGTTGCCCTCGTCGTTGCCCTCGCCGATCATCTGGTCATAGGACTCGGTCGTGAGCGCACGGAGATAAAGCGCATTCATCGCGTTCATGGTGGCGTCAAGCTTGGCTCTCACCTCGGCATCGACCTCGGGCGACTTCGCCCTCACCAGGTCGGAGATGCTCGGCCCGGTCACGATCGACCTGTCGGCGCGGCGATAGGTGCCGAGATAGACATTGCGGATGCCGAGCGCGTCGAAGAAGTGCGAGGCGTGTGTGTTGTCCGAGAAGCAATCATGCTCCTCCTCGGGATCGTGGATCATGAGACCGAGCTTCATGCGCTCGCCGGCTAGCTCGCCGTAGGAGAGGCTGCCAAGACCGGTCATTATCGCAGTAAGCCCCGCGTCGTCGCTGCCCTCGATGAGACGCTTGCGCGCCTCGCCGCTGGGTGCCCATTGCGCCGCCATCCAGGCGAGGTCATCGACGAGCAGGTCCGTGACGGTCCGGAGATAGGCCGCGCGCCGATCGCAATTGCCGTGGGTGCACTTCTTGAGATCGTAGTCAGTCGCCAGCCGGTTGCCGTTGCCCGGACCGGTGCCGTTGAGATCCTGGCCCCACAGCAGAAACTCGACGGCGTGATAACCGGTGGCGACGTTGGCTTCGACGCCACCCGCTTCTTGAAGATGATCCGCCAGGAGCTCCTTGGTGATCTTAGAGGCGTCGAGCTTCTTCCCGCCAATGACGAGAGTCTTGTTGGCGATAACATCGGCGGTATAGAGCGCGTTCTCCGCCGACTCGGTGCCATAAGAAGAAGACACGTAGTCGATCAGTCCCTCATCGAGAGGCCAGGAATTCACCCTGCCCTCCCAATCGTCGACGATCGCGTTGCCAAAGCGATAGGCCTCGGTCTGCATGTAGGGAATGCGAGCGGCAATCCAGGCTGCGCGCGCGCCGCGCAGATTGTCCTCGGTCGGCTTGGCGAGAAAGCTATCGACCGCGAGCTTGAGCGTGCGCGCGGTATCCAGCGAGTCGGTGTAACCCGCTTGCGCGATGTCGGCGTAGATTTTCAGGACATCCTTCGGCGCGGGATCGGCGGCCGAAACAGGCGAAGCCGCAAGACTTATGGCGAGAGCGACACAAAGAGTAGCGGCGGCAAAGGGCCGGGCCGTAGGAAATCGTCCGAACATCAGCACCCCTTCTGCCGAGGCTCCTCCCCGGTCTTGGCGAGCAAATGCGCTCGCGAACAGGACGATTGCGACGGCCCGTTGGCCTACGACCGCAGGGCCGCCGCAAGGTTGAGATGAGGAAGCGTCCGCGCTTTCGCTTGGACGCCTCGGGCGCCGGGCTGGGCGGCCGGTCGCCTTGTCAAGACCGTAGCCCAGGCGATAACATGCATGAAGTGAACTCTTTTCAGCAGAATTATTGAAGCCCATGCACCTAAAGGAAGTCGATGCCAATCTGCTGGTGACCCTCGACGCGCTGCTCGTCGATGCGAGCGTCACCCGCGCCGCCGAGAGGCTGGGGCGAAGCTCGTCTGCAATCAGCCATGCCCTTGCCAAACTTAGGGAAATCTTCGCCGACGAACTGTTCGTGCGTGCCGGCCAAAAGCTCGTGCCGACTGCCAAGGCCGTCGAGCTTGCCCCTACGGTGCACGTCATCTTGGCTGGCATGGAGAGCTTGCTCAGGCCAAGCAAGCCGTTCGATCCATCGCTTGCAATGCGGGACTTTTCGGTAGCGGCGAGCGAAGGGGCCGAGCTCATTCTGCTGCAGCCGATTCGTCAGCGTCTCAAGCTGCAGGCCCCAAGTGTGCGCGTCGACTGGATGCCATTCCATCGCGACGACAACATCGATGCGCTGCGCAACGGACGCTGCCATTTGGTGATCGACATCGAGAGCGTGCCCGTGCCGGCGCCCGACATCCGTGTGCTCAAGCTGTTCGACGACAAGCTGATCACGCTCGCCCGCGAGGGTCATCCCTTAACACGGCGCAAGATTGCCAACCGCTTCGCCGCAGCGGACCACATCGAGGTGAACTCGCTCCCAGCTATCGAGCTCATCGATCGCGAACTCGCTGCCGAAAAACTTGCGTGCAATGTTTCATCGCGTGTTTCCTCGGTGCTGGTCGGCCTCCTGCTCGCGCTGAACAGCGATGCGCTGATCACGCTCCCCGCCTCGCTCGCGCAGATTCTCGAAAAGCAGTTCGGTCTGGTGCGTATCAATCAACCGTTCCGCACCATTGCCTTTCCAGTGAGGTTGCTATGGCATTCGAGCTATGACCGGGACGAATGCCATGCCTGGGTGCGGGGCGAACTGGCGGCCCTCGCCGGCGAGATCGCCGACGCAGGTTAAGGCTCAGGACATGATGAGCGGGACACGGCGGTCTTCCAGCTCTTGCCGCGTTCTAACTGCTTCTATCTTTGTCGCCGCAAATCTCTTCGCGTCAGTCCCAGCTAGTTCGGCCGAGCCCTCCGACATCGAGAGTGGCTTGACCGTCACGATCGACGGCACTGAGAAGCAAGCCTCGCTCGCGGAGGCGATGGCCGCCCTCAACATCCCCGCGGCGAGCATCGCGCTGATCGATCAGGACCGCATCGTCTTCGCGCATGCCTATGGCGAAGGCATCACTCCACACACGCTGTTTCAGGCGGCATCGCTGTCGAAATTCGTCGCCGCGGTCGGCGCCATGCGCCTTGTCGATCAGAAACGTCTCACGCTCGACGCCGATGTGAATGTCGGTCTGACCTCGTGGAAGAGACCATCCTGTCACCTTGCGGGGACTCCTCAGCATGACAGGCGCCATCGACGTTCCTGGTTTCGTTGGCTATGAGGTCGGCGCGCCTCTCCCGACCCTCATCCAGATTCTCGACGGAACGCCGCCCGCCAATTCCCCGCCCGTAACGGTGATCGCGGTTCCCGGCAGCGCCTACCACTATTCAGGCGGGGGCTATGAGATCGCTGAGGCGCTGATGATCGATACGCTGCACACACCGTTTCCTGAAATCATGGAGCAACTCGTGTTGAAGCCTGCGGAGATGGCGCACAGCTCCTTCGCGCAGCCGCTGCCCCCTGATCTCGCCGCCGTGGCAGCGAAAGGCCATTACGGCGACGGGAAAGAATTGCCTGGTAGTTGGCGCGTCTGTCCCGAGCATGCCGCGGCGGGACTGTGGTCTACGCCGTCAGATCTCGCCAATCTTCTGCTTCTGGTCGCCCGCGCCTGGCGTGGGGAGAGCG
>JBKPSQ010000197.1:0-4341 GCA_046735075.1 Pseudomonadota bacterium
CTCTATATCGTAAGTGACATACGTGACAGGCAGACCCCGCTCGTAAAGAGTGAGCACCTGGAAATACTCAACGTCGACTGGCCCGAGTCCGCGGCCGACACCGTACTTCTCCTTTAAGCGGTCAGGCAGAAAAATACTAAAGCTGACGAATGCATCCGTGAATAGAGGAATTGCCTCGCCACCTTCATCATCATTCTCGGCCCAAGAGAAAGAAGAATAACGGGTATCCCCATCTACCTCGACATCGGAAACATTATCCACGCTCTCAAGAGCTTCCTTAATATTCTGCAGGTGGGTTTTGGGCTCAAAATCAAGCTCGGCGTCATCTTCGTCGCCGACAATTCCAAACCAAAGGCATCCTATTCCTATAGCGGTGGTCAAAGCGGTGCGGACCGCGACTGCTTTCTTTTTTGGCGAACCCGGGTCAGTCCGGTCTGGGTGGTCTGTTGACTCATTTTGGCCCCCAGTGCGTGCGTTCCTTCCGGAACTCAACCTAACCGAGGTCGATGCCCTGAACGCTATGATCTGTCAATTGTCTTGGCGCCAACTCTGGAGGGCGTTTGACTGAGCCCTGCTCCGCGGCGAATGGCCCCCGTCAGGTGCGCTCGGCGGCGAGGAAGGCGTCGACAGAGATCAGCTTGAGCAGCGCGGTCTGGTGCTGCTGGAAGAAATCGAAGCGCGCCTCGCCGTCATTGGCGGTCGCACGCCACGCTGCGAGAAGATCGCGCTTCTCCACCTCGGCTCGTCCAAGAGCGCGGGGCCAAGGTCGAGCGATCGTGTCGCCGAGACGGCCCGACGGCCCGCCGCGCTTCTTGATCACACCGCAACCATAGTCGGTGTCGACGGTGTAGAAGTCGAGGTCGTCGTGCTCACTGACAAAATCGATATAGGCTGCGTAGGTCACGCCGCACCAGTCGCCCTCGGTGTAGGTTGGGCTCACCAGCTCGCGGCGCGGCGGCAGGCAATCATGCACCACGAGCGCGCCGCCAGGGCCGATCAACTTGAACCCCTCATCGAGGTCGCGCCACGACGTGCCGTATTCGTGGAAGGGATCGATCAGCGCGATGTCGAAGGTCAGATGCTCGCGCTTAATCGCGCCCAAGGCTTCGGCAATGTCGAGATCGGGCGATCTGTAATCGATGGGGATCCCGTCCCTCAGCCCACCCGGGCAGCGATACATCAAGCGCTTGCAGATGGCGAACAGCGAGCGGTCGATCTCGGCGTATTGGCGCCCGGTGGTTCGCGTGCAAAGCTCGAGGTAATGGCGGTAGGCGTGCACCTTCGCCAGATGATTGACGATGCCGGCCTTGTTCACGGCCCCTGGCGCCGCTAACCCGCGGCGGCGACGGCCTTGGCGGGATGCACCAGCGCGGTGTAGTCGTCCATCAGCATGCGGGTGATGTCGCCCAGCGCGAATTTGTATGGCCCGATCTCGGAGACCGAGGTGACCTCGGCAGCGGTGCCGGTGACGAAGCACTCGGAGAACTCGGGCAGCTCCTCCGGCATGATGGCGCGCTCGATTACTTTCAGCCCGCGCTGCTTGGCAAGGCCGATCACCGTCTTGCGCGTGATGCCGTCGAGGAAGCAGTCGGGCGCCGGCGTATGCAGCACGCCATCCTTGGCGAAGAAGATATTGGCGCCGGTCGCCTCGGCGATCTGCCCGCGCCAGTCGAGCATCAGCGCATCGTTGTAGCCGGCGCGTTCCGCCCGGTGCTTCTCCAGCGTGCAGATCATGTAGAGGCCGGCCGCCTTGCTCTTGGTCGGCGCGGTGCGCGGGTCGGGCCGGCGATATTGCGCGAAGGCCAGCCTGAGACCCTTGAGCCGCGCGGCCGGATCGAAATAGGAGCCCCAGTCCCAGGCGGCGATGGCGACATTGGTTTTGGTGAGCTGGGCAGAGACGCCCATCTGCTCGCTGCCGCGCCAGGCGATCGGGCGCAAATAAGGATGCACATCGCTGCCGGTGAGCTTGTTCGCGCGCAGCACGTCGCGCGCCGCCTTGTCGAGCTCGGCGACCGAATAGGGAATCTCGAAGTCGAGGAGCTTGGCCGACTCGTGCAGGCGCTGATTGTGCTCGGTCAGCTTGAAGATCTGGCCGTCATAGGCGCGCATCCCCTCGAACACGGCGCTGGCGTAATGCAGCCCGTGCGTCAGCACGTGCACGCGCGCGTCACCCCACGGCACGAGCTCGCCGTTCAGCCAGATGAAGCCGTCGCGCTGATCGTAAGGGACCACAGCCATCGAAACTCTCCTCCCGTCCGTGTCGCCGGCCTTCTTGCGAGCCGGCTCGGCCGCGAGAACGCCTCTCTTAGCACCTTGAACGGCAATTGCGCGAGCAGGCGTCGAGGCGTATCAAGGACCGAAATAAGTCAACATGGCTGACATAACGGGCCGCGAAAACTAAGTCAACATGACTGACCTAAATGAACCGCTGATCCAGGCTCAGAAGGGCCGCCGCGAAGGCGGGTCCGGGCGCAAGCGCGCCGCCCTGCCCGAGGCGAAATTGCTCGAATTCGCCGAGCTGTTGTTCTTCGCCTATCGCGATTTCACCGGCGATCCCGACGCGATCTTGAAGCATTTCGGCTTCGGCCGGGCGCATCATCGCGTGTTGCATTTCGTCAACCGCCACTCAGGCCTCAGGGTCGCCGACCTGCTCGATATTCTCACGATCACCAAGCAGAGCCTGTCACGCGTGCTCAAGGAATTGATCGACAAGGGCTATATCGTGCAGCAGGCGGGTTCCTCCGATCGCCGCGAGCGGCTGCTGTTCCCGACCGACAAAGGCCGGGCGCTGGCCGAGCGGCTTGCCGCGCCGCAGCTCGTGCGGCTCAGCGAGGCCTTGAAAACCGCGGGTCCCGGCGCCGAAACGACGGTCCGGCGCTTTCTTGAGGCGATGGTCAATGCCGAAGAACGGCCAAAAGTCTCCTCCATCATGTCCGCCTCGCCAGTCCCGCTCAAGGAGGGCGGCAAGGGGGAAGACGAGTGACCATGCCGACCCCGATCAAGGCTCATCACGGCAGCGCGCCCGACGATAACGCGCCGCATATCCTCATCGTCGACGACGACAGCCGCATCCGCGACCTGCTCGCCCGCTACCTGCATGACCACGGCTTCCGCGTGTCGACGGCGGTCGACGCCGCGAGCGCACGCGCCTGCATGCGCAGCCTCGCCTTCGACCTGCTCATTCTCGATGTGATGATGCCGCAAGAGTCCGGCCTCGACTTCGCGCGTTCGCTGCGCAGCTCCTCGCAGGTGCCGATCCTCATGCTGACGGCGCGCGCCGAGCCCGAGCAGCGCATCGAGGGACTGGAGACCGGCGTCGACGATTATCTCGCCAAGCCGTTCGACCCGCGCGAGCTGCTGCTCCGCGTCAGCAACGTGCTGCGACGCGGGGCGAGCGCTCCGGCGTCGGGCGAGGTGCGCATGGGCGAATTCGTGTTCCACATCTCGCGGGGCGAGCTCAAGCGCGACGGCGAAACGGTGCGGCTCACCGAGCGCGAACGCGATCTGCTGCGCTATTTCGCCCAGCGGCCGGGCATGCCGGTGTCGCGCCATGAGCTTGCCAAGGGCGAGGACGGCGGCGGCGAGCGCGCCGTCGATGTGCAGATCAACCGGCTTAGACGCAAGATCGAACACGACCCTGCCAACCCGGTCTATCTTCAGACCGTGCGCGGCAAGGGCTACATTCTCTATCCAGAGTGATGGACGCTCTCTCCGCCGCCCCTCCCCTTCCGACCCGCGAGCGGCCGAGGCCGTTCAAGCGGCTGATCGCAGCGTTTGGCGACCAGATGCCGAAGGGCCTCTATGCCCGCGCGCTGATCATCATCATCGCGCCGATGGTGCTGCTCCAGTCGGTGCTGACCTTCGTGTTCCTAGAGCGGCATTGGCAGACGGTCACGCGGCGGCTGTCCACGGTCACCGTGCAGAACATCGCCATGCTGATCGACATCTACCGGAACTTCCCGCAGGACGCCAAAGCCGAGACCCTGACGCGGCTCGCCGAACTCGACCTCGGCTTGCGCGTGCGCTTCGAGCCGGGAGAGGACCTGCCGACTGCGAACTCGAAGCCGTTCTTCGACCTGCTCGACACCACGCTGTCGGACGAGCTGAAGCGCCAGATCGGCCGCCCATTCTGGATCGACACCGTGGGCCGGTCGAACTTCGTCGACATCAGGGTCAAGCTCGACGACGGCGTGATGCACGTGCTGGCGCGTCGCAGCCAGACTTACGCCTCGAACTCGCAGATCTTCCTGTTGTGGATGGTCGGCACGTCGCTGGTTCTGCTCCTGTCTCTTATACACATCTCCGAGCCCACGAGACATACATCACAATCTCGTATGCCGT
>JBKPSQ010000198.1:0-11649 GCA_046735075.1 Pseudomonadota bacterium
TCAGCACCCCATAGGCGATGAAGCCGAGCCCGATGCCAGTAGCGATCGAATAGGAAAGCGGCATCAAAAGCGCAGTGATCAGTGCCGGGATGTATTCCGTGGGATCGTCCCATTTGATGGCGCCGAGACTCGCCGCCATCAGGCAGGCGACGAAGATGAGGGCTGGGGCGGTGGCATAAAGCGGCACGGTCTCAGCGAGCGGCGCGAGAAATAGGCTCAAAAGAAATAGCGCAGCGACGACAATCGCAGCGAGACCCGTGCGCCCTCCCTCCTCGACGCCTGCCGCGCTCTCGATATAGGCCGTGGTGGTCGAAGTACCGAAGGCCGCGCCAAGCACCGCTGCGCCAGAATCGGCAAGAAGCGCTTCGCGAAGACGCGGCAAGCGGCCTTCGGCATCGAGGAATCCCGCCTGGCGGGCGACGCCGATCAACGTTCCCGCCGTGTCGAGAATGGTCACGAGCAACAGCGTAAGCACGATGACGACGAAGCTGAGACTAAGGGCGCCTGCAAGATCCATCTTAAGGAAGGTCGGCGCAAGCGATGGTGGGCGCGCAGCAATCCGTGCCATGGCTCAAGACCGAAGGCCACCGCAAGAAGTGTCACGCCGAGTACGCCGATGATGATGGCGCCCGGGATCCGGCGCGAGGCAAGTCCGGCGATCACGAGAAAGCCGGCAGCGGCGAGAAGTGCCTGGGGCTTGGACAGGTCGCCCAGCGTGACCAGCGTCACGGGGTCGCTAGCGACGATGCCTGCATTTTGTAAACCGATCAGAGCGAGAAAGAGGCCGATGCCCGCGGCGATGCCGAGCTTCAAATTCATCGGCAGCGCATCGATCAACCAAGCGCGCAACGGCGAGAGCGACAGAACGAAGAAAAGCACACCGGAAATAAAGACGCAGCCAAGCGCAAGCTGCCAATTGCCACCGAGCTCCGGCACCACGGTGAAGGCGAAATAGGCGTTGAGCCCCATGCCGGGAGCGAGCGCGATCGGATAGTTGGCATAAAGCCCCATAATGATGGAGCCTGCCGCCGCGGCGAGGCAGGTGGCGACGAACACCGCGCCGACGTCCATGCCCGCTTTCTGCAGGATCGCAGGATTGACGAACATGATGTAGGCCATGGTGAGAAACGTCGCGAGCCCTGCGCGTAGTTCTGTTGCGATGCTCGTGCCCTGCGCCGACAATCCGAAGAAGCGGTCGAGCGCTTCTTGCCCAGCCGTTGCCGCCGGTGACTTGCGACTACCCGAGACGTCTACGTCTGTATCGGCAGCCTCAGCGACACTCGCCCGAGCGCTCTTCCCTTTGCGTTTTGCCATCCCCTCCCCCTGTCGGTGCGCTCACGCAAGCCTATGCGCAATCAAGGCTTCGAACTTTTCGGTTCCATCACCACGAAGTCATCGAAGTCGAAACTCGTAGCAGCGCCTTGGTTCTGCCAGACGACGAAACCGACCGAACCCGAGCCCGGCGTAATCGTCAGATTGCAGACCTGAACGTCGTTGGCGAAGCAGGTAACATGATTTTTGACTGCGACCACTCTCAGCATTGTCACCGGTTTGATCGCTTTGTTCTTGGTCCAGCCGACAAGCTCGGAGGGTTCATCATTCTTGAACCGCAACACGGCAAAGGCATCCTTGGCATCCACGACAAAAGCGTAATAGTCGGTTCCCGCCTCATTCCCCCAAAAGGCAAGCCCAGCCCACGCCTTGTAATCTTGATAGAAGACTGCCTCCTTGTTCTCGACCATGACGCACGCGTCGAAATCGGTATATGAGCCAGGTTCGAGTGCGGTGACCGGGGCCTCGGGATCGGCCTCGGGCGTGATGCGCAATTTGCCGTTGGTGATCTTGGTGAATTCGCTTTCAAATCTCTCGTCAGGCTCGTCGAATGTCTCGACGACATTGTTGATGATGTCGTCGGGGATGGTGCAGGCATGGGACGGGCCAAGAGCACAGAACCAGACAGTGGAAGCGGAAAATCCCTACCCTTATTATGTGTGGTCTTGGGAGCACGAGAGGCACGTGGCGGGGTTCAATGACCGTCGGCGCGAGTGTAAACACCCGATTTGCAGAGTCAAAGCGGGCAACGGAGCGCAGCGATGGCGATCTATGAACTCGATGGCGTGAAGCCTGAGCTTCCGGCTGACAGCCTTTACTGGGTCGCGGAGACCGCTGCCGTGATCGGGCGCGTGCGCCTCCATTCCGATGTCAGCATCTGGTACGGCTCGGTGCTGCGCGGCGACAACGAATGGATCGAAATCGGTTCACGCTCGCAAATTCAGGACAATGCCACGCTGCATACTGACCCCGGCTTCCCGCTCACGATTGGGCATGACTGCGTCATCGGCCATAACGTCGTGCTGCATGGCTGTTCTGTCGGTGATCAAAGTCTGATCGGCATGGGAGCGATCGTCTTGAACGGGGCGCAGATCGGCGCGAACTGCCTGGTCGGCGCCGCCGCGCTGATCACCGAAGGGAAAGAGTTTCCTGATAATTCGGTGATCCTCGGCGCGCCGGCCAAGCGCGTGCGCGAGAGCGACGAGAAGGTCCGCGCCATGATCGCCCGCGCCGCCGATGTCTATGTGAAGCGCTGGAAGCGGTACGCCGCGGGGCTCGCGCGCATTGGATGAGCACCAGCGGCAAGTGGGAGTTCTTCATCGACCGCGGCGGTACGTTCACCGACATTGTGGCGCGCTCGCCTGACGGCGGCCTGCTCACACGCAAGCTACTCTCGGAAAATCCCGAGGCCTACGAAGATGCGGCCATCGCCGGGATCGCCGACCTGCTCGGTGCGCCGCGCCGGAAGCCCCTGCCGTCGCATCTAATCGCGAGCGTCAGAATGGGGACGACGGTGGCTACCAATGCGCTGCTCGAGCGCAAAGGCGACGTGGTGTTGCTCATCGTCAGCGAAGGGTTCCGCGACGCGCTCGAGATCGGCTATCAGGCGCGGCCCAAGATCTTCGCCCGCCGCATCGAGAAGCCCTCAATGCTCTACACGCGCGTGGCCGAAGTGCCGGAGCGCGTACGCACCGACGGCATTGTTGAGACGAAGCTTGACCTCGAGGCAACCCGCTTAGCACTCAAGGCGGCCTATGCCGACGGCATGAGGGCCGTAGCCATCGCCTTCATGCATTCTTATGCCTACCCAGCGCATGAGATCGAGACAGCGCGTATCGCGCGCGAGCTAGGCTTCACGCAAATCTCGGCGAGCCACGAGGTGAGCCCGCTGGTCAAATTTGTCGGCCGCGGGGATACAGCCGTGGTTGATGCCTATCTCTCGCCGCTGCTCCGCCGCTACGTCGACCGTGTCGCTGCGGCCTTGGCGGGTAACTCTAATCCGAGGCTGCTGTTCATGCAGTCTTCAGGTGGACTGACCTCGGCGGGCCTGTTCAGGGGCAAGGACGCGATCCTCTCTGGGCCCGCTGGTGGCGTGGTTGGCGCCGTGGAGACGGCGAAGGCGGCTGGCTTCGCCAAGGTTATCGGTTTCGACATGGGCGGCACCTCCACTGACGTCTGCCATTATGACGGCGCCTATGAGCGGACCTTCGAGAGCGCGGTGGCAGGCGCACGGGTGCGCGCCCCAATGATGCTCATTCATACCGTCGCGGCAGGCGGCGGCTCCATCCTGCATTATGACGGCGCCCGCTTTCGCGTCGGCCCCGATTCTGCCGGCGCCGATCCTGGACCGTTAAGCTATCGCCGCGGCGGCCCACTCACCGTCACCGACGCTAATGTGATGACCGGCAAGCTTCTGCCCGGCTTCTTTCCGCACATCTTCGGCCCTGGGCAGGATGAACCCCTTAAAGCCAAGGCGGTACACAAGGCGTTCAAGGCGCTGGCGCGCAAGCTCGTGGATGGACGCGCGCCGGAAGAGATTGCCGACGGGTTCATCAAGATCGCCGTCGAGAACATGGCGAATGCCATCAAGATGATCTCGGTGCAGCGCGGCTACGACGTTACGGAATACCTGCTGAATTCGTTTGGCGGCGCCGGCGGGCAGCACGCCTGCCTCGTCGCCGATGCGCTTGGCATTAAGACGGTGCTGATCCACCCTCTCTCGGGCGTGCTGTCGGCCTTCGGCATGGGTCTCGCTTCGCTGCAAGCGACCCGCACCAAGAGTGTGCTTATGCGCCTCGATGAAGAGGGACTTGCTGCGGTGGCCGAGCTCCGCGCGCCACTCGAAGACGAGGTCAGACAGGAGCTTGAGCGCCAAGGCATCGAAACGAGCGCGATCGCCACCATCGCGCAGGCGCATCTTCGTTATGCCGGGACGGACAGCTCACTGCCCGTTCCTGTGGCGAGCTTGCGCGGCATGCGCGCTTTGTTCGAGGTCGCCCATCAGCAGCGCTTCGGCTTCATCAGCCCCGAAAAAGACATCGAGATCGAAGCGCTTGAGGTGGAGGCGCAAGGCGGCGGCGACAGCTTCACTGAGTCCGAGGTCTCGCGAGACGCGATGGAGCCTGCCGAGCCTCACGGCAGGACGAAGCTGTTCACGGGCGGGAGCTGGCACGACGCGCCAGTCTTCCTCCGCTCAGATCTCGCGGCGTGCCACGCCGTCGAAGGGCCTGCCCTCATCATCGAGGACCACCAGACCGTGGTGGTCGAGCCCGAATGGAAGGCCGAGGTCAGTCCACGCAATCACCTCGTGCTGACGCGGATCGCCAAGAAGAAGGCCCCGAGGGTAGGCAAGCGCGCCGACCCAGTGATGCTCGAAGTGTTCAACAATCTCTTCACTTCGGTCGCCGAGCAGATGGGCTACGCGCTGCAAAATACCGCGCGCTCGGTCAACATCAAGGAACGGCTCGATTTCTCCTGCGCGATTTTCGATGCGCGCGGACGGCTCATCGCCAACGCACCGCATATTCCGGTGCATCTCGGCTCGATGGACCGCAGCGTTGAAGCCATATGCCGCGAGCTTGGAGACAACCTAAAGCCCGGCGACGTCTATATGTTGAACGCGCCGTATAACGGCGGCACGCATCTTCCCGACATTACCGTGGTGACGCCGGTATTCGAAGAAAACGGCGCAGACCTTCTCTTCTTCGTCGCGGCGCGCGGTCATCACGCCGATATCGGCGGGATTGCGCCTGGCTCGATGAGCCCAGAAGCGACGCGCATCGTGGAGGAGGGCGTCTACATTGAGCCGTTCAGGCTGGTGGCAAAAGGCCGCTTCCGCGAGGAAGAGGCGCTCAAGCTTCTCACCGAAGCCCCCTACCCTGCGCGCAATCCTGCCCAGAACATCGCCGACCTCAAAGCGCAAGTCGCAGCCAACGAGAAAGGCGTCATCGAGCTTCGCAAGATGGTGCGCCACTACAGCTTGGCCACGGTGCAAGCCTATATGCGCCACGTGCAGGACAACGCCGCACAGTCCGTGGCGCGTGCCATCGCCAAGCTCAAGACCTCGCGCTTCGCGGTCGAGACCGACCAGGGCAACGTCATCAAGGTCGCGATCAAGGTCGATCGGAAAGCCAAAACGGCGGTGGTCGATTTCACCGGCACGAGCGCGCAGACCGGAGACACGTTCAACGCGCCCGAGCCGATCACACGGGCTTGCGTGCTCTATGTCTTCCGCACACTGGTGGACGACGACATTCCGCTCAACGCCGGCTGCCTGCGCCACATCAAGATCGTGGTGCCCAAAGGATCGATGCTCAAACCGCGCTATCCGGCTGCGGTTGCGGCGGGAAATGTCGAGACCAGCCAGACCATCGTGAATTGTCTTTACGGCGCGCTCGGCGTGCTCGGCTCGGCGCAAGGGACGATGAACAATCTCACCTTCGGCAACGAGCGCTTCCAATATTATGAGACGATCTGCTCGGGCGCGCCGGCCGGCGAAGGTTTCGACGGCGTGCCCGCGGTACAGACGCATATGACCAATTCCCGGCTGACTGACCCCGAGGTGCTTGAGCTGCGCTATCCCGTCCTGCTCGAGCGCTTCGAGATCGTGCGCGGCTCAGGCGGCAAGGGGAAGTGGCACGCCGGCGACGGCACGCTGCGCGTGATCAGATTCTTGGAGCGCATGGATTGCGCGATTCTCTCCGGCTTTCGCCGGATGCGGCCATTCGGACTTCACGGCGGCGAGGATGGCCGCCCCGGCGAGAACTGGGTGCGGCGCAAGACTGGCAGGCTCGAGCGGCTGAGAAGCTCAGACCAGACCGTGCTCGATCCTGGCGAGGCCATAATCATCAAGACTCCAACCGGCGGCGGCTACGGGAAGAAAAGCGAGCGGCGCTAATCAGGACTCTCAGTCCGCGCTGATCTCCGTGATCTCCATGACGATCGGCGCGTGATGATGCGCCGTAAATCGCTCCGAACGGGCTACCCTTCACCTTGACCTTCTTGCCGACAAGTTGCTTCAAGCTTTGCGCGATAGCCTCATCGGACGAATAGATGTGGATGGTGTCGGCGCTCGATACTTTGTCCGTATCGTCCGAACCACTTAAGCAAGTCGGCGCTGGCAAGGTGAGAATGTAGGCTTTCTCCGGACGATCATTGGCGTCCTCGAAAGTGCCGAGTGAGAGACCTCCGTCTGCTAGCTGCCCATCCTGATTCGCCGTCAGGCACTCCGCCGAGGCGGTAGAGGCGCCAATCAAGGTCGCAAATGCGAAGACGGCAACGCCCAGTCTCATGCGTCACTCCCCGAGCGCATCATATCGAGGATTTACAGAGCCGGCAGCCTGGGAAGAGGCATGAGAAAGGGCGCGGGATAGATCCCGCGCCCTCGCACTTGTTGCCTCTCTGCTCGTCGCTCGCTCGCAGGCGCTTTGAGGACTATGCGGTAGAACCGCCGCGACGCTCCGCCATGAACTGGTCGAACTCAGCCTTGTCCTTGGCATGGCGCAGGCGCTGCAAGAAGGTCTGGAATTCGTCGACCTCCTCCTCGAGACGCCGCAAGGTCTCCTCGCGATACTCGTCGAAGGCGCGATTGCCGGTCGTTCTGAGCGGGCTTACGCCCCGCCGCCAGCGCATTACTTCACGCCCGAACTCGCTGTCTTTCCATTCGCGTTTCCAAGCTCCGCATCCCATGCGTCCACTCCAGATCAGATAGGCCAAAACGCCAAGGCCGATGGGCCACCAAAGAATGAAGCCGACGATCATGGCTGTGATCCATGCCGGCTTCCCATACTCGTCCAAGGTCGCAACCACGTGCATCTAGGTCCTTCCTTCAGTGTGAATGTTATTCACATTTACATAGATGCTCGCGCCCCGTCCAGAGTCAAGGGGCGACACAAAATGTGATGAGGGGCGGAGACCTTTTGCTCGCGCCAGGCTCACAAAAAAATCTTAATCTTCGGCAGGCTAGCCTCATCCCGGGAATGAGGACTGCCGCGTCAACGGGGGCGTTTGTTGATCCTTTCCAGCGACAAGCTCGCGGCGTTCGCCGCCGCGTCAATCACACTCGCGATGAGTCTTGGCGGTGGCATCGCGACGGCGGGCTCGCTTAAGGACGCAAAGCCCAATGATCGCGTGGCTGCGGCGCACGCGATGCCGATTCAGGGTATCGACGTCTCCTACTGGCAAGGCGACATCGATTGGCAAAAGGTCCGCGACGCTGGCGTGAGCTTCACCTACATCAAAGCCACCGAAGGTGGTGACCGCGTCGACCCGAAGTTCCTCGAGAATTGGCAAGGCGCCAAACGCGCCGGCGTCGCGCGCGGCGCCTACCATTTCATCTACTGGTGCCGTCCCGCCAACGAGCAAGCGCTATGGTTCATGCTGAATGTGCCCGCTGATCCAGACGCTCTGCCGCCGGTGCTCGACCTCGAGTGGAACAGTCACTCCAAGACTTGCCCCGGCAAGGTCGCTCGCGATACGGCTCTCGAAAAGATCAAGATCCTGCTCGATGCGATGCAAGCTCACACAGGCAAGCGGCCGATCATCTACACCGACCCCGCATTCCACCGCGAGGTGCTCGAGGGCGAATTCCCCGAGTACCATTTCTGGCTGCGCTCGGTTGCAGCCGCGCCCGAGCGACTTTACGGGCAACGGCCGTACGCGTTTTGGCAGTTCACCACCACTGGCAAAGTTCCTGGTGTCGCCGGAAAGGTCGACCGCAACAGCTTCAATGGCACGCAACAAGATTGGGAGAGTGTGCTGAACTGGCTGCAAGCGGGCAACTAATTCGCGCCCTCCGATCGCGCGCTTCTTGTTTGAGCATACGCTGCCCTCCCAGACGGAAGCAGGCGACATGGCATTTCCCAATCACTGCACGATTTGAAATAGACTGCTTTTTCAACCGCTTAGATTGCAGCGCTGAGCGCGATCCTGTAAGCGATTTGCGGTTCGCTTTGCGCTCTCCGGGGGGTTCATCATGAGGAAATATCTCGTCGCCACCGCCGTGTTCGCTGCGCTCTGGCTGAGCTCTGCTGCCGCGGAAGAGCCGCGCGACATTCTCAACGTGTCGTACGATGTGTCGCGTGAACTCTACGCCGACATCGACAAGGCCTTCGTGGCGAAATACAAGGCCGAGACAGGAAAGGAGATCACCGTCAATCAATCACATGGCGGCTCCTCGAAGCAGGCGCGCGCGGTGCTGGACGGTCTCCGAGCGGATGTCGTCACCTTCAATCAGGTGACCGATATTCAAGTCCTGCACGATCAAGCCGACCTAGTCGTGGCGGATTGGCAGTCGCGCCTTCCCAACAATTCGGTTCCCTATTACTCGCTGCCGGCATTCCTCGTGCGCAAAGGCAATCCGAAGAACATCAAGGACTGGAGCGATCTCGTTCGCGATGACGTAAAGGTCGTGTTCCCCAATCCCAAAACGTCCGGCAATGGCCGCTACACTTATCTTGCCGCCTATGCCTACGCGCTCGAAGCCAACAAGGGCGACCAAGAGAAGGCCAAGGAGTTCGTGCGCAAGCTGTTCGCCAACGTGCCGGTGTTCGACACTGGCGGCCGCGCGGCGACCACCACTTTCGTCGAGCACGGCATCGGCGACGTGCTTGTCACCTTCGAAGCGGAAGTGCAGGCCATCGGCAACCAGTACGGCAAGGACAAGACCGACCTAGTGATTCCGCCGGTCAGCCTGCGCGCCGATTTTCCCGTCGCGGTGGTCGACAAGGTGGTCGACGAGCGCGGTTCGCGCAAACTCGCCGAGACCTATCTGCAATATCTCTACACCCCTGAGGCGCAGGAGATCATCGCCGCACATTACAATCGGCCGATCGACAAGGGCGTGGCGGCCAAACACGCGGCGGACTTCGCCAATGTGCGCCTGCTCACAGTCGAGGACGTATTCGGCGGCTGGAAGAAGGTGCAGGAGGAGCACCTCGCCAATGGCGGCATTCTCGATCAGCTCTACGTGAGCCGCTGAGTCCTGAATCAGGATTGGCGCGGAGCGGCGTTGCCGTCGGTCAAGATGCCGAGGCCCTTCAAATAGACCAGCATCGCGCTTTCGAGGATCTCGTCCGGTTTCATCGGCACTTTGTGCGCTTGAAGGTCGCCTTGCGCGAATAAAGTCGCCACACCATGCGAGATCGCCCAAATGTGCAGGCTCATCAATTTGAGTGGGGGGCGCTCGGTCTCCGGGAGTTGACGGCATAAAGCTGCGGCCGCGTGCTGTAGCACGTCGAATGCGCGTTCGGCGGCTGGAAGGGTCTCGCCCTCTCCGGCTGGCATCACGCCGGTCTCGAACATCACGGTGTATGCCGCGGGCTCCTCCCGCGCGAAGGCGAGATAGGCCCTGCCGAGATTGTCGAAAGCCGACAGCGGCGTCGGCACGCCATTGTTCCAAGCCATGTCGAGGCGCGCCGCGAAGCGCTCGAAGCCGTTCTTGGCGACCTCGGCGAGCAGCGCGTCACGGTCGCGGAAATGTCGATAGGGCGCGGCAGGGCTGACGCCAGCAAGACGTGCAGCCTCGGTCAGGCTGAAGCCGAAGGCGCCATGCTCTTCGATCAACTTGCGAGCGGCCTCGAGCAATACCTCCTTGAGGTTGCCGTGATGATAGGAGCGAGGCCGGCGCCAGCCGCGATCTGAGGGATTCATGTAAAGGGCTTTTACATGAAGCCAAGCGCGACTGCCACGCTAGTGAATCTATGAGGTTAAAGCTCGCGGCATAGCGTCGCCGTGGTAGTTTTGCCTCATCGGCGGCAAGCTAGCGTGGTGAGACGGCCTCGGGCCGGGAAGACGGGAGCCGTAATGAACCGACGCGAGACTTTCGAACCGGCAGCCGCGAGAGGGCAGAGTTGGCGCGCGCTCCTTTCCACAGTGGGGCCCGCGCTCGCGGGCATTGGCAGCGTCATCGTCGCGAACGTTTTCCAGCAAACGCTTTTCTCTAATCTCAACAACTATCCGCTCACCATCCTTCTCTTTATCTGGCTGTTCGGCACGATGATGTGGTGCGCGTTCGGTGTGGTGCGCCATGCCGAAGCGGTCGCTGAGCGCCTTGGCGAACCCTACGGCACGCTCGTGCTCACCCTCTCGGTGATTATCATCGAGGTGGCGCTGCTCGCCTCCATCATGCTGCATGGCCAGAACAACCCGACTCTCGCGCGCGACGCGATGTTCGCCACACTGATGATCGTGCTGAACGGCATGGTCGGGACCGCGCTATTGATGGGTGCGCTGCGCTATTGGGAGCAGGAATACAATCTCGCTGGCGCGCGCGCTTTCCTCGTGGTGATCGCCTCGCTCGCGGTCTTCGCGCTGATCATTCCCAACTACACCAAGACCGAACCAGACCCGAGCCAGTCGCCGATGAAGGCGCTTCTGTTCGCCTCCATCACCGTCCTGTTCTACATCGTCTTTGTCGTCATCCAGACCATGCGGCACAGGGCCTTCTTCGCCGAGCCCGAGGACAGGCATCGAACCAAAGGCGAGTTTGATGCCTTGCACCGCGACAGTGAAAGAGCAAGCTCGCTCACGTTCCATATCGCGATGCTTTTGCTTACGCTGCTTCCGATCGTTCTGCTCTCGGAATTTCTCGCCATCATCGTCGATTTCGGCATCGAGGATCTCGGTATGCCGGCGCCGCTTGGCGGCGTCATGATCGCGATCCTTGTGCTTTCGCCGGAGGGGCTGACCGCATTCCATGCGGCTCTGGTTAATCATTTGCAGCGGGCGGTGAATGTGTGTCTCGGCTCGGCTCTCGCCACAATCGGGCTCACCATACCGGCGGTCCTGATCATCGGCCTTATCACCGGATTCGAGGTGCATCTCGGGCTCGACGAGGTGCAGACCGTTCTCTTAATCCTGACCCTCTTCGTCAGCGGGCTCACCTTCGGGGGCGTGCGCACAAACGTGCTGCAAGGTACGGTGCACATCCTCTTGTTCATCGTCTATGTGGCGCTGATCTTCAGTCCGTAAGGCTCAGGCTTTATGGCGCGTTGGATCGTGGCCGTAGGTGTTGCGCTCGCGGATTTGACCGTCCCGGCCATGGAGCACCGCCTCAGCGCGCTCTTTTCGGGCAATAGATTTCGCCTTCTCCCAAGCCTCGGTCTGGGTCTTGAACACGGCGTAAGGCTCCGCGGCCCCCTCCTCCTTCACTGCCCATCGATCCCCAAGGCTGACCACGTGCTGGTTCTTGCCCATGGCCTTCCATCCCCGCCAGGTCACCATCCCAACTATAGTCGAGCCCTATCCGCGACAGAAGCTAAGCCAAGCGCTTGATGGTGTGCTACATGGGGCTGAACACCACATCGCTTTCTCTCGCCG
>JBKPSQ010000199.1:0-7017 GCA_046735075.1 Pseudomonadota bacterium
ACGATGGACCAACCTGCCTGCTCGATGAAATCGCGAACCTTGGCGACCGCCGCCTTACGCCTCAGTGGGTCGCGCACGATCCCGCCTTTGCCGACAGCATCACGCCCAGCCTCAAATTGCGGCTTCACGAGCGACACGAGCCAAGCGTCTGATGCAGCAAGCTTAAATGCTGCAGGGAGGACCAAGGTCAGGCTGATGAAGCTCACGTCAGCGACGATCGCTCCGACGTTCTCCTCGACTAAGGACGCATCGAGGTGTCGCGCGTCCGTTGCCTCCAGTGTCACCACGCGCCGATCGGCGCGTATCGTCTGGTCGAGTTGATCGCGGCCGACATCGACCGCATAGACTTTGGTGGCGCGGCGGGCGAGCAGCACATCGGTGAAGCCCCCGGTGGATGCTCCGAGGTCGAGCACGACCCTCCCCTCAGGCGAAAAGCCGAAGGCATCGAGCGCGGCGGCAAGCTTGAGTCCGCCGCGCGACACGTAGGGGGAAGCGAACCGATCTACGACGAGGACGGCATCGCGCCTGACCAGAGCGCCGGGCTTGGCCGCCTTGACGCCCTCGACGGTCACCGCGCCGCGCCGCACCAGGTCGGCCGCGCGGGAGCGCGTCGCAGCTAAACCGCTATCCACCAATAATTGGTCGAGCCGCGTTTTTTTGTAGATAGACACCAGAGCTTCTCATATGTTTGACCACGCGTTGGGGATTCTGGCGCGCGGTAAACGAGCCGGGAGCGGCCGGGCACCGCCCTTGAATATACTGCGGAGCGCCCCGCTCGGCGCGATACGCGGAGGTCTCGTGAGCCAAGACCACTGTACGTCTTACCTCACCGACAAGTGTTCAGTTCAAAAGCGTGACGTCACCGGCGGCAAGGCCGTGTTTGCTCGGGCCGTGATCGAGCCCGGCGAGCTCATTGCCGTGTGGAGCGGACGCATCATCGGCGCTGACGAGCTGGACGAGCTCGAGCCTGAAATACGACGGCACACCGTGCAGGTCGAGGAGGGACTCTATCTTGCGTCCCTCACTCCCGACGAGCCGCCAGACTATATCAATCACTCTTGCGATCCGAACGCTGGCCTCGCCGGGCAGGTGGCCATTGTCGCCATGCACCGCATCCAGCCAGGCGAAGAGGTCACCATCGACTACGCCATGTGCGACGGCTCGGCTTATGACGAATTCGATTGCGAATGTGGCTCCGCCATCTGCCGCGGGCGTGTGTCGGGCGACGATTGGCGCAATCCCACTCTGTGGGAGCGCTATGCCGGGCATTTCTCGCCCTACCTGCAACGTCGGATCGACGCGCTCAAGCAGCAGATGCGACGGCGCTTCAGACGCAAGCGCGGGCTGGTCGCGGTGGCAGCTGAAGCTCCAGGAAACACCGCATGATCTTGCCTGGCCACGCGGCGCCGGTCGTCCCGGCAAGCGCGTCAGTCCCAATCCCATTCACAGCAAAGGAAAACCAAGAGGCATAACGATGCTGTTGGTCAGCACCTATCTTGCGCCGAGCGCCATTGAAGGTATCGGGGTCTTCGCCGGAGAGTTCATAGAACGCGGGCGTCTCATGTGGAGTCTCAATCCAAAGTTCGACATCTTCGTCCATCCAAGCGAGCTCGACGATCTCCCGTCGCACATGCAGGACTATATCGCGCGCTACACCTATCCCCATCTGGAAATGCCCGGCGTGATCGTTCTCGACAGCGACAACGGGCGCTTCATGAATCATAGCCTGACGCCGAATACCGACTTCCGCATATTCGACAAGGGATATGCGCTGGTCGATATCGCGCAAGGGGACGAACTTACCTGCAACTATCATGAGTTCGATCCGGGATTTGCCGGCTTCTTTCCCACGCCGGCGGCGCAGGCGAAGATCGCCGAGCGAAGACCCCGGCCCAATGGCCGGCCGCAGAGGCGCTAGCCATCACCCGAGCGATCCGAACTCAACCCGTCGCCAAAGCATTTAGTCGGCGATGACGCGGATCCCGGTGCGCTCGTTCATTGCTGCGGTCCTTCTGTTTCTCGCTTTGCCGCAACGCGCGGCGCGCGCAGAAGAAAGCCTGGTGTGGAGCGAGAGATCGGACGAAGGCCGGGTCTCGCTCGCTTATGGGCCGCTCGACCCGGCCAAGACCCCGCTTTTCCTCCTCACCTGCTTCAACAACATGGGTGTCGCCGTGATTGAGGTTTTTGGGGCTATCGAGGGAACACGCCCAGGCCAGCCTCTGACCATCGAGCTTTCGGCAGGGAGCGCTAAGCTCTCGTTGCAGGGGGGAGTCTCGGTTGACGACGCCATGAGCTCGATGTTTGCCGAAGCGAACGAAGTCAAGGTCAAGCCCGTTCTTGAAGCGCTGCGCGCGTCGGGCCCCCTCACCGTAAATCTCGGATTGACGAGCAAGACACTGTCGGATCAGGGTCGGGCTGATGCGGTCGAGAAATTCGACCAGGCTTGCGAGCTCGATTAGCCTCTCAGGCGAGGCGGACAATTCCTGCCGCGTCGCGTTCCTTGCCGAGCGCGGCAAACACGACGGCCACGATGCCGGCCGCGTCGAGACCAGCTTCGGCGTACATGGCTTTTGGCTTGTTCTGCTCGATGAACCTATCGGGCAGGGTGAGTGTCCTGACTTTGAGCCCGCGGTCGAGAAGACCTTCACGCGCGAGAGCATGCAGTACAAGCGCGCCGAATCCGCCGGTCGAGCCTTCCTCGACGGTGACGAGCACCTCGTGGTTCCGCGCAAGATTGCGCAGCAAATGCAGATCTAGCGGCTTGGCGAAACGCGCATCGGCAACGGTCGTGGGCAAGCCGAAGCCGGCGAGCTGGTCTGCCGCTTCGAGGCAGTCCGCAAGTCGCGCACCGAAGGAAAATAAGGCTACCGCCGAACCCTCGCGCAATACGCGGCCTTTGCCGATTTCCAGCGGCGTGCCACGCTTCGGCAGAGCAACACCTGTTCCCTCGCCGCGTGGGTAGCGGAAGGCCGACGGCCCATCGTCGATGACGGCGGCGGTCGCCACCGTATGCATGAGCTCGGCCTCGTCTGCCGCCGCCATGACTACCACGCCTGGAAGGCAGGAGAGATACGCAACATCGAAGGAGCCAGCGTGGGTCGGCCCATCTGCCCCGACCAACCCTGCCCGGTCGATGGCGAAGCGAACAGGCAGATGCTGGATGGCGATATCGTGCACGACCTGATCGTAAGCGCGCTGAAGAAAAGTCGAGTAGATCGCGGCGAACGGCTTATAGCCTTCAGCGGCCAGCCCTCCGGCGAACGTTACCGCATGCTGCTCGGCGATGCCGACATCGAAGCATCGCTCGGGGAAAATCTCGGCGAAGCGATCAAGCCCTGTGCCCGATGGCATCGCCGCGGTAATCGCCACGATCTTGTCGTCGGCGCGCGCCTCCTCGATCAAAGCATTGGCGAACACCTTGGTGTAGCTCGGGGGCGTGCCGGCGGCGGAAGGCTCTTGCGCGCCGGTGACCACATTGAAGCGGCCGACACCATGGAACTTGTCGGCCGAGATCTCAGCCGGCGGATAGCCCTTTCCTTTCTGGGTGACGACATGCACCAGGATCGGGCCATTGTTCATGGCGCGCACGTTGCGCAGCACCGGAAGCAGATGATCGAAATTATGCCCGTCGATAGGGCCGACATAATAGAAGCCGAGTTCCTCGAACAACGTCCCACCGGTCCAGAAGCCGCGGGTGAATTCTTCGGCGCGGGCGGCACGCTTCTCCCAGTTCTTCGGCAAAAGCCTCTGGGCGAGCCGCTTCAGAAAGCGCCGGAAGCGACGGTAGGTCCCTCCGGAGATAAGCTTCGCAAGATAGAGGCTCATGGCGCCCACCGGCGGGGCAATCGACATGTCGTTGTCGTTGAGGATCACGATCAGCCGCGAATCGATGGCGCCGGCATTGTTCATGGCTTCATACGCCATGCCCGCGCTCATCGCGCCGTCGCCGATCACGGCGATGACATTATGCTCCTTGCCGTCGAGGTCACGCGCCACCGCCATGCCGAGGCCGGCCGAAATCGAGGTCGAGGAATGTCCCGCACCAAACGTGTCGTATTCGCTCTCGGCGCGCTTGCAGAAGCCGGACAGGCCGCCCGTTTGACGCAACGTACGGATGCGATCGCGGCGACCAGTCAAGATCTTGTGCGGATAGGACTGATGCCCGACATCCCAGATCAGCTTGTCGTTCGGCGTATCGAATACATGGTGAAGCGCGATGGTGAGCTCGATCACGCCAAGGCCGGCGCCGAGATGGCCTCCAGTCACAGAGACGGCGTCGATGGTTTCCTGGCGCAACTCCGCCGCGAGTTGCGGAAGCTCATGGTCCTTAAGCGAGCGCAAATCCTGTGGCGTCTGGATGCGGTCAAGCAGGGGCGTAGGATTTTCGGCGCTCATCTGACCTGGCTTCGATGGCGGGGGAAGTCTGCGACGGATCACCGCAAAGCACCTTTATCGGCCAGCGGCTTAGGTTGCAACTATCTAACGGCTAGGCCAAGCGGTGCCGGATTATGGCAACAGACACGATCATAGCTGAGCGGCCCATTCCGCCGAAGGGACGCCTCTCCTTTCCGATGCTGATCCTTCGCATGATTGTGAACCCGGTGGCGAGCTGGGGCGAGGATTTTTACGAAGAACCTGCGGTGCTCTACAATGGCTCGGGTTGCAAACCCTGTACGTCATGGATCCCGTGCTCATTCAGAGGATTCTTCTTGAGGATCGAAAGTTATTCCAAGCAGCCACTCAACGACGATGTGTTCGGCGAGGCAATTGGCGGCGGGCTTCTCAACGCCGAGGGGGATAAAAGCAGTGGCAGCGCCGTCTCGCAGCGCCCCTGTTCAGGGCCGAGGAGATGCTGGCTTATGTGCCGGCCTTCGCCGCAGTCTGCACGCCCTTACTGAAACGCTGGAAGGATTCCGGTGCGGGCGCGCTGCAGAGAATCGACCGGGACATGACCGGGACGACGTTGCAAGCTTTGCAGGACACTGTCCTCGGCGCAGGGCTTGGCGAGGAGAATCGGCATGCCATTCAGGAGGCAGGCGCTACCTTCCTCTTCTACTCAATGTGGAAGGTTGCTCTCACCTCGCTGCGACTGCCGCCAACAATCCCTCATCCCGGCGCCCAGAAGATGGCTCGGGCAGGCAAGACGCTGCGCGATACCGCTCAGAAAGTTCTGGTCAAGCGAAACGGCGGGAACGAAGCAGGTGATCTATTGGGTCGGCTCGTCAACGCGCGCGATCCCGCTACAGGCAATGCCATGCCTCCTAGACTCATCGTCGACAACGTCGTGACCTTCCTTATGGCGGGTCATGAAACGACGTCCCAAGCTTTAACCTGGAGCCTTTACCTGCTCGCGCTGTTTCCGGAATGGCAGCAGCGGCTGCGCGAAGAAGTGCGGCGCATTAGTGCCAGCGGCGATATCAGCGGCGACGACATCGGCAAGCTCCGACTCTTGGATGCCGTGTTCCAGGAGGCGATGCGGCTCTATGCGCCGGCACCGGTGTTGATGCGCAGAACGGTCGCTCCAGTCACGCTGGACGGTGTTAAGCTCGACAAAGGCGCTCTCATCATGATTCCGATCTACGTGGTCCATCGCCACAAGCTGCTCTGGCAGGAGCCGCTCAAATTCGATCCGTCGCGCTTCGTGCCGGAAGCAAGGGCCGGACGCCACCGCTGCGCTTACATGCCATTCGGCGCCGGTCCACGCACTTGCATTGGCGCAACTTTCGCGATGCTCGAAGGGAAGACCATCCTCGCCACGCTTCTCTCGCAGGCTCGTTTCGAGCTGCCCGACGGCGAAGTGCCGGTCCCGTTTGCGCGTATCACGTTGCGCCCCAAAAATGGGCTCACTCTCAAGGTGACACCGCTTTAGCGGCTCGCCCTATTGCTGCTTGTCAGGCGTCTCCGCGGGACAAGGCTTAAGCTCCACGCTGGCCTCGGCCGACGAACTCGCATTGTCGGCGTCGGTAGCCACAACCTTGACGTTGACCTTACCACCTCCGGGATAGGTCACGGGAAACGTCTGGTCGCCGCGGATGAACTTGAGCTCCATGTTTTCGATGTGTTTGTCGGGATAGGCGATCTCCGCCTTAATCGCCACTGGCTGCCTTCCCTCGGAGACATCCCACGCCAATCGCACGCCATGGCTGAAGCTCTGCACGCAAACTTGTTGCGCGCTCGCCGAGATGGTTGTCTCCGGAGGTTTGGCCTTCCGGCCCTCCCCGGCCTCCTCACCCTCGTAGAAAGCGACGGCTTTGGTTGCCTCATCTGCATTCAAGGTGATCTTGCGTGAAGTCTCTGACCGCTGCCCAATTGCCCAGCCGGCGAATTTCAGCTCGACGCCGTTGACCTCCACTTCTTCCGGGGCTTCGAGGGTCACTTGAGTCCCTTTTCCCGGAGCAAGCTCGAAGGGCGTTTCGCCCATAACGCTGCGCCCTTCGACTGTCACCGAAATCTGAACCGTTGGGTATGAAGGCGCTCCGTCTTCTAGCCGCTGCACGGCCTGCACGCTCAGCACCAAGGGAGGCTTCACGATGGGACCCTGTGAGGAGGCGCGGTTCAGCTCGAACACTCCGCGACCGTAAGTTCCGGCCCGCACGATTCCACTTTGGTCATGTGACTGGAAATTCTGCTGCACCTCAAGATCGGTGACGGAGACGTAGGGCACCCCCGGCGAACGTCGCCAGGTCCAATCTCCCAGGAGCGGCGGGATGCGCGCCAAGGCAGCGGCCGAGGGATCCAAGACAAGCTCATCGACATGACCGCGAAAGACTCCTTGGTCAGTGCCGACATAAATGGTCGTGCCCTGCGTCGTCGGCACTGCAGGATCCACGACCACACTAAAGAGTTGCTGCACATCCACGTCAGGCGAAAAGCCAGCGTGATGACATTGTTGAAGCCGAGCTGTCCGTCGCTCGGAGGCGATGGCAGCTCGCTCCAGTTGTCGCCTCCATCCTTCGTGACGAATAGCCGATAGGTTCCATTCGCATCGAACCCGGCATAGACGAGCGGAAGGGGCTG
>JBKPSQ010000200.1:0-12574 GCA_046735075.1 Pseudomonadota bacterium
GCTGGACCCTTTGAAGGCGTACCTAGGTCAGCCACGGCATGCAATTGCACGATTTGCCGACGCTACGCGACGCTCTGGGCGTATGACCACGAAAACGAGAAGATACGAGTATCGGGTCCAACGCAGGTCTATGTCCGGGGAAAGCACATCGCTTTCATTTTTGTCCAGACTGCGGCTGCGTTACGTACTGGCGCGCTCAATCCGGGCGAGGACGGGCGCCGGAGAATCGCCGTCAATCTCAGGCTCGCAGAGCCCAAGGACGTAGCCGGCATCGTCGTGGACCACTTCGATGGACTGGACAGCTTTAAGGACCTGCCGCGCGATGGCCGGTGCGTCGGAGATATGTGGTTCTAGGCTGAGAAATCCCTTCTTCGCCTGGCGTCGCCGCTAGCTATCGTCCGAGACTACATCGAAGCCGTCAGCCCAGGCGCCTCTCGAGCGCGGCAAGCTCGTCGCTGAGCGCCTTGGGGAGCTTCGCGCCGAAAATCGCGAAATGCTCCTTGATCAGCGGGAGCTCGGCCTTCCAGCCCTCCTTGTCGACGCTGGTCATCTCCTTCATGTCGGCCGGATCGACCTTCACGCCCTTGACGTCGATGGCGCCTTCCGCCGGCACCTTGCCGATTGGCGTATCGACCGCCTGGGCCGTGCCGTCGCAGCGCTCGAAGATCCATTTGAGCACGCGGGAGTTCTCCGCATAGCCGGGCCACATGAACTTGCCGTCCTTGTTCTTGCGGAACCAGTTCACGTAAAAGATTTTCGGCATCTTGTTGCCGCCCTTCTCTCCCATCTTCAGCCAGTGGGCGAAATAATCGCCCATGTGGTAGCCGCAGAAGGGGAGCATGGCCATCGGGTCGCGGCGCACGTCGCCAATCTTGCCAGCGGCCGCGGCGGTTTTCTCCGAGGCCATGATCGAGCCGAGAAATGTCCCGTGCTTCCAGTCATTGGCTTCGGTCACGAGAGGCACCACAGTCGCGCGCCGGCCGCCGAAGAGGATGGCGTCGATCGGCACGCCCTTCGGATCCTCCCACTCCTTGGCGATCACCGGGCATTGCGCGGCGGGCGCGGTGAAGCGCGCGTTTGCGTGCGCGGCAGTGCGGCCGGCACCCGGATGCCAGGACCGGCGCATCCAGTCCACCGTATGTTCGGGTGTCGTGCCCATGTGCTCCCACCACACGTCGCCGTCATCCGTCAGCGCGACGTTGGAGTAAATGCAATTGGCGTGGAGTGTCTTCATGGCGTTGGCGTTCGACTCGTTCGAGGTGCCGGGCGCCACGCCGAAGAAACCGGTCTCGGGATTGATGGCGTAGAGTCGTCCGTCCTGTCCGAATTTCATCCAGCAGATATCATCGCCGATGGTCTCGGCTTTCCACCCCGGAATGGTCGGATTGACCATCGCGAGATTGGTCTTGCCGCACGCGCTCGGGAAGGCCGCGGCGATGTACTTCACCTTGCCCTCAGGATTGGTGAGCTTGAGGATCAGCATGTGCTCGGCCATCCAGCCTTCGTCGCGCGCCTTCACGCTGGCGATCCTGAGCGCATGGCATTTCTTTCCGAGTAGAGCGTTGCCGCCGTAGCCGGAGCCATAGGACCAAATTTCGCGCGTCTCGGGAAAGTGCGAGATGTATTTGGTCTCGTTGCAAGGCCACGGCACGTCGGCGGTGGTGGGGGTCGGTAGCGGGTAGCCCACCGTGTGCATGCCCCGCACGAAGTCTTCGCTATCGCCGAGCGCCTTCCACACTCTGTCGCCGACGCGGGTCATGATGTGCATGTTAGCGACGGCGTAGGCCGAGTCGGTCACCATGACTCCGACGCCTGCGATCGGCGAGCCTACCGGCCCCATTGAATAAGGAATGACATACATGGTCCGCCCCGCCATCGCTCCATCGTAGAGCTTGCGGAGCGTTTCCTTCATCTCCTTCGGGTCGAACCAGTTGTTGGTCGGTCCGGCGTCTTCCTTCTTTGCTGAGCAGATATAGGTCTGGTCCTCCACGCGGGCGACATCCTTGGGATCGGAGCGCACCAGAATGGAATTCGGCCGCTTATCTGGGTTGAGCCAAAGCGCTGTACCGCCATCGACCAGCGCCTTCAGCATGGCCTGATACTCTTCCTTGGAACCGTCGCACCAATAGACTTGGTCGGGCTTGAACAGAGCCTTGGCCTCTTCCACGAAGGCCAGAACCCTCTTGTTGGTGGTCTTCGGCACATCGTGCCTGGTTGGCTTGGCTGCTTCAGGCGCGATCTTCGGCTGTACGCTCATGCGGGCGGTTTCCTGGCGCAAATTGCTGGATTGGACGGCGAAAGGCCGCCCTCACCTAGCACCGATCACGCAAAGCTTTCAAGGCAACGCTCTGCGCCAGGGGCCGCAAAGGCGCCGTCGTGCCGGCTATTGGGAGCCGGTCGGAGCGAGATGCAAGGATCGCCCGATGCGCGCCACGATCGGGTCCCAGTTGGCCTTCTCCGCGGCCGGGTAGGAGACGTAAAAGCAACTCAGCACATCATGGTTCGGAAAGTTGCAGCGCTCATAATAGATCGCATCGCCGCGTGTTCCGGACACCGCGTAAAAATCGGAACCGATCTTCTTGCAGGTGACGTCGCTGAGGTTGACGTTATGTGCGACGTACGCCTCCGGCCGCTCGTCCTCTGTATTGTAGCTGCCATAGATCGCCAACTCCGCGTGCCCATCCGCGGTGCGAAACGTCTGGCCGTCACCGTTCTCCGGCGGCGGGGCCTGCACAGTGAAAAGGTCTGCTGGATAGTCGGCCGCAGCACCAAAGCGGGGATTGGCGTAAGTGACCCATCGCTCCTCAGCGAGCGCGACTGCTGCCCAAAGGCAGCAAATGGTACATGCGAACCACCGTATGACCATTGTTTATGCTCCGGAGTCGCGGCCTATAGGCGAACGCCGCCTCTACCATACGCGGTTGATCTTGGCGGGAGCCATGGGCGTGCCCGTCTTGCAGGCAAAGGCTTCACGAAATGGCCGTAGGTTCATCAACACACCGTTGACTCGATATTTGCCGGGCGCGTGCTCATCGGTCTTGGCGTCTTCCCTGGCTGACCCTTCCGTATGGTTCTCGCACCAGCCTTGAGCGTAGCTCAGGAAGAAGCGCTGCGGCGGTGTGTAGCCATGAGCATCGGCGGCCCCCTTGGCGTCCTGCGTGCCGAGGAACGCCTCATAAGCGAGCCTCGCTCCGCCATTGTCCGCCGTGTTCTCGCCGAGTGTCAGCTCGCCGTCCACATGAACGTCCTTCGAGCGGCCCCGCCGGCCTTTGACGGCGATAAACGCATCATATTCGCGCACGAGCCCGGCCGTGCGGTTATCGAAGGCCTCGGCGTCCTCTTTCGTCCACCAGTCCTTCAGATTGCCCCTTGCGTCATAGTGGCGGCCTTCATCGTCGAAGCCGTGCGTTAGCTCGTGACCGATGAGTGAAGCAAGAATGCCGTAATTAGCGGCGTCGTCGGCCGCCATGTCGAAATTCGGAGCCTGGAGAATGCCGGCGGGAAAGTAGATCGCGTTCAGCTGCTCGTCGTAATAGGAGTTGTCGGTGGAAGCCGTCATGCCCCATTCATCGCGGTCGACCGGCTTGCCGATTTTGGCGAGTTCCTTCCGAACATCGAACTCCGATGCGCGTGTCATATTCCCGAAGGCGTCGCCGCGAACGATCTCGAGTTTCGAGTAGTCGAGCCACTTGTCAGGATAGCCGACCTTGAAGCCTACATTGGCAAGCTTCTCCAACGCCCGCGCCTTCGTCTCCTCGCTCATCCAAGTGAGGGACTTGATGTCGGCCTCCATCGCCTTGACGATCTGGCGCATCATCGCAAGCACGCGCTCCTTTGCCTCCGGGCTGAAGGCGCGCTCGACATAAGCCTCGCTCACCGCATCGCCAAGCTGGTCATCAGTCGCATCGACACAGCGTTTCCAGCGCGCGGCCATCTCCTTCTGGCCGTCGAGCCGCTTGCCGAAAAAGGCGAAATCTGCCTCGACGAAGGCTCTGGGCGCTGCCGAGAGCATGCCTTCGAGGAATGTCCAGCGGAGATACGCCTTCCAGTCATCAAGCGAGAAGGATTTCAGCGATGCTTCGAGACCCTTGAAGAAGTCCGGATCTGCTACATCAAGCGAGACGAATGTCGGAGCGCCGATCTCGGCGAGATACGCCGTCCAGTCGAACGACGGCGCAAGCTGCACGAAGTCTGCCAGTATCATCTTGTGATGGACGCTTTGCGGTTGGCGGCGCTCAACCAAGCCCATGGCAGCTTTGGCGAGCGCAGTCTCGATGCGCAACACCGCATCCGCCTCGCCTTTTGCCCGTTTTGAATCATCTCCGAGCAGCCGGAACATCCGCACGAGATGCAGCCGATATTCGGCGCGCTCGCTGCGGTAGTCGTCCGACAGATAATAGTCGCGGTCGGGCAGTGCGAAGCCATCCTGGTCGGTCTCCGCGATCATCATCGCTGTGTCGGTGTAGTCGGGCGTCGAGGAGAAAAAGAACATGGGTGACGCGCCGATCAAGTGCAGTCGCGCGACCTCCGTTGCGAGCTCCTGCTTGTTTTTGATTGCCGCCATGCGATCAAGCTCTGGCCCGAACGGCGCGAGCCCCTTTGCCTCGATCGCCGCTTGGTCGAGGCAGGAGGCGTTATAGTCGCCGAGCTTGCGCCGGTTCTCCGACTTGGCGCCGTTCCCCGCCGCAGCGTCATCTAGAATCGACGCAAGGACCTTGCGGATATGCTCATCGAGCTCGCTGAAGCGCCACCAATCGGACTGGTCGGGTGGAACAGGGTTTGCCTTGAGCCAGGCGCCGCAAGCATATTGATAGAAGTCAGAGCAGGGCTTGACACTGCGATCGATGGCCTTCGGATCGAACACTGGGGGCAGTGGTTTCTCCGCTTCCCTCGCGGTCTCGGCTCGCACCGCTAAGGCCAGCGGGAAGGCGGCCAAGACAAGCATCGCTACGAGGAGTCGCTTCATCCGCCATGCTCCTCGTGTGCTGGCGCGAGCTAGTCTCGTCCCGTCTGGGCGCGGGCTTCCGCCGCAAGCCTCACCAGCTCTTTGCGGGCTTCGGCGGGCGTCCGCACAGGAACCGCAAACAGAATCCGGCGCGCTGCGCCATCGAGAACGATGTCGCAGCCCTCGGGGTCAATCCCGGTCATACGCCAAACTCCAGCCGAGGCGCCAACCGCCGTGGCATAAAGCTCGACCGCATCGGCATGGTGGCTGTTCATGTGCTCGACGATGTCGGCCTCGGCTTCGAGCAGGCGCTTGGCGCTCTCGGTCTGCACGAGGAGATCGCTCGGGGCGAGATCGAAGATGCGCCCGAAGCCGCCGATGTAGTGAGCGCCCTCGACCGCGAGGCGCCAAAAAGCAAAGTCGGGGAAGTCCGCATAGAAGGCCGCCTCGGGATGCCGCGCGAGAAATCTTCGCCTCACCTTTTCTTCCGCGTCCTTAATGACCCGGCCCCATACCGTGACCCTCGCGCCTTGCAGTGGATCGGCGAGAGCCCCGGTCTCATCCACCATGATCGAAGCGCGAGCGTCCTTGGCAAGGTTTGCCGTATGGCGCGCGAGGTTCGAAATGAGCAGGGTCGGAGCTCCGGCAGCGTCGGTCGCCACGGTGATCAGCGAGGCGTAGGGGTAGCTGTTGTTGCGGTCGATCGTCGCCAGGGACCCCTTGAAGGCCCGCCGCAGGAGGCCCCGCGCAGAGACTGCAATCTCGGCCTTCGGCGGTGTTTCTAAAGACTTATTTACTTGCGCCATAACGATATTTGTTGCATTGCCGTAAATACGGGTGGCGAGCCGCGCCCCGATGCTGCCACAATTGAGCGCAGCCCTGAACCCTTACAGCTTAACCACGTCAATCGCCGCAAGGGGCCCCTAATGCCAACAATCGCACTTGTCGACGACGATCGTAACATTCTCACCTCCTTGCGTATGGTCCTCGAAGCCGAGGGCTACAAGACCCAGACGTACAATGATGGCGCAAGCGCGCTCGACGGTTTTGCCGAGAGCCCGCCAGACCTCGCCATTCTCGACATCAAGATGCCGCGCATGGACGGGATGGAGTTGCTCCGCCGGCTCCGTCAGCGGAGCGAGCTGCCGGTGATTTTCCTCACCTCGAAGGACGAGGAGATCGACGAGCTGTTCGGCCTCAAGATGGGCGCCGACGATTTCATCCGCAAACCCTTCCCGCAGCGGCTTCTGGTCGAGCGCGTGAAGGCGGTGCTCCGGCGCGCTCAGCCGCGCGACACGGCAGCCGTGATCGAGGACAAATCCAAGGTGCTCGAGCGCGGCAAGCTCAAGATGGACCCCGAGCGCCACACCTGCGTGTGGGACAACCGTCCGGTCACCCTTACAGTCACGGAATTCCTGATCCTGCAATCACTTGCGGCTCGACCCGGCGTGGTGAAAAGCCGCGACGCGCTCATGGATGCGGCCTATGATGATCAGGTCTATGTCGACGATCGCACCATCGACAGCCACATCAAACGGCTGCGCAAGAAGTTCAAGGCGGTCGATTCGAGCTTCGACGTGATCGAGACATTGTATGGCGTTGGCTACCGGTTCAAAGAGTGACGGGATTAGCCGATGACCGCCGAGGCCGACAGGTCCTGGCAACGGCCTGACGCCGCAACCGTCAAGGAGCGCGTTCGCAGCCTCTTGCGCATCGCCCGCAACCGTACCCGCGTGACCGTCAGCTGGCTCGTCGAGCATCTTCCGTTCCGTAACGGGTTTTCGAGCCTTACGCGGCGCATCGTCGTGCTCAATCTGATTGGGCTCGCGATCCTCGTCTCCGGCATCCTTTATCTCAATCAATTCAGGGCCGGCTTGATCGACGCCAAGGTGCAGAGCCTGCTCACGCAAGGCGAGATCATCGCCCGCGCCATCGCCGCGTCCGCTGGCGTCGATACTAACGAGGTACAGCTCGATCCCGAGAAGCTGCTCGAGACCGAGCATAGCCAGGCCGACGACGATGATGATCTCTCGAACTCCCTTGACTTCACCATCGACCCCGAGCGCGCCGCCCCCATCCTGCGCCCTCTGGTGAAGCCCACGGGCAGCCGCGCTCGAGTCTATACCCGCGACGGCGCACTCATCCTCGACTCCGACACGTTCTACTCGCGCGGCGAGGTCTTGCGTTACGACCTCCCGCCGCCAGATGCCGAGAAGCCCGACGCACTCGCTCGCTTCTGGCAGACGGTAAAGACGCGCATGAACCAGTACGACCTGCCGCTCTATACCGAGATCGGCGGCGCCAATGGCAAGGCTTACCCCGAAGTGGCGACGGCGCTGACTGGGACCTCTGTGCCCATCGTGCGCGTGAACGACAAGGGCGAGCTTGTCGTCTCCGTCGCGGTACCGATCCAGCGCATGCGCGCGGTGCTTGGCGTGCTGCTCCTGTCAACGCGTGGCGGCGACATCGACAATATCGTGGCGGCCGAGCGGTGGGGCATCGTGCGGGTGTCGCTGTTTGCCGCCGCCGTCACCATCGTGCTTTCAATTATCCTCGCTAACACCATCGCCGGTCCCGTGCAGCGGCTCTCGGCGGCGGCCGAGAGGGTGCGCCACAGCGTCAAGGCCCGCGCCGAAATTCCCGATTTCACCGACCGCACCGACGAAATCGGCCATCTCTCAGGCGCGCTGCGCGACATGACGAACGCCCTCTATAAACGCATCGATGCCATCGAGAATTTCGCCGCTGACGTGGCACATGAGCTCAAGAATCCGCTTACCTCCTTGCGCAGCGCGACCGAAACGCTTCCGCTCGTCAAGACCGACGATTCGCGGGAGCGATTGATGGAGATTATCAAACACGACGTGAAGCGGCTCGACCGCTTGATCAGCGACATCTCCGACGCCTCGCGCCTCGATGCCGAGCTTGCCCGCGAGGATGCGAAACCGGTCGATATGGCAGAACTGCTGCGGACCACGGTATCGCTGTTCAACGATATCCACCGCGACGATACGCCGGAAGTCGTGCTCGACATCGCCTATGCGCCAGGGGCTTGGCCCTACCGAGTCGTGGGGCATGATAGCCGCTTGAGCCAGGTCATCGTCAACCTGCTCGACAACGCCATCTCCTTCTCGCCGCCGGGCGGCCGGGTGGCCGTGCTCGCGCGCCGCGTCGGCAATGAAATCCAGATCGCCGTCGATGACGAAGGCCCCGGCATTCCCGACGAGAACCTCGAGCGCATCTTCGAGCGCTTCTATACCGACCGGCCGCAGGAAAATTTTGGCCAGAACTCAGGGCTCGGCCTCAACATCTCGCGTCAAATCGCCGTGGCACATGGCGGGCGGCTATGGGCCGAGAACCGCCCCCCCAAGGGCGTGGGCCGCGGCAAGGGCGATGCGAGCGTCGGCAGAAGCGGCGGTGCCCGGTTCGTCATGCGGCTGCCGGCAACCTAACCATCCGGATTGAAAGAGGCATGCTTGAGAGAGGCGCGCGAGCTCGTCCATGGCACGTCTGTCGCAATCGGCCGGCGAGCCGCGTTGTTGCGCGGCGGCTCCGGCTCGGGGAAGTCGGACCTCGCTTTGAGATTCATGGCGCTGCCAGGCGAGGGCGAGCTCAAGCCGCAGCTCGTTGCCGACGATCAGGTGTGGGCCGCGGTAACCGCGAATGGCTCTCTCATCGTCTCGCCGCCGGATACGATTGCCGGCAAGCTCGAGGTGAGAGGACTGGGAATTGTAACGGTGCCGTTTCTCTCGCAAGCGAGGCTTATGCTCGTATGCGATCTCGTCAAGGCCGAAAGCATGCCGAGGATGCCGCCTGAACCATGGGAACAGACCCTGATCGCGAGCGTTCCGGTGCCGGTGGTGAAACTCGATCCCTTCGAGCTCTCGGCGCCTCTCAAATTGAAACTGGCGCTTTTGTCGGTGCCGGAAAAACCTCTTTGACGTGCGAAAGCTTTGACTTGCGCATGGCACCTCTCCTGACAAAGATAGCGGCCCTTGGCCGTGCGGCGTTCACCAAAGAGGCAACATGATCGGGGTCGTCATCGTCACGCATGGCAAGCTCGCACATGAATTTCGTCTCGCGCTCGAGCATGTAGTCGGTCCGCAAGATCAGATCGAAACCATCTCGATTGGACCCGACGACGATCTCGACGTGCGGCGCAGTGACATGCTGACCGCGCTCGCCCGCGTCGACAGCGGCGGGGGTGTGGTGGTGCTGACCGACATGTTCGGCGGCACTCCGTCGAACCTTGCCATCTCGGCAATGGAGCGCTCGAATGTCGAGGTGATTGCCGGCGTCAATTTGCCGATGCTGGTTAAGCTTGCGAGCGTACGGGGTGAATGCAAGCTCGAAGAAGCGATCACCCAGGCGCAAGAAGCCGGACGCAAGTATATTAGCGTGGCAAGTCAGATCCTCGCCGCGAATTAGCCTGTGATAGGTTTCCCGATGTCAACGTGGAAGCGATGACCAGATCCATGGAGCAAGCGACCCGGTCCAAGACCGATGAGGATGAACCCGGCAATGGCCTCTATTTTGCCGAGGTGACCATTCCCAATAAGAAGGGGCTGCATGCGCGGGCCTCGGCCCAGTTCGTTCGTTGCGCGGCGAGCTACACCGCGACGGTGCGCGTGACGCGCGAAGGCCACACCGTGGGCGGCACCTCGATCATGGGGCTGATGATGCTCGCCGCAGGGCAAGGCCACTCCATCTTGATCGAGACAGAGGGCCAAGAGGCCAGCGCTGCGCTGGAAGCGCTGATTAAGCTGGTCGAATCCGGCTTTGGCGAAGAAGACTAGGGGGAAAGCCTACTCCCGCGGTTTCTTCGCATCTGCGCAACCCTCGCCGAAAATTTGCTCTTTTCCTGAACAAGCGCTCGTGCCTTGGCGCGGGGTTTCGCTGCCCGAACTTGACGAACAAATCGTTCCGGTGCGCGTTGATTTAGGGAATCAGAAATCGAGCAAAAAGGGAGGCGAAAATGGCAAGCAAGCGCCACTCGAAAGAGAACGTTCGCAAGGCTCGCCGCTCACAAGATCTCGGCGAAGAGAAAGCCAAGCTTGAAAAGGCGAGCAGAGAAGAGCTCAGGCATATGGAAGGCTCTTCGGCCAAGTCAGCTCAGCAGCGAAAAATGAAGGAAGCAGATCTTGGCCAAAAGGAAGCCGCGCTTGAAAAGGCGAGCGACGACGAGCTCGAGCATATGGGAAGCAGCGATGCGGCCGCATCAACGCGGCAGCAACGGAGGTCCACTGTGAAAGTCCAAAATGCGATGCATAAAGGGGTGCAATGGGTTGGCCCCGAAACGCCCATAGCCGAAATCGCGAGATTGATGCGCAAGCACGACATCGGCGCGATTCCGATCGGCGAAAACGATCATCTCATCGGCATGGTCACCGACCGCGATATTGTCTGCAAAGGCTTGGCTCAGAACGGTTTCGATGCAAGCCGCGCGACCGCACGGGACGTGATGAGCAAGGGCATACATTGCTGTCGCGAGGACGATGACCTGTCCAAAGCGGTTCAGCACATGGAACAGCTCCGGATCCGACGGTTGCCGGTGATCAATATGAGCAAGCGCATGGTCGGCATGCTTAGCCTGGGAGATGTCAGCCACGCAGCTCCAAGCGACCTCTTGTCAGAATGTATCAGGAGCGTTTCGGCGCATCATAGCTAGAGCGTCGACAGTCCGCGGCGCTCCCGCCACCGTTCCTTGGCGCATTGCGTGATCTGGGAAGGAGTGAGGGAGTATTGGCGGCGATGGTAAAGAATGAAGAAGACGCGCCGGTCCTATCCGAGGTTGAGGCCAGAGCGGGCGTAACGGGACATCACGTGCGTCACGTCCTGGCGTTCGGCCTCGGCGGCGCCATCATCGCTTACCTCGTGGTTGCCCTGTACTTCTACTACGGCAAGCTTAGCCAGACGCTTTCGCACGTGACGGGCCAAATCAAGCTGAGCGCGCTCGTCTCCTACGCCATCCCCGTTGCTTTGGCGGGAGTGGCGATCGTGCTCGTGCTCGGCTTATGGAACATGGTGGCCCGACCAAGGCCCGATACGAGCCAAAAGCTGATGCGGTGGCGAATTGCGCTGCAGTTCATTGCGCTCTGCCTCGTTATGGCCGGCTTCTATCTGTCAGCCAAATCCTAGGCGTCCCCTACCGCCCAACCGTTTCCGCGGGGGTCTCATCAGCCTGCTCTCAGGCCCTGGCCATTCCCCTGGAAAACGTATAAGGAGTTCTTTATATCTTTATAGTATGAGGCCAGGGAGTAGAGGGCATGAACTACCACGTAAAGGACATCGGGCTCGCCGAGTGGGGCCGTAAAGAGATCGCCATCGCCGAAACCGAGATGCCGGGCCTCATGGCGGTGCGCAAGGAATACGCAGCCAAGAAGCCGCTCAAGGGCGCGCGCATCGCTGGCTCGCTCCATATGACCATCCAGACCGCGGTGCTGATCGAGACCCTGGCAGCGCTAGGCGCCGATATCCGTTGGGCCTCGTGCAACATCTATTCGACGCAGGACCATGCCGCCGCCGCGGTCGCCGCCAAGGGCATCCCGGTATTCGCCTATAAGGGCGAGAGCCTCGAGGAATATTGGGACTACACCCACCGTATCTTCGAATGGACTGACGGTGGCACGCCCAACATGATCCTCGATGATGGTGGCGATGCGACATTGCTCGTGCATCTCGGCGTGCGCGCTGAGAATGGCGACACCGCCTTTCTCGACAAGGCCTCCAACGAGGAGGAAGAGGTCGTGTTCGCCGCGATCAAGAAGCGGCTTAAGAAGAAGCCCGGCTGGTACTCCGAAATTGCCAAGAACATTCGCGGTGTGACCGAGGAGACCACGACCGGTGTGCATCGTCTTTACGAGATGCAGAGGAAGGGCACGCTGCTGTTTCCCGCCATCAACGTCAACGACAGCGTCACCAAGTCCAAGTTCGACAATCTCTATGGCTGCCGCGAGAGCCTCGTCGACGGTATCCGCCGCGGCACCGATGTGATGATGGCCGGCAAAGTGGCGATGGTCGCGGGCTTCGGTGACGTAGGTAAAGGCTCTGCCGCGAGCCTACGCAATGCCGGCTGCCGCGTGATGGTCTCGGAGATCGATCCAATCTGCGCGCTGCAAGCCTCAATGGAGGGCTATGAAGTCACCACCATGGAGGACGCCGCCCCGCGGGCAGACATCTTCGTCACCGCGACTGGCAACAAGGACGTGATCACACTAGACCATATGCGCGCGATGAAGGACCGTGCCATCGTCGCCAATATCGGCCATTTCGATTCTGAGATTCAGGTCGCGTCGTTGCGCAACTTCAAATGGGAGAACGTCAAGCCGCAGGTCGACGAGATTGAGTTTCCCGACGGCAAGCGCATCATCCTTTTGTCCGAAGGTAGGCTCGTCAATCTCGGCAACGCCATGGGGCATCCGAGTTTCGTGATGAGCGCGTCCTTCACCAACCAGACGATCGCGCAGATGGAGCTGTGGACCAACCCCGAGAAATACGAGAAGAAGGTCTACGTGCTCCCGAAGCAGCTCGACGAGAAGGTGGCGCGGCTCCATCTTGGCAAGGTCGGCGCCAAGCTCACCAAGCTAAAGCCCGACCAGGCCGACTATATCGGCGTGCCGATCGATGGGC
>JBKPSQ010000201.1:0-3519 GCA_046735075.1 Pseudomonadota bacterium
ATTCAGGAGGTGCCGAGATGACCAACTATGCCCTGTTGGCGAGTACGATTCTGCTGGTTCTCTGCGCCGGGCCCCTTGCAGCGGCAGAGTCGACGCAGGCGCCGGATAGTCATGCGCAATCCGATGCGAGCGAGAAGGGTAAGCACACGGGAACCGCGGAGTGTCCGATCAAGAAGATGATCGATGGCAAGCTGTATTGCTTTCAAAACGATCCGGCGCTGACAAAACCCCAGGGTGGTCACTAGGCTCGGCCCGATGCCTGCATGGCCACTAAACGGAGAAAGCCATGAGGCTAGTTGTTGCCGCTGCTGCGCTCTGCTTCGTCATGTCCGGCACGGCTTCGGCCGAAGATCTGGCCTGCGTCAGCACGACCTTCAATCTGCTTTCGCCGAACGACAAAGTTTGCGTCAGCGGCTTCGACGATCCCAAGGTGCCCGGTGTCACCTGCTTCATCTCGCAGGCCCGCAAAGGCGGGTGGGGCCAGCCCCTCGGGCTTAACGAGGATCCTTCGAATTTCTCGGTCTCCTGCCGTCAAACCGGGCCGATCACCGCCGACATCGCCAAGCTGCCCGAGAGGGAGGAAGCCTTCAGCGAGAAGACCAGCATCTTCTTCAAGAAGACGCGCATCTATCGCATTCCCGATGCGCAAAGAAATATCATCGTGTATCTCGCCGTCAGCTCGAAGATCATCGAGGGCTCGCCCGCGAACGCGGTCAGTGCCGTGCCCATTATGTCGCGGCCAAGATAACGATAAGGGCGAGCCTAGCTTACTCGCTCATGTTCAGTGCCACGGCGGCGCGAATGAGCGCCTTAAACGCTCTTTCGTCGATCTTGTCGCCCTCGTGGAAATCGATGGCGCGCCTCACGTTGCCTTCGAGGCTGGAATTAAACAGGCCTGAGGGGTCCTCCAACGAGGCGCCCTTGGCGAAGGTGAGCTTCACGACCGCCTTATAGGTCTCACCGGTGCAGATGATGCCGGCGCGCGACCACACGGGAACCCCGAGCATCGAGTTCGACGGCTTTCGCCATTTCACCTCCTCGACCACATCGGGATCGGCCTCTTTGATAAGACTTCGCACCCGCGCGAGCGTCTCGCCTCGCCAATCGGCGAGTTCCTTGATCCTCGCATCGATTAGCTGAGAGGCAGAATCTCCCGCCGTTCCTTTCGGCGAACTCTTCTTCATGATCGTCGTCGCCTTCGTTGTGGCGATCATTGCCTCCACTCCTATTCGTAGTTGCGTTACCCGCTGCGCCACCTGGCGGCATAGGGCAACACGAACATGTAGAGGCCGGTAAAGAGCAGTAGGAACAGCGGGAGCAGTGGCGAGTAGACGACCCAGGCGGGAGGTTTCCCCAAACTCATGGCGACGAAGTTGGCGACGACGGTCGCGGTAAAGGCGATCGACAGCCAGCGGTGAATTTGCCGAACCCACATGTTCCCGTTCATTGGTACCTCCCATTAAGACGAGCTAAAGCGCAACGTGGCAAACGTCAGTCTTTCCGCGCCACGACCTGCTCCAGCTTCGCGAAGAACTGCTGCCATCCGGCCTTGGCGCCCCCGTAGGCCTGCTTCTGATCCGGCCCGAAGCCCGACTGCTCCATGCGCAGGTGGGTTCCCGTGCGCGTTGGCGTGAGCGTAAAGGTCACCACGCTCTTTAGATTGTAGGCCACATCGTCGTGGGTAAAATTCCACGTGTAGGACAGCGTCTTGTTCGGCTCGACGGCAAGGACCTCGCAGTCCAACACGCCGCCCCAGTCGCCGCGAAGATTGAAGTGGTGCCCCACGACTGGCTTGAAATCGTTCTTCATGAGCCACTCCTCGAGCAGGTGTGGTTGAGTGAGCGCGCGCCAGATCTTTTCCGGCGGATACGGGATCTCCCGTTCGACAACGACGGAGCGGGTTTCAGTTGCTGTATTGGTCATTGGTCCATCCTCTTGAGCAGATCTTCGAGGTGGTCGAACCGGCCTTGCCAGAAGCCAGCCATTTGGCTTGTCCAGTCGATCAGCGGGGCCAAGGCGCCGAGCTGTGCGCTATAGTGCGTCTGGCGACCTTTGTGGCGGTCGCGTACCAACCCGGCCCGCTTCAGAATCCCGAGATGTTTCGAGACGGCTGGTTGGGAGACTCCAGCCCCGGCCGTAAGGGCCCCGACCGTCTGCTCTCCTTCGCGGCACAGGCGCTCGAAGATCGCGCGGCGTGTCGGGTCGGCGAGGCTACTGAAAAGCGCATCAGCTATCGAACGCATGCCAAATCCATAACCAATCGGTTATGGATTGTCAAACCGCTATTTCAATGCCTCCGCAGCCGCCAGCACCTCGTCGGCGTGGCCATCGACCTTCACCTTGCGCCAGATGTCGCGAATGACTCCCTTGCCGTCGATCAGGAAGGTGGCGCGCTCGATGCCCATATATTTCTTGCCGTACATGCTCTTCTCCACCCACACGCCGTAGGCTTCTGAGACCTTGCCATCCTCGTCAGAGGCGAGCGGGAAGGGGAGCTTGAACTTCTTCTTGAATTTTTCGTGGCTCGCTACCGGGTCACGCGAGATGCCAATCACCTCGGCCTTGACCTTCGAGAAATCGGGAAGCGAGTCGCGGAAGGCGCAAGCCTCGGCCGTGCAGCCGGGCGTGTCGTCGCGAGGATAGAAGTAAAGCACCACCGTTTTGCCTTTGAGGGCTTTGAGCGAGACCTTGCGGCCGCCGTCGGTCGGCAGGGTGAAGCCGGGTGCCTTGTCGCCAACCTCGAGACTCATGGTTCTCCTCCTTGTGCGCAGCAGACCATCCGTGGCTCTGCTGACAATGTGGCAGCTGCCGCAATCGGGAAAGGGAGTTGGCGCTTTTGTTTTGCGCCTGAATGTCACGCAGCTTCCTAAGCGTTTCTGGAAACCCGCGACCATAGGATCTTACCCTGCGAACTGCTTGTATGATTCCCGTATAAGTTGTATATCAATCTCCTCTACAAGGGAGGATTGAGCATGAGATGTGCGACTTTGCTACTACTCGCTGCTTGCTTGGTCGTATTCGGGACGTGGGGAAAGGCGCACGCTGGAAAGTCGCTCACCCCAGATCAGCTCAAGCAAATCCAGGAGCAAATCAGCCAATGCGCGAAGGAGAGTATAGAGAAGTCCGGACTCGATGTTTCGCCTAGTTGCTACATAGACTGCAAACTGACGGGTTGGCCTCCGAAACTGGAATGCAAGCTCAAGTGCTAGGCTCTAGCCAACGGTGGGCGCTGAACTCAGTCGAAGTATCAGCGTCCACCGCTCATTTCCCTTTCCTTAGGAAAAGCAGGAGGGAAGTTGAAGATTAAGTGAGCCGCTTGGTCATCCTGATATGCGGGACGGTGTTCTCCTCGAACGGCTCGCCGAGGGCCTGATAGCCGAACCGCGCATAGAAGCCCTCGACGCCCATGCGAGCATTGAGCACCATGAGAAAGAAGCCCCCACTCGATCCCCACGCCTCGGCGTGGGCTAGCAGATGCGCGCCTACTCCAGTGCCGCGCCGATCCTCGGCCACCACCAT
>JBKPSQ010000202.1:0-3934 GCA_046735075.1 Pseudomonadota bacterium
AAATTCAAGACCCCGATGACCCCACGAAGATCCGTCAGGCCCACCACCATATCATCTCAATAATCTCGACCGAGCTCGAATGCCTGGCAGCGCTTCCACGAGCACTACGTGCTAGTCAGGCTGTTCACCAGTTCGGCAAGACTGCCGGCTGAAGTCCGCGATGTCGCGGACTGCCTTGACGCTCTCCAGCGAATTGCCGAGGTGGTGCTGGTTTACTTCGATGACGACGACCGCGCCGGGCGCGCTACGATCTGAATTATCTGACGGAACTAACAGGCCTCTTCCTCGATCCGCCGCCAACCGAAGCCCCGTGGCGCGTGCGGCAATCGCTCGCCTTCACGCACATGCTCCACCTTCCCCGTCGGGGTGCCGAACACGTTCAGCTCCTCGTAGTGGCCGGTCACTGGGGCATGTGTCCCAGGCTGGTGTTCCTGCCGCTCAGCCATGGGCGGCCATACCGCAAGACGCTGGAGAGGGTGTTGATCTGCATCAACGCGTAGAGGCCTGGACGCGAAACCGGGACCACGGCGCGCTGCGCGCGGCAGCCGGGTATTCTGGCCGGCAGCAGGGCTTCCGTGGGACATCGGACCAATGGTTGATTGGCTGTATGAGGCTGATTTTGCCGTCCTCTACCCTCTGACAATCGTGCTGATCACCGGCGCAGCGGAAGTCGGCGCCTGGATCGGTTGGCGATCGCGCAGCGCTGTTGATGATGCACCTGACATCGCCACATTGACTGGAGCTGCGCTCGGGCTGCTGGCGCTGCTGCTCGCCTTTAGCTTCTCGCTTGGCCTGTCGCGCTATGAGGCGCGCCGTAACTGGGTGCTTGAGGAGGCCAACGCGATCGGCAGCACAGCCAATTTCGCACTCATGTTGCCGGAGCCAGAACAGAAGCCGATCCTCAGCCTGTTACGCGACTATACAGCTGTGCGGAGTCGCCTCGGGGTGCCCTATGACCCAGTTAAGCTGGCACGTGATGTTGCCCGCTCCGTGGAGCTGCAGAACCAACTATGGCAGCACGCCATGACAGTAACCGCAGCAGCGCCTCAGTCACTGCCAGCCTATCGTTTCGTCGCGTCGCTGAATGAGATGAACAACATCCACGAGAGTCGGCTGACAGCGCTGCGCTATCACATTCCGGGGGAGGTGATGTTCCTGCTGATTGCAGTGGCGATGATGGCGACTGGGTTCACAGGCTACTATGCGGGCGCACGAGGATCTCGTGGGCGCGTTGCCACGTTTATGATGTCGCTGACCATAGCCGTGGTGATCCTAGTGGTGGTCGATCTCGATCGTCAGGCGCGTGGTCTGATCCTGGTGCCAGTGCAGCCGCTGGTAGACGCCGAGCACAGTATTCCGCAGTAGCTGCGGCCGGATCCGAAAGCCATGCATGACCCTCTGTCAGCACCACCCTAACTAAATGGCGGCCCGGAATGAATGTGAAATTGCCGCGAACTCGTGCGGGCTATACTGCCGTCTGCTGGTAGGATGAACCTAATCCGAGATCGCGCGGTGTCTTCTACTATAAGAGTGCGACCTACAAACTTGGCCTCCTACGAGCCCTATGCCGTGCCGCCGATAGCGCAGCCGGAAAAACTGCCATTGCATTGGCCGGTGCGCGGCCGGCGTGGTCAACCGAACGGAGAAGCCGAAGCCATAGATTTGGCCTCGGCGGAGCGTCGCAGTGTCACCGACGGGCTCTCCCCGAACAGCTTCCGAAAGGCCACGGAAAACCGCCCCAACTCCCAAAACCCATGATCGGTCGCGATCTCGGCGACTCTTCGGGTTGTCGGGTCGGCCAACACAAGCGCACGCCTTGCCAGGGTCATACGCCTCAGCAACAGGTATCGGTGCGGACTCATGCCGAGGTGTTGCCAGCAATGCTGACGAAGGGTTCTCGCGGGTACGCCGATTGCCGCGCAGATTTCCGCAAGATAGAGCGGCTTGACTGGATTGGCCTCGAGCATGCGCTCGAACCGTCGCATTATCGGCACCCGTCGTTGGCACGAATAGGTGCGCTCTGAGCTCTCATCGGTTAGGCATCTGACCATCGCATGGGTCAGTTCTTGCTCGATCGCTTTGGCGACCTCGGGGTGCTCGATTACCTCCGGGGCGGTCGCGGCAAGGTCACCCGCTGCCGCATGCAGCCGCAGCAGTCGATCCATCAGCGCCGCCGGCGGACGGATCAATTCGCTTGCTTTTGGAGCCGTAAGGTCACGACTGATTATTGCTCGCCCGGCCGCAGCCAAATCGTCCAAGCCCAACGACATGGCAGCCCAATGGCAGGAGGCCGAGGAGCGATGGTGATGCTCGGCGCCCGCCGAGTAGACCATTATGCAGCCCGGCGGAAACTCTTTGCCGGTATGGTGAGTGGTTGCTTGCTGAGCGTCTGCGAGAAAGAAAAGCCCATTTCGGGTTTTTGAGACCGATGAATGCATGACACGGGGCAATGACTCGCGGCCGCGTTGGAGCCAGAGCCGATCCACGTCGATGCGGGTCACTTCGCCGCGAAAATCACCGGGAGCCGTGACGACCAAGTCCACCGCCTCCGCCCGCAGTGATCGTTGGTGCTCGTAAGGATCGCTGGACCGGAAAATTGCGCTCTGCGGCATCTGTCCCCCTGCGACAGTGTCCGCCAGATTGCGGCTCTGAACTCCACACGCGATTTCCGTCTGTGTCTAGTATCGTACTGTGACGCTTCGGAGACTGCGCTGCCGCCGGTCAGTGGTGTAATCCACCTGCTATCGCGCGGATGGGTCCCTCGCCCGCTCTTTTTTGCGCCTGTTCGGCACGCTTTTTTGTGATTGAGCCCTCGCAAGGTGCTGGCGAGCGATCATCATCAGGGTTTCCTGATCGGCCTCGCTTTCCACCCGCATGGCTTCGGCAATGGCGTTCGCGGCCCATTGTCGATGCCGGGCAGCTTTCTTTTCTGGTGTCATACCCGTTGCCTCCGATCGGCCAGATCGAATTTGCCTCGCTATCGGATTATCCACGGCTCGGTGGCGGCCGCATCTGAAAAGTTAAGTCTCTCGGGGGCGGCGGAAACGGGTGGAGCCGCCCAGTGCGATCAATTAGCTTGGAGTGCGGCACGAGGTCACCCGGCTTCTTTTATCACTCGTCCGGCCACTTCGAGCGTGTCAGCGGTGTGAGGTCGGGCAATGGCTCCTGGATGATCGGATAGAATGGTTCCGGGTTCCAGATGATACGCCCTTGTTGTTCGCGCTGTGGCGTCTGCTGCTTGCAGGAGATCGGCCGATCCGGGGTGCCGCAGTTGTTCGGTCGCAGAGGTCGAGCGACGTAGGCGCTGAGTTCGGGCGGCGCGGTGAAATTTGTGGCTGGCACACATCCAGCGATTAACAACAGCCATACGATCCGATGCATCGTTAAGCGTCCTCTGCGGAAAAGCTGGCGCCGATGCTCGTGAAGCCTAAGTCGAGGGTAATGCACTCGCGGCCTGTTCGGCAGCCACACGGGTTCAACAAGCTCCGCCCGTCAATGCCCCGATCGCGCGCGCGAACGCATAAAGATCGACGTGGTCACGAACGACGACGTGCCGATCCGGATAACCAACCAGGAAGTAGTCGCCGAGCATTCTCTGCTCAACGGCACTTCGCGCATCGGCTATGCGCACGTCAGCGCCGCGCTCGGCAAGCAGTTGGTTCATCCGATGGCGCAATGCGAAGCGACCATCACTCCGAACGTTCGGCATAAGCAGGCAAGACCGAAGAAGCCTCCGCGGCCCCGTTGCCGCTCAAGGAGAGTTCCCGATCCTTTTGGCCACGTCACGTTCTACTAACGAAGTACGAGATTGCCGGCGAAGGGTGAAACCGATCTACCACTGCTCCTCAAGTCGGATTTGCCTGCCATTCGTCTGTCCGCCGGGCCAACCGCGTCTGAGCCATGCCCTCAAACCGAAGGTCGGCCAGCGCAGGAA
>JBKPSQ010000203.1:0-2382 GCA_046735075.1 Pseudomonadota bacterium
TCGGAGTGAATGATCACATCGATAATATGGGGATCGACCGCGGCAGGGTCACCGACAAAGCCAAGATCGGCAATCTGCTCGATATTGGAATCGGGATCGCGCCAGCGCCGCTCGAGCCGCTTGGCCCGCATCAAATTGGCATCCTTGCCGGAGATGCCGACCGCCTTGCCGCCCTGCGAATTGATGGCCGTGACGATCTCTTTGTTGACCGAGCCGGCCAGCACCATCTCGACCACCTCGACCGTCTCGCGGTCGGTGACGCGCAAGCCGCCCTTGAACTCGCTCCTGATGTTGAGCCGCTCGAGCAGCAAGCCGATTTGCGGGCCGCCGCCATGCACCACGATCGGATTCACGCCGGCCTGCTTGATCAGCACGATATCGCGGGCGAAGTCGGCCGCGAGACCAGGATCGCCCATGGCGTGGCCGCCATATTTCACCACGACCGTCTGCCGGTCGTAGCGCTGCATGAAGGGGAGCGCTTCGGACAGCACCTTCGCCTTGGCGTGGACTGAGGCGAGCACGTCCGCCACCCCCGGGGCCGCAGCGTTTGGCCTGCGCGCTTCCGCCGGCGGAGTTTCCTTGGACTTTGGGGATGATTTCGACGGGCTCACGCGCCGCTTATAGCGGCGCTTTGGCTCAACACACAACGCTGTTTGACATTGCGCGTGCAACGGCGGCACGTAGTTCGGGGATGCCGGAGCCGAAGCGCGCCGACGTGGTGAGGATCTCGGGATAGGCTGCGGGGTGTTTGGCAAGCGCGCTCGCGACCTTGTCTTGCACCGCAGCAACCTCGGAGGCCTTAGGCTTGTCGGCCTTGGTGAGCACTACCTGGTAGGACACCGCAGCCTCGTCCAAGAGCTTCATGGTTTCTTCGTCGTTAGGTTTGATGCCGTGGCGCGCGTCAATCAGCAGAAATACGCGCTTCAACTCACGCCGGCCCTTGAGATACTCGCCGATCAGCCGCGTCCAGCCTTTGACCTGAGATTTCGAGGCGCGGGCATAGCCGTAGCCCGGCATGTCCACGAGATAGAGCGTCTTATCCGGCCCTAGCGCGAAATAATTGAGCTCGCGCGTGCGGCCCGGCGTGTCCGAGACGCGGGCGAGGCTTGAACGCCCGGTGAGCGCGTTGATGAGGCTCGACTTGCCGACATTGGAGCGGCCCGCGAAGGCGACTTCGGGCTTGCCGTCGCGCGGCAGGTCGTCGATGCGGACGACGCCTTTCACGAAGGCGCAAGGTCCCTTGCACAGCGCCACGCCTCTTGCGATGTCGGCAGCTGTGAAGTCAGTCGTTGCGGTCGAGGCCATATCCACACCGGTCATGACAATGACGATTGGCGATGGGGACTAGCTCTTAGCCTTAGTCTTGTTGTTCTTGAAGCCGAGATTCTCGAGAAGCGGGATTTCGACCCCCTGCCGCGACATGATCACCGACTGCTGAATCACCGACAGGAAGTTGTTCCATGCCCAGTAGATCACGAGGCCAGCCGGGAAGCCGGCCAGCAGGAAGGTGAAGAATACCGGCATCCAGGCGAACATCTTCTGCTGTACGGGATCGGGCTGCGCCGGGTTCAGCTTCATCTGCACCCACATGGTGACGCCCATAATCAGTGGCCACGCGCCGATCAGCAGGAAATGCCCGATCACCGGGACCTGTGACGGATCGTAGGGGAGCAAGCCGAACAGATTGAATACGCTGGTCGGGTCTGGTGCGGAGAGATCCCTGATCCAGCCGAAGAACGGCGCATGGCGCATTTCGATGGTGACGAACAGCACCTTGTACAGGGCGAAGAACACCGGGATTTGCACCAGGATCGGCAGGCACCCCGAGGCGGGGTTCACCTTCTCCTTTTTGTACAGCTCCATCATCGCCTGCTGCTGGCGCACGCGATCCTCGGCGAAGCGCTCCTTGATGCGCTGCATCTCTGGCCCGAGCTTTTTCATCTTGCTCATCGCCACGTAGGACTTGTTGGCGAGCGGGAAGAGCACGAGCTTGATGCACAGCGTGACGATGAGGATGGCGAGGCCGAAATTGCCAACGAGCTTGTAGAAAAAGTCGAGGGCAAAAAACATCGGCTTGGTCAGGAAGTAGAACCAGCCCCAATCGATCAGGAGGTCGAATTTCGGAATCGCGTATCGCTGGGCATAGGCGTCGATAAGATTCACTTCCTTCGCGCCGGCGAAGACCTGTCCTTTGGCCTCTACCGTGCCGCCGGCCTCGGCGGTAAGCGGCGCCATGAGATAGTCGGCCTGGAAGCGGTCGCGACCGTCGGTTTGCGTTCCCGACAGTCTCGCCTCGAACGCCTTGCCCTGCTCGGGGATGACCACCGCGGCCCAATATTTGTCCGTGATGCCGAGCCAGCCTTCATTGCTCTTGAAGGTCGC
>JBKPSQ010000204.1:0-7279 GCA_046735075.1 Pseudomonadota bacterium
TCCCACGTCGGGAGCACCTCGATTTGCATGGCCGTATCGGGAGGGCCGTGGCGCTCTTTGCGGATGGCCCAGGCATACATGTTTTTCGGCACATGACCGAGCGGAGGAATTTCGCCGATCTCATAGAGATCCTTGACGGCGGTCGGCGCGGACGTTGCCTCGGAGACTGCAGCCAGCGACATCTCATTCATCCGATTGTCCCCCCAGTCCACAACCGTTCGGTCTGTTTTTGCACTGCGGCAATTCTCCTTTATTCATCTCGCGACCGCAACAAATTTGCAATAGCGAGCCGTCACCACGCAAAAGCGCCCCAGGGGCGCCTCTTATCTGCCTCAATCGATGGGCGGCGAGGAGCGTTATCAAAAAGACGTGACGCTGCCAATGAGTTCTTACCCTTTCGGAACCCCGTTCGGGCCGACACGTTCCCCTTTAGTCCCGCGCATTAAGAGCGCCGCACAAGCTTAACGTGCGTGGGCTTCCCCCAAGACCTCTGTTCCGGAAGGAGACCTCAATGAGATCGAAGTTCACACTTTTGAGCACTGCGGCAGCGCTTGCCTTCGGGCTTGCTGGCACCGCGGCGCTCGCCGCTGACGCGACGGGCGATGCGCCGGGCGCGAAGAGCGACATCACCATCGTCACCGATACCGGTAACGCACCGGCCACCGGTGTCGAGGAGAGCACCCAAAGTCAAGGTGCGACCAACAAGCAAGGCCTGAACGATTCAGGCACCACGCCGCCGGCCAGCGGCGCTGGTTCTGAGCAAGGCGGCGGCGCCCTCTCTAGCGACCAGGGTGGGACCGGCATCAAGGGCAGCGAACAGAGCCAAGGTGCGACCAACAAGTCGACTGAGGACCCCGGCGCCAAGACCGGAATGAACCAAGGTTCTTCGACAGGCAATACCGGCGGGGACACCGGCGTGGAGAAGAGCACTGAAGGCCAAGGCGCGCAGAACAAGACCTACTAGAGATCCGCAAGCTTGCGGAGTTGGACTGGAAGGGCGGCGCTCGTCGGGGCGTCGCCCTTTCCTTTTGGCCCCCTAGCAAGGGCAATGAGAGTATTATTGCTAAAAGCGCGGCCGACATGCTTCGATGAGAGGAAGACGAGGTTTAGAGCCAAGACCATGAGCGGAAAGTCATCCAAGCGGGACAAGCCTTGGCTGTTCCGCACCTATGCTGGCCATTCAACGGCGAAGGCCTCTAACGAGCTTTATCGAAAGAATCTCGCCAAGGGCCAGACTGGGCTTTCGGTCGCCTTCGATCTGCCGACCCAGACCGGCTACGATTCCGACGACCTTCTTGCCCGCGGCGAAGTCGGCAAGGTTGGCGTGCCAATTTCTCATCTCGGCGACATGCGCAGCCTGTTCGAAGGCATTCCACTCGCCGAGATGAACACCTCGATGACCATCAACGCCACGGCTGCCTGGCTGCTCTCGCTCTATGTCGCGCTTGCCGAGGAGCAAGGCGCTGATCATGCCAAGCTTACCGGCACCGTGCAGAACGACATCCTCAAGGAATATCTTTCGCGCGGGACCTACATCTTTCCTCCCGCCCCCTCGCTTCGGCTGATCAAGGACGTGATCGTCTACACCAACCGCGAGATGCCGAAATGGAACCCGACCAATGTCTGCTCCTACCATTTGCAGGAAGCAGGAGCGACCCCGGGCCAGGAACTCGCCTTCGCGCTCGCCACGGCAGAAGCTGTTCTCGATGAGGTGAAGAACTCCGGCGAAGTGCCGTCCGAGCAATTTCCCAAGGTGGTCGGTAGCATCTCGTTCTTCGTAAATGCCGGCGTGTGCTTCATCACTGAGATTTGCAAGATGCGCGCCTTCGTCGAGTTGTGGGACGAGATCGCCGAGAAGCGCTACGGCGTGAAGGACCCGGCACTTCGCAGATTCCGCTACGGCGTGCAAGTGAACTCGCTGGGGCTAACCGAGCAGCAGCCTGAGAACAACGTCTACCGCATCCTGCTGTCGATGCTTGCCGTGACCCTGTCGAAAAAGGCGCGGGCGCGCGCCGTGCAGCTTCCCGCCTGGAACGAGGCGCTCGGCCTGCCGCGGCCGTGGGACCAGCAATGGTCGCTGAGATTGCAGCAGATTCTGGCCTACGAGACTGACCTGCTCGACTACGGCGACATCTTCGACGGCTCGGTCGAGATCGGCTGGAAGGTCGAGGAGCTGAAGGAGGAGGCGCGCGCCGAGCTCACAAAGATTCAATCCATGGGCGGCGCGGTGGCCGCCATCGACTATATGAAAGAGGCGCTGATCGCCTCGAATGCCGCGCGGGTCGAAGCCATCGAGAAGGGCGAGCAGGTTCTGGTCGGCGTCAACGCCTATACCGAGACCGAGCCGTCGCCGCTTGCGGGCGGCATCGAAGGCATCATCACGGTTCCCGAATCGGTCGAGATCGAGCAGGTGGCAGCCCTTCAGACTTGGCGTCGCGACCGCGACGAAAAGGCGGTAACGCAGGCGCTCATCGATTTGAAATCAGCGGCGGCGGAAGGGCGCAACATCATGCCGCCCTCGATTGCCGCGGCGAATGCCGGAGTCACCACGGGCGAATGGGGGCAGGTGCTGCGCGAAGTGTTCGGCGAGTACCGCGCGCCGACCGGCATCCACGCTAAGCATCACATCGACAAGGCAAGGCTCGAGGATGTGCGCCGACTGGTCGAGGAGGTGTCGGGCAGGCTCGGCCGCACGCTTACCTTCGTCGTCGGCAAGCCGGGACTCGACGGTCACTCCAACGGCGCCGAACAGATTGCCGTACGCGCCGCAGATGTGGGCATGGAGGTGGTCTATGACGGCATCAGGCTCACACCAGCCGAGATCGTCGCGCAGGCACGCGAGGCCAAGGCGCATGTGGTCGGGCTATCGATCCTGTCCGGCTCCCATGTCTCGCTCGTGCGCGAGATCGTGCAGCGCCTCCGCGAGGCTGGAATGGGCGACGTGCCGGTCGTGGTTGGCGGCATCATCCCTGCCGAGGATGTCAATGTTCTGAAGCAGTGCGGAGCCTCGGCGATCTACACGCCCAAGGACTTCCAGCTCAACGACATCATGGTTGGCATCGTGAAGCTGGTCGACGAGAAGGCCGCCGAGCGGGTCGAGCAAGGCATTCCCGTGCCGCCGCTTCGTCAGCACGAAAGAGTGCGGCTGTGATGCGCTATGCTGTCGCCGCGGTCTTGATGGTTGCGGCCGGTCCGGCGTTCGGAGGCGATCCGAGTGGACAGGCGCCGTGCCCTGCCGGTGGCACCGTCACCTCTGGCAGCTCGAACGTGACGGTCGGAGGCAAGCAGGCCGCGCGCACCGGCGACACGACTGGGTGCGGCTCGACCGTGGTGGAAGGCTCCTCGAACGTGTTCATCAATGGCAAGGCTGCCGCAGTCCAGGGCTCATCGACCGGCTGCGGGGGCTCGATTGTGACCGGCTCCTCAGGAGTGTTCATCAACGGCAAGCCCATGGCGGCCGTGGGCGACGCCGCGGGCTGCGCTGGGAAATAGCCTCTCTTCTCCTTTGCGGGTCATGCCCGGCCGAAGTGCCGGGCATCCACGAATTCTCCCGAATTCCCACGTGTAGCGGGCCAAAATCTTGGATGGCCGGCCTCCGCCCGCCGAAGCAATGGCTCGAGGACTCCGCGGTAAGGCTTCGGCCCACGTAGGCGGGGCAAGCCCCGCCATGACGATCGTGTGGTAGAGTTAGCCCGCTATCGTACGGGGTTCGCGCGCTTGAAATGGGGGATGCCATGAATTTTCGCCTTAGCACGCCGCGGCGAGAGACGTTCCTCGTCTCCGTCGTCATCGCTATTCTCGTCATTATCGGCATGATCGTGCCGCTGCCGTTCTTCACGGCCTACGCGCTCGGCCTGCTGCTGATCGCCTATTTGATCCTGCTTGCGGGCGTGCTGGTCGACAACCTCTAGCCGCAAGGATTGCCGTTAGGCGCTGACGAGCCTCCGCATCGGCTCTGGCTGTTGCCCTCGTGTCAGATACGGAGCGACCGCGGCGTGGAGCTCGCCTGCGCTGATCGGCTTCATCACGCAGGCGTCCATGCCGGCCGAGAGATAGGTCGCGCAATGCTGCTGTTTCGTTTGGGCGACGAGCGCCAGGATCGGCACTTCGGCTGATGGCACATGCATGGCCCGGATGCGGCGCGTGCTCTCGATACCATCGAGATCGGGCAGCATAGTATCGAGGAGCACGAGGTCGTAAGTCTTGGTCGCAACGGACATCACCGCTGCACTCCCAGTGCTGACCATCTCGTGGGTCAAGCCGAACTCGCTCAGATAGTTGCCGATCAACGCGCGATTCACGACATTGCCTTCGGCCACAAGCACATGGCCGGCGAGCTTGCCTATCGGCGCTGCGGGCTCCAGAACTTCGCTTGCGGCGGGCGGGTCCTGCGCTTCGCTAGTGGCGGGCGCAGCCTGCGTTTGGCTCGCGGGTGGCACTTCGTGCGTTTGGCTCGCGGGGGGTGCGGCTTGCACTTGGCTTACCATCAGCGCGGACGGTGCATGTTCGGCAGGCAGCGTAAGCCAATAGAGGCTGCCCTGCCCCACGACGCTTCGGCAACCGATATCGCCGCCCATCAGCTTGGCAAGCTTCCGCGCGACGGGCAGCCCAAGCCCCGTGACCTCGCCGAGATAGGTGTTGATCTCGATGCAAGGTTGGAACAGGCGATCTTGCACCGTCTTGCTCAACCCCACGCCCGTATCGATGACGTCGAATCTGAGTTGCAAAAAGACATCGCTTTCTGTGGCGCTCGCGTGTAGGCGCGAGCCGATCGAGGTGTATTTCAGCGCATGATCGACCAGCCCCATGAGGACTTGGCGCAGGCGCGTGGCATCGGCAATGACGAAGCGCGGGCAATCGGCGCTGATATCGGCGCTGCCGGTGAGACCTTTGTCGTTGGCCCGCGCCTGCAAAACCGTAGCCACTTCGTCGATGAGGCTGTGCAGGTCGAATGCGATCGGATCGGCCTCGAAGCGCCCGGTTTCAAGGCGGGAGAAATCGAGCACGTCGTTCAGCACATTGAGCAGGCTGCGCGAAGACTGAAGCAGCGTGTCGGCATGGCGGTGCTGCGTCTCATCGAGCGGCGTTGCGAGCAGGAGCTCGGCCATGCCCACCACCGCCTCCATGGGCGTGCGGAGTTCCTGACTGATCGTGGCGAGCAATTCAGACTTGGCCTTGTCGGCTACCTCCGCGGCCGCGCGTGCCTCGCGCTCCAGCGCAAGACCATCGACGAGACGCCGGAGCTGCACGGACAGGTCGTGAGCGTGAGAATCCTGAGGTTGCATCTCGGGTAACTCGCCCTGATATCCAAAACCGGATAGGCAGCTTGGCGGTCATCACTTAAAACTCGGCTAAACCAATCCCGGCAATCAGAGCCAAGTGGCGGCCGGAGTCCGCAAAATCGCGATGCAAAAGATCAGAAACGAGAAAGATTTAAAGGAAGGGGTAACCGCGCTGATAAAATCCTGCGCGCATCTCGCGCGCGTGCACGCGCTCGCCGGCGACCCTCCACTTCGTCGCCGCCCTTCGGGTTTTAAGGGTCTTGTGCGGGTCATCACCAGCCAGCAGCTCTCGGTGGCGAGCGCCGAGGCCATCTGGCGGCGTCTCGAAGCAACCGTCGAGTCGTTCATCGCCAGCAGGTTTCTCGCCGTGCCGGAAGAGGATTTGCGGGCCGCCGGCTTGTCGAAGAACAAGGTCGCCACGCTGCGCGGCCTTGCTGAGACCATCGACAGTGGGGCGCTCGATCTCGATGGCTTGTCGCATGAGCCTGAGGACGTCATTCACGCGAAGCTCACGGCGCTAAAGGGCATCGGTCCGTGGACCGCCGACATCTATATCCTGTTCTGCCTTGCAAGAGCCGACGCGTGGTCGCCGGGCGATCTCGCCCTACAGGTTGCGGTCAGGGATGCGCTTCAACTCGAGGCTCGGCCCGACCAGGCCTTGATGATGGAACTTGCCGAAGCCTGGCGCCCGTGGCGCGCGGTCGCCGCGCGCATGCTGTGGGCCTATTACGCCTCACGCCGGAAGACGAGTGCGCTGCCAGTATGATCGTCTGCTCTTGCACCCTGATCACCTCCAAGGACATTGCCGAGGCAGTCGCATCGCTCCGCACCAATGATCCCTTCGTGGTACTCACCCCCGGCCTCATCTACCGGCACCTCGGCAAGCGGCCGTCTTGCGGCAGTTGCCTGCCGCTCATAACCAAGCTGATGGTTGCCTATGACGAGGAGGGCCCAAGCTCGCCCGCCTCGGGTCCTCACCACGGGCCTTTCGAGGAGTCCTAGCCCACCGCACGAGAACAGGTATGATGGTCATGAAGGTTGATAGGAGGACAGAATGAAGGGCAATCCACGCGTCATCGAGTATCTCAACAAGGCGCTGACGCATGAGCTCACCGCCGTCAACCAATATTGGCTGCACTATCGCCTCCTCGACGACTGGGGTTTCACCAAACTCGCCAAGAAAGAACGCGAGGAATCGATCGAGGAAATGCAACACGCCGACAAGCTGGTGGATCGCATCATCTTCCTCGAAGGCTTTCCCAACATGCAGCACATCGATCCCTTGATGATCGGCCAGAACATCAAGGAAGTGCTCGAATGCGACCTCAAAGCCGAGTACTCGGCCCGCGCGCTTTACATGGAAGCCCGCGCCTGCTGCCGCAAAGAGGAGGACTATGCGAGCATGGATCTGTTCGAGGAGTTGCTGGCCGACGAAGAGAGCCATATCAACCATCTCGAGACACAGCTCAATCTTCTCAACGAGATCGGCATCCAGAACTACGGCCAACTCAACGCCGACTCCTCTGACGAAGCCGGAGAAGACAAGCCTAAGTAAGCGCTCACCGAATGGCACTCTCCCTCGATGGACCGAGGCTGCCGCCGGCTGCCGGCGGGCCTGCGAAGCAGCTCGTAGTGTTCGTCCACGGCTATGGCGCCGACGGCAACGACCTGATCGGCCTGGGACGCGAATGGGCGAAATTGCTACCCCACGCTGCGTTCGTCTCGCCGCACGCGCCGGAGCCTTGCGGCGCGTCGCCCATGGGGCGGCAATGGTTCGATCTTTCGCTCGGCGACATGAGGATGATTGCAGCCGGCGTGAAGCGGGCCGCGCCGGCACTCGACACCTTCCTCGATGCCGAGCTGAAGCGGCTCGGGCTTGGACCTGTCTCTTATACACATCTGACGCTGCCGACGACAGACGTGGGGTGGAGATCTCGGTGGGGGGGGGGGGGGGTGAGGGGGGGGGGGGGGGGGGGGGGGGGGGGGGGGGGGGGGGG
>JBKPSQ010000205.1:0-8019 GCA_046735075.1 Pseudomonadota bacterium
TATTTATTGCTCGGTCGCACTTGGTAAACACCGCAATATGGCGGGGCCTTGACGTGCCTCTCAAGGCACGATTGTTATGCCAAATCGCCTGAACCTGCACCCCGAGCCCATTCGGTGCCCGCAACTTCCAAGGACAAAGCCAAGGTGACCTATCGCGACGCGGGCGTCGACATCGACGCCGGCAACGCGCTGGTCAAAGCCATCGGGCCGCTCGCGGCTAAGACCAAGCGCAAAGGCGTGCTGGGTTCGATCGGTGGATTCGGTGGCCTATTCGATCTCAAGCCGTGCGGCTTCAAGGATCCGGTGCTCGTTGCCGCCACTGACGGCGTGGGCACCAAGCTCAAGCTCGCTATCGAGACCGGCATCCATTCCGGGATCGGCATCGACCTCGTGGCGATGAACGTCAACGATCTCGTGGTCCAGGGCGCAGAGCCCCTGTTCTTCCTCGATTACTTCGCGACCGGCAAGCTCGACCTCGGCGTGGCCGAAACGGTGATCGGCAGCATCGCCAAAGGCTGCACGGAGGCCGGCTGCGCGTTGATCGGGGGCGAGACCGCTGAGATGCCGGGACTCTACGCGCCCGGCGATTACGATCTCGCCGGCTTTGCCGTAGGTGCGGTCGAGCGCTCGGAGATACTTCCAAGCAAAGACATCGAAACGGGCGACGTCATTCTGGCGCTTCCCTCTTCAGGTCTCCACTCGAACGGCTTCTCGCTCGTGCGGCGCGTGGTCAAGGAGAGTGGTCTCGGTTTGGACGATGCCGCTCCCTTTGCTCCCAAGATGAAACTCGGCGAGGCGCTGCTCACACCGACACGTATCTATGTGCGGCAGATCCTTGAGGCCCTTCGTGCAACGGGCGCGATCAAGGCGCTCGCTCATATCACCGGCGGTGGGCTGACCGACAACATCCCCCGGGTGCTTTCGTCCGACCTCGCCGCTGAAATCGACCTTGGCAGTCTCCAACTGCCGCCCGTATTCGGCTGGCTCATGACAGAGGCACGGCTCGACCAGAGCGAAATGCTCAGAACTTTCAATTGCGGCATCGGCATGATCCTAATCGTTGCGCCAGGCGACCTTGCTCGCGTGCGTCAGCATCTCGGCGATGAGACGAAGCTGATCGGCGCCATCGTCAAGCGGGGCACCGGCGAAGCCGTCCGTTACAAGAATGCGCGTGCCTGGGGTGCGCCGTGAGCCGCAAACGAGTCGGCGTCCTCATCTCGGGGCGCGGCTCAAATCTCGGCTCGTTGATCGAGGCCTGCAAGGCTCCAGACTACCCCGCGAAAATCGCTGTCGTGGTGTCGAACGTGCCTGGGGCGCAAGGATCGTTGCGGGCCGAAGCCGGGCTGATTCCTGCGCTCACCATCAACCACAAGGACTTCGCTTCGCGCGAGGACTTCGATGCGGCTCTTGACAACGCCCTGAATGAGGCCGGCGTGGAGATTCTCTGCAATGCCGGTTTCATGCGCCTGCACAGCCAGGGCTTCGTCGAGCGCTGGCGCGATCGCCACCTCAACATCCACCCTTCACTGCTTCCGGCCTTCAGAGGATTGCATAGTCATGAGCGCGTGCTTGAGGCAGGGGTCACGATCACCGGCTGCACTGTGCATTTCGTGCGCCCCGAGATGGATACCGGGCCGATCGTGGCCCAAGCCGCGGTTCCGGTGCTTCCGGGCGACACGCCGGAGAGCCTAGGCGCGCGCGTGCTTGAAGCCGAGCATCGTCTTTACCCTCATGCGCTTAAGCTAATTGCTTCCGGCGAAGTTCGCGTGGAAGACGAACATGTGGTCGGAATGACACAGATCGGCCTGCAACCGCCGCTTTTTTCCCCGCCGCTCGACGAACACTTTGATTGAAAATATTAACGGGCCTAAGATCAGCCCCTGGACGGGGCGGCATGTCGCACTACAAGATGCTGACGTGCCGATGATGGACAATGCCGACGGCCGGATGTTAGAGACTGGCCTAAATCGAGGCAATTCCTGCGCCTGCTTGCCGAAACTGTGGCAGAGCGATGCAAGCAGCGTGGCGGGCCGCTCTTTGAGCTTGGCGGCCAGCGCGGCCGCGAGATCCGCGACCTCCGAAGCCAGGACCAGAGAGCCAGGGGACAGGCATAAATGGCCGATATGACAGTCGCCTATTCTCCAACACATGGGCTCGGCGAAGAGCAGAGCATTTGGTTCAAGCTGACCCCGCTGCTCAACCAGGAGAACCCCATGCAGGTTCTCATGGCGCTCAGCGACAAATATGGCGGCGTGGTCCCGATCAACCTCAAGAACCAGCGCATTGTGCTGCTCTCGGAGCCCGCGCATGCCCAGCGCGTGCTGGTCGACAACGCCGACAATTACACGAAATATTTCGACGGGCTCCGGCCGATCTTCGGCAAGAGCATGATCACGGTGGACGGCGCATTGTGGCAGAAGATCCGCGCGCCGCAGCAGCCAGCGTTCCATCCGCAAATGTTCGAGGCCTACTTCCCCTATCTCATGTCAGCCATCGACTCGAAGATGGGACGCTGGGCGAAGTTTGCCTCGACCGGTGAGACCATCGAGATGGTGGAGGAGACCTGGACGCTCGCCGCCGAGATGGTGTGCAAGGCGCTGTTCGATCGCGAGATGCCCTTCAACCCGCATTTCGTGTTCGGCCAGGTCAAGACCTACACCAATGTCGTGAATCACAAATCGCTGCGCCTCAAGAACGTGCGCGGCGAGCTGGTCGAGATCATGAGCGAAGACGCCGCCAAGGCTATGGAGGTGTGGGGCTCGATCCCCGAGATGGTGACGGGTGCCGGCATTCTCGAGCATCGTGAGAAGACCCTGCTCAGAATGTTGGAGGATGCCGAAGCCGATCCCAACTTCCCCGAGTTCGATCGCCAGCAGGTGATTGACGAGATGAAGCAATATTTGTGGGCGGGCACCGAGACTACGGCGCTGACGCTCGCCTGGTCGCTCTATCTCCTATCTCAGCACGCCGAGGCGCTGGAGCGCATCAGGGCGGAGGCGAGAGGCGTGTGCGGCGAGCGCAATCCCGAATGGAACGAAGTGCAGCAGCTCTCCTACACGCGCATGGTCATTCAGGAGACGATGCGGCTCTTCCCGCCGATCTGGGCGCTGATCAGGATAGCCGCTGGCGATGACGAGATCGAGGGCCATCAAATCAAGGCCGGCGATAAGATGGTCATTCTCGCCTACGTCCTGCATCACAGCCCGAAATATTGGGACGAGCCCGAGAAGTTCGATCCGGAGCGCTTTGCGCCCGAGCGCGCCAAGAAGCGACAGAAATACACCTATCTGCCCTTCGCCGCCGGCAAGCGCGCTTGTATTGGCGGCGCGCTGTCGCAGATCGAAAACACGCTTGCGTTGGTGCAACTCCTGCGCCGCTTCACGCCGGACTACGTCGGGCCGAAGCCCGCCAAGATTCACGCGACAGTGACGCTTTGTCCCAAAGGCGGCCTCCCCTTCCGCATCCGCGAGCTGAGCTGAAGGCAACATGACAGTTCGATGACGCTCTAACCTTTTGTTGCGCATTGACTCTCATTTGCAGTTGGGGTTCGGCCAATTTTGTAAGCGACGAGGCTTCTCACTTTATTGGCGTGATTCTAGACTGCGCGCTTAAGCAGGAGCGCGGTCATGACTGACGTTGCCGACGTCAACGTGCAGGTTTTGCAGAACCGCGACCTCGTCGTCACCAGGCTGGAGACGGGCGAGCAAGCCACTTACCGCAAAGAGGGCGCGTCACCCGTGCTCGTCTTGGTCGACTCGATGCGCGGCGACCCGGATCGTGAACGAGCGAGATTTCTCGTTGCGGCTTGGAGGGCTGCCCATGCCAAGGCCCAGCAGCTCGGGTGGCTGAGGTCCTAACAGCCGCGCCTGCGCGAGCCGGCGCAACTCTCGGCTTCCCGGCCGGGGCTCTGCCAGGTCTTATTTGTGCTTTCCGATTAAAACCGGACGGAACCGCGGCGGAGCTTGCGGTCGATCATCCGATCGCCGAGGAGCCCGGCGATTCGCTCTGGCTTCACTTCAACTTGGCCGATGCGCGCGCGGGCTATTTCCTGCGCGCCTCGTCGTTTTTTCCCGCTGCGGCCCGCGAGCTGCTCGTCGGTGCCGATGACCATCAGCAACTGAACGCCATCGAGGGCTGTCTGTTTGGGGTGTTCCCCGATCTCGTTTGCGAGATCGACGGCATCACCGACGAGATCGGATTCCTCCATTTTGCATTGAGCGAAACTCTCCTTGTCACCGGACGCCATCGCCCGCTCGGCGCGATCACCGCGACGCGCAACGCGCTCAAGACCGGCCGCAAGGTGCCGACGCTGGCGGCACTGATGGATACCATTCTCGAATACGTGGTCGACTCCGTCGACCGCTATGGCGAAGACGTGGCAGGCAAGCTCGACCATATCGAAGAGAGAATCCTCGCGGATGATGTGAGCGATGGACGCAACATGCTTGGCCGTATCAGGCGCACAACGGTGCGGCTGCATCGGCAGCTAGTGATCCTGCGCTCACTGATGCAGCGCTTCGAGCTCGATCTCAGCGACACGCTCGCGCTTAAGCTGACCACGTCGAAATTGCGCCAGCGGCTGGATTGGCTCGACCTCGAGGTGGTCTCGTTGCGCGACCGAGCGCATCTCCTGCAGGAGGAGGTCACCATCAAGACCGCCGAGGAGACTAATCGCAATCTCCAACTACTCGCCATCGTCACCACGATTTTTTTGCCGGCAACTTTGGTCACCGGGATCTTCGGCATGAACGTGATGGGTCTGCCTTTCACCCAAAATCCGCACGGATTCTTGTGGTCAATGCTGATCCTGATCAGCTCGTCGGCGCTTGTGCTTTGGCTTTTGAAAAGATCCGGGATCTTCCGCCGCTAAGGCCTTGCGTCCGTATCCTTGAGAAGTCCCAAATAACGCGAGACCCCGCGGCGGATGAGCCAGCTTGGCAGCTTTCCGCGCAGAAAATGATTGATGCGGGCGAACGGTCCGACGGGATAGCGAAAGCCCGGCTGTTTGACCTCTAGCGCGCGAGCGATGACGAGCGCGACCTCCTTCGGGTCGCGTGCCGATTTTGCCGCGTGTTCATCTGCGGCCCGCTTCACGCGTTGCACCCGTTCGCGATAGGGGCTGTCCGATGGCACGATCCACGGCGTGCTCCGCCAGATTTGCGTGCGGTACGGCCCTGGCTCGATCAGAATGACTTTGATGCCGAACGGCTCGACATCATAGGCGAGCGACTCGGCCCAGCCTTCGAGCGCCCATTTCGAAGCGCAGTAGATCGAATTTGTCGGCTGGCCCATGAAGGCCGCCTCGCTCGAAACCAAAACGATGCGGCCATCACGTTTGGCGCGAAACGTGGGAAGCAAGGCCCGGGTCAGCTCGAGCACGCCGAAGAAGTTCGTTTCCATGACGCGGCGGATTTCGGTTCCTGGCAAATCTTCGAAGGCGCCAGCAGCCGAAACGCCCGCGTTCTGCACGACGGCATCCAGTGTCCCGCCGGTTCGCGCCAGAACCGACGCGACAGCCGCCTCGATCGAAGCGGCGTCGTTGAGATCGAGCTGAACGAACTCGACTCTATCTTTGAGGTCAGATTTCTTGAGCGCCGCCTCGAGCTTGTCGCGCTTTTGCAGGTCCCGCATGGTGGCGAACACATGCCAGCCGCGTTGTGCGAGAACCTCCGTGGTCACGCGGCCGATGCCGGTCGAAGTGCCGGTAATGAGGACCGTCGGCATGCATCCTCCAATTCGAGGCCACAGCCTATCGGCGTCTGCGCGAAATGGAAGCCGCTGTTAGCCCACGATCTCGCTTTTCTTGAAGCAAAGCGCGATCTCGCGTTTGGCGGTCGCGGCGCTGTCCGAGCCGTGCACGGAGTTCCGCTGCAGATTGACGCCGAAATCCTTGCGGATGGTGCCATGGCCAGCGTCGACCGGGTTGGTCGCGCCCATCACCTCACGGTTTTTCAGGATAGCGTTTTCGCCCTCCAACACCTGGAGCACGATCGGGCCCGAAGTCATGAAATTGACGAGATCCTTGAAGAAGGGCTGATCCTTGTGAACGTCGTAGAACTTCTTGGCGTCCTTTTTCTTCCACCACACGCGCTTCTGCGCGATCACGCGAAGCCCCGCGCTCTCAAGTCTCGCGACGATCAGCCCCTCGATGTTCCGCTCGGTCGCGTCGGGCTTGATGATGGAAAGCGTGCGTTCAATGGCCACAATGGTCCCCTGGTCATCTCCGGAATTAGGCGGGCTTATAACGACCGCGCATGACAGCGGCAAGGCGCGAACTTCCATAGAATGATCCGGAAAATAAGGCAGACCAATTGATTGTGCCGACCGTCGTCAGGCCATTTGCTCCCAGCGCCCCTGCTCGGTCTGCTGCCAATAGCTCACCGCATGCCCCTTCCCTTTCGCCGCCTGCCATTCGGCGCGCGCCCGCGCCACGGCCTCGTGATCCCTTCCATCGAAGATATAGGCGACGCGGGTATAAGATGAGGCATCGGAGAGCACGGCGCCATCGACCAGGAAGCGCACCTGAGCTTCATTGGGATTGTCGTCGCCAGCGGTGAGATAGATGGGATGGGCGGAAGCGTTTCCATCGCGCGCCGTCCCATGCGGGAGAAAGCTCTCCTCGCGATAGGTCCACAGCAGCGTGTTGAGCGCCTCGACCCGCTCCTCGCTGGCCGCCTGAACGGCAGCGCGCCAGCCGCGCTTGAGCGAAAGCTCCAGCAATGTGGGGAGAACCTCTTCGAGCGTACGGCGCTCGAGATGATAGAAATAGACTTCAGTCACGTCTCCCTCGCTCATGCCGAGTCTCGTGCGTAGGGATTGGCCCCTTTGCGCAAGTTCAGCCTGATCGGCACGCCGGGCAAGTCGAAACTTTCGCGCAGCGAATTGACGAGATAGCGCGAATAAGACTCGGGCAGCGCCTTCGGCCGCGTACAGAACAGCACAAAGGTCGGAGGCCGCGCATTGGCTTGGGTTATGTATCTCAGTTTGATGCGCCGGCCCGAGACCGCCGGCGGCGAATGAGCATCGATGGCATCCTGCAGCCATTGATTGAGCGCGTGGGTCGGCAGCCTCCGGTTCCACAATTCATCTGCGGCAACGATTGCACGCATCAGCTGGTCGAGCCCCGTGCCGCCGAGCGCCGAGACCGGTACGAGAGACACGCCTTTGACCTGCGGCAATAACCTCTGACATTCCTCCCGAAGCTCGCGCAGCCGTTTCTGTGGATCGCGCACGAGATCCCATTTGTTGATCGCGATGACGAGTGCCCGGCCTTCCTCCGCGATGAGATCGGCGATTTGCAGATCCTGCTTCTCGAAGGAGTGTTCGGCATCGAGCAACAGGACCACCACCTCCGCAAAGCGGATCGCCTTCAGCGCGTCACCGACGGAGAGTTCCTCCGCCCGCCCCTCGACCCGCATCTTGCGCCTTAAGCCGGCAGTGTCGAACAGACGCAGCGCGCGGCCGTTCCATTCTAGCTCTGACGCGATCGCATCGCGGGTGATGCCGGCCTCAGGTCCGGTGATCATGCGCTCCTCGCCAAGCAACGCATTGACGAGAGTCGATTTGCCGACATTGGGCCTGCCAACGACGGTGATGCGCAAAGGATGCTCGACGCTTTCGTCCTCGCCGTCATCGGTCACAGGAGCCGTGGCAGCGTCGCCTCGTTCTTTGCAAGTCTGCTCGATCGCGTCGATCAGCTCGCCGATCCCAAGCCCGTGCTCGGCCGAAATCGGCAGTGGTTCGCCGAGCCCGAGCGAATAGGCCTCATAGAGGCCGGGCTCGGCGGCGCGGCCCTCTGATTTGTTAGCGGCAACGATCACCTTCTTGCCCGAGCCGCGCGCGAGATCGGCGAAGATCTCATCGGCGGCAACCACCCCGGCCCGCGCGTCGATGAGAAAGACGACAAGGTCGGCCTGGTCGATGGCGGCTTCGGTTTGCTGCCGCATGCGCGGCGTGAGCCCCTTGTCACCTGGCTCGAGCCCTGCGGTATCGATCAGCGTGACGTCGCAAGAGCCGATC
>JBKPSQ010000206.1:0-3663 GCA_046735075.1 Pseudomonadota bacterium
GTTTAGTCACATTCGCTCGCGAAAGGTCGCCTCGCGAGCAAGGCACGCGCTCCCTCCGGCGAAATCGTCATGCGCCCTCGGCCGACGGGTCGCGGGAAGCTGCCCTTCGACGCTGAGGCCGACGGGCAGCGAAGTTGGAGCTGAGCCACGAGGCCCTCATGAATCCGCCGGATGTCGTTGTCGATCTCTCGATCCTCGAGCTCTTCAGACACGCTCATATCGTCGTCAAGATCGTGATCATCGGGCTTTTGCTCGCCTCGATCTGGAGTTGGGCGATCATCCTCGAGAAGCTCTTCCTCTACGCGAAGACACGCAAAGAGACCGACAAGTTCGAGCAGGTGTTCTGGTCGGGCCAGTCGCTGGAGGAGCTTTACAACGCGCTATCGCAGCGGCGTAACACCGGCATGGCGGCACTGTTTGTCGCCGCGATGCGCGAGTGGAAGCGCTCGACCGAGCGGGAGAGCGGCGACAAGAGCGGACGGCCGATGCCTGGTGTCCAGCTCAGGGTCGAGAAGGTAATGGACGTCACCATCTCGCGCGAGGTGGAGCGGCTCGAACGCAGGTTGACCTTCCTCGCCACTGTGGGCTCGACCGCACCGTTCATCGGGTTGTTCGGCACGGTGTGGGGCATCATGACGAGCTTCCAGGCCATCGCGGTGAGCAAGAACACGAGCCTTGCGGTGGTCGCGCCTGGCATTGCCGAGGCATTGTTTGCCACCGCTCTTGGCCTGCTCGCCGCAATTCCTGCCGTAATTTTCTACAACAAATTCAACAGCGAAGTTGCGCGCCACGCGGCGCGCCTCGAAGGCTTCGCCGACGAATTCTCGGCCATCCTGTCGCGACAGATCGACAAGACAGCGTGAGGCTTGAGCATGGGAGCAGGTTTGCAGATAGGGGGCGCATTATCGAGCCGGCGGGCACGCCGCCGCTCGGCGCAGCCCATGAGCGAGATCAACGTGACCCCCATGGTCGACGTGATGCTCGTGCTCCTCATCATCTTCATGGTGACGGCGCCGATGCTCACCGTAGGGCTTAATCTCGAGCCGCAGCCCGATCTGCCCAAGGTCGATCTGCCCAAGACCGAGGCAGGTCCGGTCGACGCTCAGAAGCAGGTGCTCGCCATCACGGTGGACTCGGCTGGCAAGGTCTTCCTGCAGAGCACGGAGATCGGCTTTGACGAACTTGTGCCAAAACTTAGCGCTATCAGGGCATCGGGCGCCGGCGACCGGGTCGAGGTCAGGGGCGACGACCGCGCGCAATATGGCAGCGTCGCCAAGGTGCTGGCGCGGATCAAGGCCGCGGGGATTCCGGTGACGCTGGTCACCGAAGCGGCAGAGGCGGACAAGAAACAGTAGATCGAGCGAAGAGGGTGATGGGTCGGGGGACTTTCATTTCGGCGGCGCTGCACGGGGCGATCCTGTTGTGGGTGCTCGTCGCCTTCCCGTCATCCAACATGGATAGCGCGCCGCTCGTCGCCATTCCCATCGACCTCGCCACGCCAGCTGACGTCACCAAGATCAAGGCCGGCACGAAAGATGCCAAGGACGATGACGTCCTCGCCGGCAAGCCCGAAGAGAAGAAGCCGGAAGCGGCGAAGGAAGCCAAGCCGCCCGAGCAGACGGCGGCTTTGGATGACAAGAGTCAGCCGAAGCCCGAGGACAAGAAAGACAAGCCAAAGGACGCTGCGGCGGCCAAGCCTGAAGCGCAAAAGCCTGACGCTCAGAAGCAAGACGACAAGGACCCGAAACAGGCTGCCGCCGATCCGCCCAAGAAGTCGAAGCCCCAACCTCAGGCGAAGAAGCGCGACTTCAACCCCGACAAAATTGCCGCGCTCCTCAACAAGATCCCCGACGCAGACGACGATCCCAAGCCCGTCGAGCCGTCCAACACGCCAAAGAAGAAAGTGAAGGGCCAGTCGAACGGCACCGAGGTTAGCATGTCGGTCAATGAGATCGACGCGCTCCGGTCGCGCATCGCCGATTGCTGGACGCCGCCTCCTGGAGGCCTCGGGGCCGATCAGATCGTGGTGAAGCTAAGGCTGAAGCTTAACGAAGACGGAACCCTCGTAGGCTATCCGACGGTCGCGAATAGCGGTTCATCGCCGTTCTTCCAAGCCGCCGCCGATAGCGCGGTGAGAGCCGTCTACCAGTGCCAGCCTTACGAGCTGCCAAAAGCGAAATACGCGCTGTGGCGCGACATGATTCTCAACTTCGATCCAAGCGACATGTATCGCAGCGGGTAACCACGCATGCCATCCATCATTCTCAACCCCGTGCGGCGCAGCCTAGCGCTCGCCCTGATTGCGCTCGCATTGGTTGCTGGCTCCCGGCAAGCCGACGCCGTCGTCGAGCTCAACATCACGCAAGGCAAGATTCAGGCAATGCCGATTGCCATTCCTGATTTCACCGGCGACGGATCGATCGACCCGGAACAGGCGCGCGCGATCTCCGGTGTGGTGGCGGCGGACCTCGCCTCCTCAGGTCTATTCCGTCCGATCGATCAGGCCGCGTTCATCGAGAAGGTGGCGAACTTCGACGGCGTCCCGCGTTTCGACGATTGGCAGGTGGTCAACGCGCAAGCGTTGGTTGTCGGTCGGATCGGCTCGAGCGACGGAAAGCTCAAGGCCGAGTTCAGGTTGTGGGATGTGCTCTCGGGCAAGCAGCTCGCCGGCGAGCAGTTCTTCGCCCGGACCAAGGATGCGAGGCGCGTCGGCCACATCATCGCCGATGCAATCTATGAGCGCATCACCGGCGAGAAGGGCTATTTCGACACGCGCATTGTATTCGTCGATGAGTCGGGCCCCAAGAACAAGCGCACTAAGCGGCTGGCCATCATGGACCAGGATGGCTTCAACGTGAGGTTGCTCACCACTGGTCAGAACTTGGTGCTGACGCCGCGCTTCAGCCCTTCAACGCAGGACATCACCTACATGTCGTTCGAGGGCGAGACGCCAAAGGTCTATCTCCTTAACATTGAGACTGGGCAGAAGGAGACCGTCGGTGCCTTCCCGGGCATGACCTTCGCCCCGCGCTTCTCGCCCGATGGCCAACGCATTGTCATGAGCCTGGAGCGCGACGGCAACGCCGATCTTTACGCCATGGACTTGCGGAGTCGGCGCACCTTTCAGCTGACCAAAAGCAACGCGATTGATACCGGGCCCTGCTACGCGCCTGACGGGCGCCGCATTGTGTTCGAGAGTGACCGCGACGGCTCGCAGCAGATCTACGCGATGAACGCCGACGGCAGCGATCTGCATCGCATCAGCCAGGGCGAGGGGAGCTATTCGACTCCGGTGTGGTCGCCGCGCGGCGATCTGATCGCCTTCACCAAGCGCCTCGGCGGCGAGTTTCTCATCGGGGTGATGAAGCCCGATTGCACGGGCGAGCGCATCCTGACCGAGGGCTTTCACAACGAAGGCCCAACTTGGGCCCCTAACGGCCGTGTGCTGATGTTCTTCAGGGAGTCGCCGGGCGCCGCGGGCGGCCCGAAGCTCTACACCATCGACCTCACCGGCTATAACGAGCGCCAGGTTGCGACGCCCGCCTTCGGCTCTGATCCGGCCTGGTCGCCGCTCATCAACTAGGCCGTCTCCGACCCTTCCATCGGCCGAGAAAGCCGCGCTTTTGGGCCTTGTTTCAACGGCCTGGGTCCCAAAAGCAACTG
>JBKPSQ010000207.1:0-7229 GCA_046735075.1 Pseudomonadota bacterium
TTTCTTCTGACAGGAATTGGTGGCCGTCGCGACGTCGACGAATATCTCGCCTTTGTCGTTGATGGCGAACGGAGGCATGGGATGATCGCCGGTGAGTGGCAGCCCGGAAACAATAGTTTCAGGCGGATCGGTCGGCGCCACACCTGTTCCCGGCAGGCGGTAGCGCACGATGCGATCGTTCACCTCAGCGTAGAGTGCGCCGTTGTAGAGCGCGATGCCGGTTCCGCCGGCAGAACCTTGCGCTTTGGTCTGGCCAAACCGGTTGATCACATCGGCTTTGCCGTCGCCGTTGGTATCTTTCAGCGCAATTAAAAACCCGCCGGGGAGCGGCTTGTCGTTCCCGTAATAAAGACCGCTCCAGGTGTTGACGTAGACCACACCATTTCCGGCGACGGCCATATGGCGGGCGTGACCTAGTTTATCGGCAAATACGGTGGCGCAGAATCCCGGCGGCAAGCTGATGCCCGTATCTCCGCCTGCGCAGCTCGCGGTGTCACTCTGGGTCGACGTCTTGCTGTCGGTTGCTGCACTTCCTGAGGTAAGGAGCCCAGGCAGCAAGACGCCGAGACTTACCGTGAACACTCGCAGTGTCCGGATTTTGTCGAAGTCGAATCGTCGCATGTCGCACCTGCGAATCATCGCATGGTTGATGGCTCGCCCCGGACAACCGCCCACAGGGAATAATTTAGGCATCCGGCCCGCATCGGCCTTGGTTGAGGTTGCTGCGATTGGCCGGATTTTGCGCCGATCCGGACGTCGGGATCCCTGGCTTAACGCACAAGCCGGCTCAATCGACGCAGAAGCCGAAGGCTTGCATGCTCAAAAGCAGCGTTGGCGGTGCTAAGCCGGCACGAGGAAGGGAAATGTGACGCCGTCTTGGTTCGACCTCTGTGAGCGCTGCCGCTCAAGGTGGCGCGCAAGGTCGGCCCGCGCCCCTTCGAGCAACGCCCTGAACCTGCCGGGAGGCTGCCGGCAGATGCGGCCCGCTTCGCCGAGCGAGAACCGGATGGCCTCGACCAAAACAAGCGCCTCGCGCTGTTCGGGCCGCAGCTTGGCGAGGGCTGAGAGGATATCGGCCTGCTCACGTGTCGCGGCTTGCGGAGGCATTGCCAAAGCCCGGCGCGTGAATTCGCGGTAATAATAGCTGCGCAATCTTTTGATGAGCCAGATCGAGAGATTATTGCCGATGCCGGCCGGATTTACGGCCACGCCAGCGCGCACCAATGTGACCGTCACCAGTTCGTCGGCAAGAGTAACGTCCATGCAGAGCAGCATCGAGAAGGCGCGCAGCCTGGCGATCGATTCATGTGGGACTGGCCGCTGCGGAGATTCATATTGTCTCCGTGCGGGGGAATAACGGCGCGTTTCATTGCTCTCGATATGGTGCTCGATGGAGGTCATTGATCAGCGTCCTCTTTTTTACGCCCCCGTCTTGCCGTCCTTTGTAGAGGGCGGCTTGGTAGCAGCGCTTGCCGCCCGTTGCTGAACCTGTCGAAGAATTGCGCTAAAGCCGCTGCGGCGAGTCAGGGCCTCGAGGAACATTGACAGACCGGCGTCAGGGGCGAGAGAAGCTGGCGGATGATATTCGATCGCACCTCATTGGCACCCGGCTCACCCTCGCGCGACTTTGCCACACGCGCCGCATTCACGATCATTGCCATCGCTTTTGCCATTGCGATCTTCATCGTCGATACCTTCACGCCCTTAGGTATCGCGGTCGCAGTGCTCTATGCCATCGTGGTGCTGATGGCCGGCCGCTTCGTGCAACGCAGCGGCCTGCTGCTCATCTCGGCCGCTTGCATCATCGTGACCGCGCTGAGCTTCCTGTTCCAACATGGCCTCACCTACGGCCCGTCGCTGGTCAGATGCCTGGTCAGCATCTTCGCCATCGCGCTCACGACCTTTCTAGCCTTGAAGAGTCAAGCGGCGGCGAAAGTTTTGCGCGAGCAGGCGAGCCTTCTCGATCTCACCCACGATTCGGTGTTCGTTCGCGACATGAACGACGTCATCACCTATTGGAATCGTGGCTCCGAGCTGCTCTACGGATGGACGCAGGACGAAGCCATCGGCAAGGTTTCGCATCAGCTGCTACGCACGGTTTTTCCGGCGGGGCTTGAGGATCTCAAGGCAACGCTAACCCATGCCGATCGCCTCGAGGTCGAGCTCATCCATACCAAACGCGACGGCACCGAGGTCGTGGTGTCAAGCCGGTGGTCGGTGCAGCGCGATGCTGCACGCCGTCCGATCGCCATACTTGAAACCAACAACGACATCACCGAACGCAAGCGCGCCGAGGCGAAAGCCCAGCAGCAGGAGAAAGAGCTTCAGCTCACCATCGATACGATACCGGCCTTTGTGTTCAGCAATCTCACCGATGGCTGGACCGATTTTCTGAACAAGCGCTGGCTCGACTATACGGGTCTCGCTCTTGAAGACGCCAAAGGCTTCGGCTGGCAAGCCGCTTACCATCCCGAAGATTTGCCTCGGATAATGAAAGTGCGGATGGAGAGCATTGCCGCGGGCATACCCTACGAACACGAAGCGCGCATCAGGCGGGCGGACGGCGTGTACCGCTGGTTCCTCAACCGCTCCGCGCCGCTTTGCGACGAACGTGGCAACATCATCAAATGGTACGGCAGCAACACCGACATCGAAGACCGCAAGCAGGCCGAGGATGCCTTGCGCCGGAGCGAAGCTTACCTCTCCGAGGCGCAAGAGTTGAGCCATACCGGAAGCTTCGGTTGGGACGTTGCCAGCGGAAGGATCAGCTGGTCCGACGAAGCCTTCCGCATCTTCGAGCAAGATCCGAACATTCCACCGACCGTCGATCTCGTGTTGGGACGCACCCATCCCGACGATCGTGGATCCCTGAAGCGGCATCTCGATCGGGTTTGCGCCACTAAACAAAATTGGAGTGTCGAGCACAGGCTGCTGTTCCCCGACGGCCGCATCAAACATATCCATGTCGTAGCCCACGCAGCGAGCGACACTGGGGATCGGCTGGAATATGTCGGCGCTCTAATGGACGTCACCGCGGCGAAGCGGGCCCAAGAAGCGCTGCAACAAGCTCAGGCCGAGCTCGCCCATGTCACCCGCGTGACCACGCTCGGCGAGTTGACCGCTTCGATTGCGCATGAGGTCAACCAGCCTCTCGCAGGCGTGATCACGAATGGCGATGCAGCTCTCCGCTGGCTTAGAAATGATCCGCCCGACCTGGAGGAGGCACGCGGCGCCGTCACCCGAATCATCCGGGATGGGAACCGCGCGAGCGAGGTAATCCGCCGGCTGCGCGCGCTTACTAAGAAGTCGAATCCGCAAAAGGCGCCGCTCGACATTAACGATGTCGTCAGCGATGTCCTCGCCCTGGTCCAGCGTGAAGTGGTCAGCCACCATGTCAGACTTCGGTTGGACCTTGACGCGAAGCTGACGCCGGTATTCGGTGACCGTGTGCAGCTGCAGCAGGTGATCATCAACATGATCATGAACGGCATCGAAGCCATGGATACCGTGACGGATCGGCCGCGTGAGCTCGTAATCCAATCGCGCCAGCATGATGCGGATCATGTGCTCGTTGCCGTGCAGGACTCCGGCAGCGGCATCGAACCCGATAATATCGATCGGCTGTTCAATCCTTTCTTCACTACCAAGTCCGACGGGATGGGCATGGGATTGTCGATTTGCCGATCGATCATCGAGGCCCATGGCGGAGGAATGTGGGCGTCGCCCAATGACGGCCCTGGCTCAACCTTTTCATTCACGGTGCAAATTGAGCGGGGAGCCGAGCAGTGAGCAGCCTCTCGGCAACATCGCGCAAGACGTCACCGCCCGACGAGCCGGTGGTCCTGGTGGTCGATGACGATCCCTCATTGCGCGAGGCCTTGAGCAGTCTCCTGCGCTCGGTTGGATTGCGCGTCGAGGTGTTCGGGTCGGCCCCGGAAATGCTTGAGGCGCCCCTCCCCGACACCGCGAGCTGCCTCGTGCTCGATATCAGGCTGCCTAAGCGCAGCGGCCTCGATTTCCAGAACGAGTTGATCAAGGCCAATGTCAGGATCCCGATCATATTCATCACCGCGCATGGCGATGTTCCCATGTCGGTAAGAGCAATGAAGGCAGGCGCCGTCGACTTTCTCACCAAGCCGTTTCGCGACCAGGACCTGCTCGATGCCGTGGCCAACGCCCTGGAACGCGACCGCAAAAGGCGTGACGAGGAGAAAGGCGTGGCGGCGCTCAAGGCCAAGCTTGAGACCCTCACGCCGCGCGAGCTAGAGGTCATGTCCTTGGTCACGGCCGGACTGATGAACAAGCAGGTGGCCGGCGAGATCGGGGTAAGCGAGATCACGGTGAAGATTCACCGGGGCCACGTCATGCGGAAAATGGGCGCACGATCGCTCGCCGATCTTGTCCGCATGGCAGAGCTGCTCGGTGTCTCACGCGAAATGCCTGCAAGAGGCGGCTAAACCTAGACGCGAAACCCCGTATTTTTCGGGTAAACTTAAGTATGTCTTCTCGTTTTGCACTTTGCGAGCCACTTTGGTCCTTAGGCAGGCGCGAATTTGGTCTGGCTGAGAGCCGCGCGCCAGCCAAGCTAGGGCTAGGGCGTTGCACGCTGTTTGCATTATCGATGACGACGAATCCGTCCGCATGGCGACGACGTGCCTGTTGCGCTCGCTTGGCCATGTCGTTCGCACCTTCGCTTCGGCTGAAGAGTTCTTGAGCTCGCCTTATCTCGATCAGGCGGCCTGTCTTATCGTCGACGTAAACATGCCGCACATGAGCGGCCTCGACCTGCAAAGCCGCTTGCGCGAGAAGGGTCGGACTCTGCCGATCATTTTCGTCACCGCATATCCGGAAGAGAGGGCACGCGCGCGGGCGCTGGAAGGTGGAGCAATCGGCTATCTTGACAAGCCGTTCGACAGCGCGACCTTGATTGACTATCTCGACGTCGCCCTCCGGCGCGACGGCAGCAAAACGCCCAAATAATCGGCAGCTTCCGGAGGGGCGTCACAGCATCGTCATAGTCGCGATTTCGCCGCGGAATTCCAGGCTTTCTCCGGCCGTGACCCCATATCGCGGGGCAAACTGTCGTACACCTAGGTATTAACAGCCTCACACCAATCCGCGTTGCCGTTGACTGTTCGTAGAATGGAGCTTTGCGGCCTCGCCTCCCTATCCTCTCTACTAAATCGGAGTGGAATCAGAGGTGACGGCTATGGCGATGAGTTCTCTATCGGCGGCCCCTTCTTCGCACACGCTCTTCGACGCTCGTGTTCCGAAGCTTCGGCCTACAAATTTGCGCTTGGTCGACTGTCATTCCGGAATGCCGGTGCGCGGCGAGTTGGACGGTCATCAAGCTCCCTTCATCCAGAAAGCGAGACTGAAGACGCCTGCGGCCGCGGTCGAGATCAGCCCCGCCAATAGCGTGAAGCGCCGGACCCTGAGCTGGCGGGGCATGACCGCCGAAGTCGTGCAGGCGACCAGCTCCGAGCGGATCGCTTATCGCGCTCATGCCGAGGTCCATATGCTCGTCCTTTGCGAGCGCGGCGCGCGCAAGGATGGCGAGACGTCCATCGAAGGCCTGCCGTCATCCACGCTGCGTGACGTTACCCGTAAGTTCAGCTTCGTGCCGGCTGGCCACGACTATTACGATTGGCATGACCCCCGCACGCCTGCTCGGATGGCCTTCTTTTACTTCGACCCAGAAGTCCTGCCGCAGAGCGCGATCGAGGCCGATGCAGGACAAATCCTGGCCCCTCGTCTCTTCTTCGAGGATGTTGCGCTGCTTGCCACCGCGCAGAAGTTGATGGCCCTGATCGAGGGCCCGCAGCCCGACGATTGTTCTTATCTCGAGGCGCTCGGCGTGGTGCTGGCGCACGAGCTCATGCGCCTCAACCAGGGCAACACCAATGGCAAGGCCGCGATCAGAGGCGGGCTCGCCGCCTGGCAGCAGCGCATCGTCACGTCCTATATCGAGGAGCACCTCGCCGAGGCCGTTCCGCTCGCCAAGCTTGCCGAGTTGGCAGGGTTAAGCACCTATCATTTCTGCCGCGCCTTCAAGCAGTCCTTCGGCGTTCCCCCGCACCGCTACCACACCAGCCAGCGGATTGAGCGCGCCAAGGCGCTTCTGGCGAAACCGTCATTCACGGTGACAGACATCGGGCTGACGGTCGGTTTCAGCGAGACGAGCTCCTTCACCGCGGCTTTCCGCAAGGCGACGGGGCTCACTCCCACCGCCTATCACCGCAGCCTCGCCTAGCGGGCAATGGAATGAACTAGAAACAGAGGTGCGCCATGACAAACCAAGTTTTGAAATGCAGTGCTTCACCAAACGATGAACCGCTGGGAAGCGGCATCCTGCTCAAGGTCGGTCTTAGCGGTGTTGCCTGGTTCCTTGCCGCAGTGTGGCTCAATCTTTCAGATGGCTTCAGGCTGGGCCTGACCCCGGCAGCGGTGGTCGGGGTCCTGGTCATGAATCTGACGCTGTTGCTGCTCGCCGCTTCCGATTCTCTTCAGAGGGTTCGGTCTCGTGCAAGCCGAGCGGACTGATCCACGCACTATCTCGACGGCTTCGATGCCTTCTTCTTCTTTTTTGCGGTGTCCTTCTTGACCTCGAAGCGGAGATCCTGACCCTCGCGGCAATCGTTCTGGTGCATGACGAGATCGATCGGCTCGGTGAAGGCGTTCAGTCCCTGCGACGGAGCCGTTTCTGACGCAATCTGGCGGTTGTTGCAGATATCCGTGGATAGCACCTGGGGCGCGTTCTTGACCACGATGGGCTGATTACCCTTGAACACGTTGCCAGTGAGCTCGACCTTCGCCACCGAACCTCTCCTGCCGGCAATGAGGATTCCGGGTCCCGCATTATTCAGAAACTGCGATCGTTCGATCTGGACGTTGCTGACCTTCTGGTCGGCATCGTCAGGCTCGAAATCGATGCCGGCGCTAGGTCTGGTCCCTCGCGTGTTCTTGAAGATCGAGTTCAGCACGAAGAGGCCGTCGACGTCGATGATCGAGAGGCCCTGGCGTCGATTGCCGTCGGCGATGACTGAGCAAAACTTCACATCGCTCGCGCCTTGGACATAGAATCCGTCGCCCCACATGTTCCGAGCAGTCACGCCGCTTATGACGATGTGGCTCGCGTCGCCGTGGATGGCCTCCTTGGACAATTTGAGCGTCATGTCGCTCTTAAGAGCGAGACGGTCCTTGCCCACCACATCGATCATGTAGGTGCC
>JBKPSQ010000208.1:0-13701 GCA_046735075.1 Pseudomonadota bacterium
GGCGATAGGTGTCGTAGGCGAATCTGCGATCCTTGGAGCGATCAGCGAGGCCTTCGACGGTCTGATCGTTCAGCCCGAGATTGAGCACGGTGTCCATCATTCCAGGCATCGAGGCTCGCGATCCCGACCTAACGGATACGAGCAGCGGGGTCTCGACATCACCGAACTCGAAGCCGGCAATTTTGCCGACTTCATCGAGCGCGGCATCCACCATTGGCTTGAGCTCCTCCGGCAGCGTCTCGCCAAGGTCGTAATAGACGCAGCAGAGCTCGGCCGAGATGGTGAACCCGGGTGGGACAGGAAGCCCGAGCCGCGACATTTCGGCAAGGTAGGCACCCTTGCCGCCTAGCAGCTCGCGATCTTCCGCCGAGCCATCGGCACGGCCTGCGCCGAAGGTATAGACCCATTTCGGCGCGGGCCTTGCGGCCTTCTCTGCAGTCGTCATGGGTTGATCCATGTTTCGCCCTAAGCCCGACTTTTAGCCGCCTGACACACTTCATACAAACGGGCGGGCGTGAAAAAGGTTTAGGGGCGGAGAGGCTGAGGATTGCGGATACGCCGGTCGGCGATGAAATCACCGCTGCCGATCAACCTCGCACGGGGCGTCTCCTTCAAGCCGTAAGCCCAAGCTTCGACGCTGCCGCCTTTATCGAGGACGACTTCAATGGCGATGCGGTGGAACAATCCTTCGGCTTCGGGCCACTCGCGCTCCTCGCCGTTGGCGGGAACTACGCCCTCATATTTGTCGAGGTCCGTAAGCAGTCTCGGGTTTGGCCCAAGCGCAAAGATACTGCCGACCACGCGGTAGCGATCGCCTGGTGCAAAAACCGCCCCGGGCCAACTGCCGAAGTCGTAGAGCGAACCCTCGGCGGTTCCCCTGCCGATATGCCGCGCGCCAGCGCGCAGGCGGCGCGCCATCGGATGTCCGCTCTCTGATCGCAGCGTGCCGTAGACGAAAAGGTGATCTGGCATTCGTTCCATTCACTCCGACAGCTCGATCACCCCGTTTGCGCTTAACCCCCAGTGCGGGTTGAAAGCAACTTCCCAGAGATGCCCATCAGGGTCGGCGAAGTAGCCGTTATAGCCGCCCCAGAACGTCTTGGCAGCCCGCTTCAAGATTTGTGCGCCGGCGGCTTTCGCCCTTGCCATTACCGCATCGACCTCACCCTCGCTTGCGACATTTTGCGCGACACAGACGCCGCCATTGCCATTCCAAATTGCGCCGGCCTGAGCGTCTTCGAGTTGTGCTTCGCGGCTCCACAACGCGAGCGCCACGCTGCCCGCCTTGAAGAAGCTCACGTTCGCTTCACTCGCCCTGTTCGACTTCACGAAACCGAGCGCCTCATAGAACTCAGTGGACTTGGCAACGTCGGCGACGCCGAGGGTGATCAGGGTGATATTCGGCAACTCGCCTTCCCCGCGGCTAGCCTTCGATCTTGGAGAAGTCGGCGACGGTCAACGTCGTGGCGCGGATGCGGTTCAATAGGCGCAGGCGATTGGCGCGAAGATCCGCATCTGTCGCATTGACGGTGACATGATCGAAGAACTCATCGACCGGGGTGCGCAGCTTCGCCATCTCGGTCATGGCCGCCTCGAAGTCCTCGCGGGCAATCGCCGTGGCGGCAGATTTTTCGACCTGGTCCACCGCTTTGGCGAGGGCTTTTTCTTCCGGCCGTTTGAACAGAGTAGGATCAGGTGGCTGATCGTAGCCCTGAGAATCCTTCTTCTCCTCGATACGCAGAATGTTGATAGCGCGCTTAGTGCCAATGAGGAGATGCTCGCCGTCCTCCGTATCGAGGAATCTTCCGAGCGCCTCCACCCGCCGCACGATGGTCAAAAGGTCGTCGCCTCCCAACGCAAACACGGCATCCACGAGGTCATGTCGCGCACCCTGATCGCGCAGATGCACCTTGAGCCGATCAGCGAAAAAGGAGAGCAAATCGACGTTTCTTCGATCGACCTGGCGATGGGCCCAGTTCACGTTCGCTCTCGCCTTGACAATCTTGTCGATCTGAAACTCCAGCGGATCCATGAGATGCAGCCTTAGGCCGTTCTCAAGCACGCTGCGGATAACACCGAGAGCCGCACGGCGGAGCGCGTAGGGATCCTTCGACCCGGTCGGTTTCTCGTCGATAGCCCAGAAGCCAATCAGCGTGTCGAGCTTGTCGGCGAGAGCCGCCGCGATCGCCACAGGCTCGCGCGGCACATCGTCGGAAGGACCTAACGGCTTGTAATGCGCGGCGATGGCATCGGCGACCGCCGGGTCCTCCTCCTGGTCGAGCGCGTAATAGCGGCCCATCACGCCTTGTAGCTCGGGGAACTCGCCGACCATCTGGCTCACGAGGTCGGCCTTGGCGAGGATCGCCGCGCGTTCGGCGAGGTCTGGCTCGGCGCCGACCAGCGGCGCAAGCTCGCGCGCAAGCCGCCACACGCGCTGCACGCGCTCATATTGCGAGCCGAGCTTCTCGTGGAACGTGATTTCCTTCAGCTTCGGCACCCATGCTTCGAGACCAACCTTGCGGTCTTGGTCGAAGAAGAACTTGGCATCGGCGAGCCGCGCGCGGATCACGCGCTCATTGCCGGCGATGATGGCTTTGCCTTTGTCTCGCGCTTCGAGATTGGCGACGACCAAGAACCGGTTAGCCAACGCGCCATCGTTCCTTCGCAACGAAAAGCATTTCTGGTGGGCCTTCATGGCCGTGGAGAGCACCTCGGGCGGAACCGACAGAAATTCTTTATCGAACGCGCCCATTAGCACCACGGGCCACTCGGTGAGCCCGGCATTCTCGGCGAGCAGCGCCTCGTCTTCGACGAACGTTAGTCCCTCTTTGGAAGCAGCTCTGTGGGCACCTTCCAGAATGATGCGCGCGCGCTCATCGCTGTCGAGGATAACATTGGCTTCGCCCAGCTTCTCTCGGTAATTCTTGAAGCCTTTCGCCTTGAATGGCTCTGGCGCCATGAATCTGTGGCCACGCGTTTCCTTGCCGCTCTTGATGCCGTTGATCTCGAATGGAACGACTTCGCCGTCGAGCAGGCACAGTATCGAGTGAAGCGGCCGTACCCAACGTAAGCGTCCATAGCCCCAACGCATGGACTTAGGCCACGGGAAGCTCTTCGCGAGCTCTGGGACGATCTCTGCGATGACCTCGGGAGTCGCGCGGCCCGGCCTCTCGAGAAGCGCAACATAATAGGCGCCCTTCTTATCGTCGCGCGTCTCGGCCTGATCCGCCGATGACAGACCTGCCGATTTGAGGAAGCCCTTGATCGCCGCATCGGGCGCATCGACGCGCGGTCCCTTTCTCTCCTCCCTGATGTCGGGCGAGCGCGGCGGCAGGCCCTCGACCACTGCGGTCAGGCGTCGCGGCGTGGCGAAAGTCTTGATCTCGCTAAACTCGAGTCCTGCCTCACCCAGCGCATTGCCGAGCAGCCGCGCGAGGTCGTCTCTCGCACGCGCTTGCATGCGCGCGGGGATCTCTTCGGAGAACAGCTCAAGCAAGAGCTCTGACATTCAGGCGCTCCGACGAATGGCAATCGCCCTGGATCGAAACAAATGATGGTGTGGAAGACTTAAGTGGACACGTCTTCGCCTATCTCGCGCGACCCATACAGCGCATGGCGGGGCCTGTCGAGGCGAGGCCCAAGCTCAAGCACAGTTGTTTCGCTTGCGGCGTGGAGCGATCGGCGCTTTATAATCTCTACTGTGTAAGTAGTGTTTGGAAAGACATAGAGGATTCAAGGAGATGCTCCCGAACCTGGAAATCTTGGCCCGGCTCTTGCTCGCCGCGCTTCTCGGCAGCGCCATCGGCTTCGAGCGCGAACGCTTGCTGTGGGCGGCAGGCATCCGCACACACATGCTGGTCTGTGTCGGCGCGTGCTTGATCATGATCGTATCGTCGTTCGGCTTCACGGACATTATGGGCACGAACAACGTGGTGCTGGATCCTTCCCGTGCGCGGCGCAGGTGGTGTCGGGCATCGGCTTTCTCGGCGCTGGCTCAATCCTGCTGCGCGGCAATGTGGTTCGAGGCCTGACGACCGCAGCAAGCATCTGGGCGGTCGCGGGCATCGGCCTCGCCATCGGCGGCGGGCTCTACTTCGCGGGTATCGCCTCGACTCTGGTTATCCTCGTCATTCTCGCCGGCGTGAAGCCGCTCGAGGATATCTATCGGGCGCGTAACCAGAGCTGCAATCTCGAAATCAAAGCCGAACACGGCATACTCACTCCAGAGCTTCTCAAGAAGACGCTGCATATCCGCAACGGCCAGCTCAAGCGTTTCATGGTACAGCCGAGCAGCAAGCGAGGGATCGACGATCTTCATGTGGCTCTCGCCCGCGTGTCGCCGAAGGACGTGCACAACTTCATGGAGAAATTGGAAGGCTTGCAGGCGGTGCGCGGCGTCAAGCGGCAGAAATAGCCGGAGAGCAACGAGCCGCGTTAAGCGCGGGCGTTACCGCCGGCCTCGGTCTTAAGCCATGCTGCGCAGCACGCCTTGGCGAGATCACGCACGCGCAAGATATAGGCCTGCCGCTCGGTGACAGAGATCACGCCCCGAGCATCGAGCAGGTTGAAGATGTGCGACGCCTTGATCGCCTGGTCATAGGCGGGGAGTACCATGAGATGGCGCTCGCGGCCCTCGCCTTTGGCAAGCAGCGCCTTGCACTCCGCCTCTGCGTCGCGGAAATGCTCCAGCAGCTTCGCCGTGTCGGCAGCCTCGAAGTTGTAGCGCGAATATTCCTGCTCGGCCTGGAGGAACACGTCACCGTACGTGACCTTGTCCTTCCCAACGCCGCCATTGAAATTGAGGTCGAACACGCGGTCGACACCTTGCACATACATGGCGAGGCGCTCGAGCCCGTAGGTCAGCTCGCCAGAGACGGGATCGCAGTCGAAGCCACCCACTTGCTGGAAATAGGTGAACTGCGACACTTCCATGCCGTCGAGCCATACCTCCCAACCGAGCCCCCAGGCGCCAAGAGTGGGGCTTTCCCAATCATCCTCGACGAAGCGGATATCATGGTCCGAGGGATCGATGCCGATCGCATAGAGGCTCTTGAGATAGAGGTCCTGGATGTCGGACGGGGACGGCTTGAGGATCACCTGGAACTGGTAATAGTGCTGAAGCCGGTTGGGGTTCTCGCCGTAGCGGCCGTCCTTTGGCCGGCGCGAAGGCTGCACATACGCCGCGCGCCAGGGCTTAGGCCCGAGCGAGCGAAGCGCGGTCGCCGGATGGAACGTCCCCGCACCCATCTCGATGTCATAGGGCTGAAGAATGACGCAGCCCTGGTTTGCCCAGAACCGCTCAAGCTTCAGGATCAGGTCCTGAAACGACAGACTCTGCGCCCTATCCGTTTTGGACGACTTGGCGACGTCTTTTCGGCGCTCATTCATTCGGTTTGTTTTCAGTCCTTGTCATGGCGCGCCTGGCGCTCGCAAAACAAACGATATCTGTGATTACTGGATTCCCGCTTTCGCGGGAATGACGATTCACTGGGCCTGTCAGCGTGATAGCTAGTGCTGGTGCTTCGGGCGGTAGATGCCAGTTGCAGGGTCGCGTTCCAAGCGCTCGATCGGCTTGGCGTCGCGCCGGGCGATGGCCTCGTCAGCAGCGCGAAGCTCAGCCTCGACCCGCCGTCGCGCTTGCAGATACCACCGGCGCCCCGCGAGGAGGAGTCCCGCACCCGCGGCGAACAGGAAAAGCACTTGAGGCATCGTCTAGAGTCCGAAACGCGACCAGAGCGCACGCGCTTCGATCGCCGAGATGAGATCGGCGGCAAATCCGCCGGGCGATAAGTTGAAGTCGAAGGCACCACGTTCGGCAAAGATGCCGCGCCTGCGGCGGAACCACGAAGTTGACGGCATGACGAGCTTGAGGCGAACCTCATCGCCGTAGACCTCGCGCATCTTACTGCGCAGATCGGAGAGTCCATCCACGAGGCCAAGCTCAAGCGCCTTCCGCCCGCTCCAGAACTCGCCGGTAAACAGCATGTCGCCGGCCTTCTCGATCTTGACGCCGCGCCGCGCCCTGACCAGGTCGATGAAGGCCCCATGCACCTCGTTCTGGAGCGCCTTGAGGCGCTCGACGTCTTCGGCCTTCTCTGGGAGGAATATGTCGAGCGTGTCCTTGCTCTTACCAGCGGTATAGACGCGCCGGTCGACGCCGATCTTCTCGATCAACTTGTTCAAGCCGAACGTTGCGGTGATCACCCCGATCGAGCCGATGATCGAACTTGGATCGGCATAAATTTCATCACCGGCGAGCGCGAGCAGATATCCGCCCGAAGCCGCCACGTCCTCGGCGAAGACATAGACTTTGAGATCCTTCTCGGCGGCAAGCGCTCTGATGCGCTTGTAAATGAGCATCGACTGCACGGCAGAGCCTCCCGGCGAATTGATTTGGATGGCGACCGCCTTGGCGCCGCGCATCGAAAAGGCCTTCTCGATCGCCGAGGCGCTCGTGGAAAGCGAGAGGCCGGGCCTGAGCGGCGTGACCATGCCGATCGCCCCGCTAAATCTGAGCACCGGTATCAAAGGCCCGCGCTGCACCCAGGAGGCGGGAAGATAGTTCTTCCAGCCCTGGCGGTCCGAGGCGGCGGGGTCGTCCAGTAGATCGGTCATGGGAACAGCGTACAGCCAGGCTCGGTCAAATCAAGGCGCGAACTACCCCTGCGCCAGGCCCACAAGGAGGCAGCCTTTAAGCGGTTGGTAAATACAACTCTTTGGCGCACGTCGGCCAGTCAGAATTCACTGCTATACTTGAGTTTGACGGCGCGAACACCCACCTAAGCGGTGCGTTTTCGGTCGAAAAGCGCCGCCGGTTTCTCTCAGGAGGACTTACATGAGCAAGCTTGCGACTTTGGTCGTGGCAATGGGAGCGCTTGTGCTCGCCTTTGTCACGCTCTCCCCGAACGCTGCGGAAGCTGGATGGCGCCGCGGTTGGGGCTGGGGTCCCGGTGTGAACGTCTATGTCGGGCCCCGCTATGGCTATTACGGTTACCGCTATTACCGGCCCTACAGGCCTTACGCCTATTACGGCTATCCCTACGGTTATTATCCCTATTGGCGCGGACGCTACTGGCGCGGCTGGTATTAGGCACGCGCGCCACCGAGGCGCCATTCCCACGCTCGGGAGTGGCCCTTCGGCTTTTGCGACGCAGGTTTTTTCGACTGAACGCCAGATGAATGATGGGCTCAGCTTCGGTTCAGAGCGCTCCCGCTAGAACGGCATCATGAGCAAGGGAGGTTCCTCTGCTCGATGAGCAAACCGGCGCTCTGTCGCCACCTACAGGAGTTGACCCCGATGTTGAAGAAGACCCTGATTGCCGCAACTGCCCTTTCCGCCGTCGTCCTTGGCGCTGCCTCGCCCGCCGCCGCCCACTACAAGGGCCACTACAATTTCTCATGGTACGCCGGTTATCCGGGGTGGAACAGCTATTCGAGCTGCCATTACGAGACGCGCCCGGTCACGCTGAAGATCTGGAATCCCTATACCTACAGCTACCGCCTCACGACCGTCTATCGCGACGTCAGGATCTGCTACTAGCCGATCCTGCGAGCCCGAGGGTTGCTCCTCACGCTCGGGCGAATGAGGGCTGCCGCCTTTCCCCCCAAGGCGGCGGCCCTTTCCTGTTTCTAAGCGCCGCAGTCGAGCGCTTCGCCGCCACGCAGTACGGCTTCGGCCTTCGCCGTGTAGCTTCCATCCGGCTCATGCAGCACGAGTCCAGGCAGAAGTCTGAGCGCTGCCCGGCTTCCTTTCCGTCCCTGCACGATGATGCGGGTCGCTGGCTCGCCCGGCTTGGGGAAGAGCGGAAAGACCGCGATGTCGCCGAACCTGCCGTCGAGCAGGCGGAGCACCTCACTTAAGGCTTCGGCGCGATGGATCAGCGTCAGCCGCCCCTTGGGCGCTGCGTAAGTCGCGAAGAAGCGGACCCAGACTGATAAGCCCTCTCCCTTCATGACATGGGCGGCGGCACGCGCCCGGTCTGGCGCCATCCGCACTGTATCTTCGGCGTGGAACGGCGGATTGGCGATAATCTCCTCATAGCTTTCACGCTCAAGCCCCGCCTCGCGCAGCGACTTTGCGGAGGACGTCACGTCAGCATTCACCGCTTTGAATCGGCCGCCAAAGCCGTTCCGAGCCGCGTTCTGTTCGGCGAGCGCGCAAAGCTCGTCGTCGATCTCCACCGCCGCGACCTCAAGCTCGGGAACACGCGCGAGAAGGCACAACCCCGCTGCACCGACGCCGGCGCCCACGTCAAGCACACGTGCGCCATGTCGCGCGGGAACCGCAGCGGCGAGGAACACGGCGTCGCTCCCTGCCCTGTGGCCGCGCCGCGGCTGGACGATGCTGATGCGGCCGCCGAGAAAATCGTCCGTGCTGGTGGCGCCGCCCGTAGACTTAACTCTTGTCTTCGTCGGAGATGACATGGCCGATGCCGGCCTCGGTGAGAATGCCTCGGGCTCGCCCGATCCTGGCGCTTTCGACCAGGATGCGCCGCGGCAGCGCGCCGATCGAGCCCTCGAGCACGCTCATGTTGAGATCGGCGACGATGAAGCCGATGTCAGCCTCCTCCATCAGCGCGCTGACATAGGATAGAAGCACCGGATCGTTGGAGCGCAGCAATTCTTTCATTGTCAGCCCGTGTCCTTTCGCCTCAAGCCCTAGCGCCTTGACCTCGGCGGGCGAGCCCCGGACAATATTAAACGAATTAAATGGAGCGCGCTTTTTGGCCTGCTTTAATCGTAACTTTGGCCTGTTTCACACTAGCTCTGGACGAGTTTAGGAGAATCCCGTGGGAGTTGTCGTCAAGCTTACCGAAGCTCACGATGCGAAGGCGAGTCTTCAACCGCTGGTCGCGCTTGTCGAGGAGGACATGGCTCATGTCAACCACATCATCCTCGACCGGGCCCGCTCCAACGTCGAGCTTATCCCCGAGCTAGCCCACCACCTGATCGACTCCGGCGGCAAGCGCTTGCGCCCCATGCTCACCCTGGCCGCGGCGCGGCTGTGCGGCTATCAGGGCGCCGGCCATGTGCGGCTCGCGGCGAGCGTCGAGTTCATGCATACCGCGACGCTCTTGCATGACGATGTGGTCGACAAGAGCAATCTCCGGCGCGGCAAGACCACGGCGCGGCTGCTCTGGGGCAATGAGGCTAGCGTGCTGGTCGGCGACTTCCTGCTCGGCCAGGCGTTCAAGATGATGGTGGACGTGGGTTCGCTCGGCGCGTTGCGCATCCTCTCCGATGCTGCTGCGGTGATCGCCGAGGGCGAGGTGATGCAACTCATCACCGCCAAGAACACCGAGACTACCGAAGACGATTATCTCGCGGTGATCGATGCCAAGACTGCCGCATTGTTTGCTGCCGCAGCCGAGGTCGGAGCGGTAATCGCGAACCGCCCGAAATCGGAGGCCTCGGCGCTCCGCTCCTATGGCCGCAATCTCGGTCTTGCCTTCCAGCTTGTCGACGATGCCCTCGACTATTCGGGCGAGCCCTCGACGCTCGGCAAGAGCGTTGGCGATGATTTCCGCGAGGGCAAGATCACGCTGCCCGTGGTTCTGTGCTACCGCCGCGGCAATGCGGCCGAGCGGGCGTTCTGGCAGCGCACGCTACAGCAAGGCGAGATCGGCGAGGACGATCTTGCCGAGGCGTTCGGACTGATGAAGCGCCACAACGCTCTCGCCGACACCATGGAACGGGCACGCCATTATGGCGCCATCGCCCGCGACGCGCTTGCCATCTTCCCTGATTCTGAGCCGAAAGCCGCATTGCTCGAGGCCATCGAGTTCTGCGTCGACCGCCCGTTCTAACACTCTTCGTCATGCCCGGCCGAAGTGCCGAGGCAGCCACGAATTTCCTTTAGCGAATGAAGACGTGGATGGCCGGGACGAGCCCGGCCATGACGCTGGTGATTTTATGCTTCCAGGGAAGAAGCGGCGATCCACCAACCAGGATGCTGCGCGGTGAGCGTGGCAGCGGCCTGCGTGGCCTCGTGCTCGCTCGCGAACAAGGCAAAGCAGGTCGGACCGCTGCCAGAGAGCCGAACGACGCGTGCCCCTGGAAGGGTGAGCAGCGCGGCAAGCACTTCCCTGATTTGCGGCACGAGGCGCGCGGCAGGCGGTTCGAGATCGTTCCGGCGCGGCAGAACGTAGGCGACAAGCTCATCGAAGCTTCCGCCGAATCCGGGCAGCACAGGTTTTGCCGGTGGCGAAGCCAAGGGCTGCGCGCCAAGTGAGCGATAGACCGCGGCTGTTGCCAGTGGCACTCGTGGATTGGCCAGAAGGACACCGCAAGATGGAAAGCCGCTGACCGGTTCGACCTGCTCACCTCGACCGGTGATCAGCGCAGGCATGCTCCTGAGGCATACGCTGACATCGGACCCGAGCTCCTTCGCCAGGCTCAGCAACTCGGTCTCGCTTGGCGTGCTCCCATTGGTGTCGGCGATCAGACGCAAAGCAGCGGCGGCATCGGCTGACCCGCCGCCGAGGCCTGCGGCGACTGGCAGAGTCTTGGTCAACCTGAAGCGACCGAGACGAAGATCAGGATTGGCGGCTTTGGCGGCTTGCGCCGCCTTGACGATGAGATTCTCGCCGTCTAACGCGCCGGCGAACGGACCTTCGATCGCAAGCTCAAGTTTCTCGCCCGGCGCAAGCTCGACTGTATCGCCGATGCCCGCGAAAGCCACCAGGCTTTGAAGCTCGTGAAAGCCATCGGCGCGGCGGCCGAGCACTTCAAGCGTCAGGTTGAGCTTCGCCCGCGCTACTTCACGGAGCGGCGTCATGCTCCGTGCCTGCGCGGCCATCGAACCGCCACTTGCTATTGCGTCTTCTGGCCGGTTTGCGTGGTGCGGTCTTGTGCCGACTTTGTCTCGCCGGTATCGAGCCCGGACGCGATCTTCTGCTTAAGCGACACGATCTGCTCGTCTTCGGGCTTGAGCGTCAGCGCCTGCTGCCACTGATATTTTGCCTCAAGCTTCCGCCCGACACGCCAATAGGCGTCGCCGAGGTGATCGTTGATGATCGGATCGTCGGGCTTCAGTTCGACCGCACGCTCGAGATTCTCGACCGCAGCGGGAAGATTGCCAATCCTGAAATAGGCCCAGCCCAGACTGTCGACGTAGTAGCCGTCATCGGGCTTCAGCTTCACGGCTTTGCGGATGTAATCCATCGCCTGCTTGAGATTGCGGCCCTGGTCGATCCAGGAATAGCCGAGATAATTGAGCACGAGCGACTCGTCGGGAGAAAGCGTAAGCGCCTCCTTGAAATCCGATTCCGCCGCCGGCCAATCCTTCAGCCGCTCGTTAGACACGCCGCGCGAATAGAACAGCGCCCAATTTTCCTTGGTGGGCTTGCCGATCAGCTGGATGGCACGTGAATAGTAGTCCTTGGCCTCGCCATAACGCTCGTGCGAGCGCAGGATATTGCCGAGCGCATCGTAAGGACGGACGTCCTTAGGATTCTTGGCGATAAGATTCTCCAGCAGGGTTTTGGCGTCCTCGACCCGGTCGAGCGAGTTCAGGGCAAAGGCCTTCTGGATCTGCACGTTCAGCCAAAGCGGCGAATCGTCCTTGATCTCGTCGAAGGCCTGCATCTCGAGCTCGTATCTCTTGGCGCCCTCATACGCCTCGCCGAGCGCGGCATAAGCGAGCGGGAAGTCAGGCTTAAGGTAGAGGGCGAATTGCAAGAAGATGATGCCCATATCGAGCCCGCCCTCGCCGGCAAGAGCATCGCCGATGCCGTAAAACACTTCGGCAAGACCGTCATTAGGCGTCTCGACCAGAAGCGGTATCGTCTTGCCGCTTTCGATGTCGATGAGGAGCGCCTCCGAGATCGGATGGGCTGCAGACTTGGCGATGTGAGTCTTGAGCGTCTGGCGGGCGAGCTTGCGGTTGTTCTCGTTCACCGCGTGGCGCGCATAAGCGTCGGCCACTCTGAGCGTTGAGGGATTCTTCTTAAAGGCCTGGGCGAAGGCCTGGCGGGCGACGTCCGGCCGGCCGGCCACGTCGGCAATCAGGGCGCGATGGTAGCGCTGATAGAACTGGGCCCAATCGGCGTCGCTCAAGCTGTCGAGCGTGGCGAGCGCGTCGTCGGGCTTGCCGTCGGCCTGCTGCACCCAAGCGCGGGCGAGCGTAGAGGTAAGGTCGGCGATTGGCCCTTGGCGCGCCGCCGCGAAATGCTCGTCGGCTTCCTTGTAGTCGCCCTTCTTGAACGCCTCGCAACCGAGCAGGAACTGGCCGATGCGATGCGAAGGCTCGATCTTCACGAGCTGATTGGCGAGCTCGATGGCGCGATCCCAATGGGCCGAGGCGGCTTCGAGCAGGAAGGCCTGCTCGAGAATGATCTCGTTGCCGGGATCCCCGGCAAGGGCCTTGGAATAGAAATCGGCGGCGGCCTGAGTGTCGTGGTCGCCGCGAGCAAGGCGTCCCGAGAGATAGTTGCCGAGGAGAGTGCCTTCATCCTCCGGCGGGTTGTCAGAGACCACTTCCGAGTAGGCAGCGGGTGCCGCAAATAGCGACGCAATGAGGAGAGACCTCCACGCCCACCGGCGCAGAGTCGTGCGCTTCGCAATCGTCATATGGCTTCGGCTGTGACGCCGCCCCAAAGATACACGGTTGGATTAATCCCCCGTCCGCAAATGGTTGGTATGAACCCTAGCCAAAGGTTAGGCGCTTTTTATCCCCAAGCAAACCAAAAGCTTCCTGACGCCTAATCGCGGCGCGTTTGTGGCCGCAGCCGCGACACGGACGCCGCTGCCTCACATATTGACGTAATTCGGCCCGTCTCCGCCCTCGGGCGGCACCCAATTAATGTTCTGCGCCGGGTCCTTCACGTCGCAAGTTTTGCAGTGGACGCAATTTTGCGCGTTGATCTGGAAGCGCTTGCGGTCGCCCTCCTCCACAACTTCGTAGACTAGCGCCGGGCAATAGCGCTGCGCGGGCTCGGCGAATTCGGGGAGATTGCGCTCGATGGGAATCGAGGGATCGGCAAGCTTGAGATGCACCGGTTGGTTCTCGGCGTGATTGGTGCCCGAGAGGAACACCGAGGAGAGAATATCGAAAGTCAGGACGCCGTCGGGCTTTTCGTATTCGATCGGCTTCTCGGTCGCCGCCTTGTGCAAGGTCGTGTAGTCGGGCTTTGCATGTTTCAACGTGTGGCTCAGGAACGGGAAGATCGTGCTGAGCCACATGTCGATGCCGCCAAGCATCACGCCGAGCCTCGTGCCGAGACGCGACCATAGCGGCTTCACGTTGCGCACCTTCCTGAGCTCCTTGGTCATGGCGCTCGCCCGCACAGCCTCAGGATAGGCTTCGAGCACGTCGCGCGAGCGCCCGGCCTCGATCGCTGCAAACGCGGCCTCGGCGGCCAACATTCCGGACAAGATAGCGTTGTGCGAGCCCTTGATGCGCGGCACGTTCATGAAGCCTGCGGCGCAGCCGATCAGCGCACCGCCCGGGAAAGCGAGGCGCGGTATCGCCTGGATGCCTCCTTCGGTAAGCGCGCGTGCTCCATAGGAGATGCGCTTGCCGCCTTCCAGATGCTGGCGGATGAGCGGATGCGTCTTGGCGCGCTGAAATTCCTTGAATGGGTTGAGATAGGGGTTGGCATAGTCGAGATGGACGACGAAACCGACCGACACCAGCCGCTCGCCGAAAAGGTAGAGGAACGAGCCGCCGCCGGTCTTGTCCTCAAGCGGCCAGCCCATAGT
>JBKPSQ010000209.1:0-2358 GCA_046735075.1 Pseudomonadota bacterium
GCCGAGCTGTTCGGCGCGCTGAACGAAGACGCGCGGTCGGTGCTGGAAGAGGCGACCGGCGCGTCATGGGCACCGCGTCAGTTCGCGACCAACGGCGAAGCAGAGGCTGTCCGCCGAGCGCCGAGCGCGCTGTCGAGCGAGCAGGTTCGCGCCGCCACGATCGCGTCCTTGAGGGCGCTGATGCTGATCCGGTCATATCGCGTGCGAGGGCACCTGGAGGCGAGGCTCGATCCGCTGGGGCTACAGATCCCGCCGTCGCACTCCGAGCTCGATCCGCAGTCCTATGGTTTCACCGACAACGACCTCGATCGGCAGATTTTCATCGACAACGTACTCGGCCGCGAGACCGCGACGCTGCGCGAGATCGTCGCCATCCTGCGCGACACCTATTGCGGGCCGATCGGCGTCGAATTCATGCACATTCAGGATCCCGACCAGAAGTCGTGGATTCAGCGTAAGGTGGAAGGCGCGCCCTGGCGCACCGCGTTCGACGCTGCGGCCAAGCGCAAGATCCTGACTCAGCTCACCGAGGCGGAAGGCTTCGAGGCATTCTGCCAAAAGCGCTATGTCACCACCAAGCGCTTCGGCCTTGAGGGTGGCGAGATCACCATCCCCGCGCTGCACACGATGATCGAGACCGTCGCGGCGCAGGGCGTGGTGGAGGTCGCCATCGGTATGCCGCATCGCGGCCGGCTCAACACCCTGGTCAATATTGTGAAGAAGCCGTTCACCGCGGTGTTCTCGGAGTTCGGCGGCGAGAGCTTTAAGCCGGACAGCGTGCAGGGCTCCGGCGACGTGAAGTACCACCTGGGCACGTCGACCGATATCGAGGCGGGTGGTCACAAGGTGCATCTTTCGTTGCAGCCGAACCCTTCGCATCTGGAGGCGGTGGATCCGGTGGTGGTGGGTAAGGTGCGCGCGCGGCAGGACAGCGCCGGCGACACGCAGCGACGCAGTTCGGTGATGGCGATCCTGATGCATGGCGACGCGGCGTTTGCCGGTCAGGGTCTGGTGTACGAGACGCTGGCGATGAGCCAGCTGATTGGCTACCGCACCGGCGGGACGATCCATCTGGTGGTGAACAATCAGATCGGCTTTACCACGGTGCCGGCGCACGCCTACTCGGGACTCTACTGCACAGACGTCGCGAAATCGATCCAGGCGCCGATTCTTCATGTCAACGGTGACGATCCGGAGGCTGTCATTTTCTGCGCCCGCATGGCTGCGGAATTCCGGATGCGCTTTGCCGCCGATATCGTGCTCGACATCGTCTGCTATCGTCGGCACGGGCACAACGAAACCGACGAGCCGGCGTTCACCCAGCCGATCATGTATCGCGCCATCGACAGCCGGAAGACCACCCGAACCTTGTACGCCGAGAGACTGGCGGCGGAAGGCGTGCTGTCGGCGGCCGACGCGCAGAAGATGTGGGGCGACTTTCAGACCGCGATGGATGCCGCCAACCAGGCCGCACAGGGCTATAAGCCGAACAAGGCAGACTGGCTGGAAGGCCACTGGGCTGGATTTCATCCGCCTGAACCCGACTTCGAACAGCACGAAGCGCACACTGCCGTGGCAGAACCGACGCTGCGCCAGATCGGCATGGCGCTGTCGCGCGTGCCGGCCGGGTTCGATGTGCATCCTCGGATTGCTCGCCAGCTTGAAGCCAAAGAGGCCGTGCTGGAGGCAGGCGATGGCATTGACTGGGCGACTGCCGAGGCGCTCGCGTTCGGCTCTTTACTGCTTGAAGGCAATCGTGTTCGCCTATCGGGCGAGGACTGCCAGCGCGGCACATTCAGCCAGCGTCATGCCGTGCTGATCGATCAGACCAACCAGCACGAATACATTCCACTCAACAACATCGCGCCTGAGCAGGCGAAGATCGAGATTTACAATTCGCGGTTGTCGGAAGCCGGCGTCATGGGCTTCGAGTACGGCTACTCGTTGGCCGATCCGCGCACGCTGGTGCTGTGGGAAGGTCAGTTCGGTGACTTCGCCAATGGTGCGCAGGTGATCATCGACCAGTTCATCGCCTCGGGCGAGACCAAGTGGCTGCGGATGTCGGGCGTGACACTACTGCTGCCGCATGGCTACGAGGGGCAGGGGCCAGAGCATTCATCGGCGCGCATCGAGCGCTATCTGCAGCTCTGCGCCGAGCGCAACATGTGGGTGTGCGTGCCGACCACCCCAGGCAACTACTTCCACGCGCTGCGCCGCCAGTTGCATCGCAACTTCCGCAAGCCGGCGATCATCTTCACGCCGAAGTCGCTGCTGCGCCACAAGCTGGCGGTTTCGTCATACGCGGAGATGAGTGAAGGCCGGTATCGCTTCGTTATTCCGGAGGTCGATACCATTGAG
>JBKPSQ010000210.1:0-12453 GCA_046735075.1 Pseudomonadota bacterium
GTCGAATTCTTCGATTACAATTGCAGCTTCTGCAAGCGAGCTCTCCCCGATGTGCTCAAGCTCGCCCAGAACGATGACAAAGTGCGGATCGTGCTGAAGGAGCTGCCAATTTTTGGCGAGGAGTCAGAAGGCGCGGCCAAGGCGGCGCTCGCCGCCGCCAAGCAGGGCAAATATTTCGACATGTACCAGAAGCTCTTCACCGAGCCCGGCAAGGCTGACAAGGACAAGGCCATGCGCATCGCCGAAGAGCTCGGTCTCGACAAGACCAAGCTCGAAAAGGACATGCAAGATCCGGAGGTCCAGAAGTCGCTCGACGAGGCCAAGGAGCTCGCCACGAAGTTGGGTCTGCAAGGCACGCCGCTATTCCTCGTCGGAGATCGCATAATCCCAGGGGCACCTGACGATCTCTACGACCAGTTAAGCCAAAAGGTGATAGAGGTTCGCGAGAAGGGCTGCAAGTTCACGTGCTGAAACAGCAAGGAAGCATCGCGGTTACGATCTTCCCAGCTCGTTTTGCCGAACTGCGCAAAAGCTGATAAAGGGGCCCGTTTCGTCTGCCGAGGCCAAGAGCGGAAGCTCGCCGGTCCGGCATCACCAGGCACCTGACGCTCAGCCATGGCCAAACCGATCTACGTCCTGAACGGCCCCAATCTCAACCTGCTTGGGTCCCGGGAGCCGGAGATCTATGGCAAGGAGACGCTCGACGATGTGCGCGCTAGATGCGAGCGTATGGCGGCGGAGCTTGGGCTTTCGGTAGACTTTCGCCAGAGCAATCACGAGGGCGAGTTGGTGGCGTGGATTCAAGAGGCAAGGACCAGCGCGGCAGGCCTGATCGTCAATGCTGGCGCCTTCACCCATACCTCGATCGCCATGCTTGACGCCCTGCTTGCCTGCCCCATCCCGTCGATCGAGGTGCATCTGTCGAATATCTTCACCCGCGAGCCGTTCCGCCAGCATTCGTATATTTCCAAGGCCGTGAAGGGCGTGATTTGCGGCTTCGGAGCTCAGAGCTACGAACTTGCCATCGAGGCGCTCGCCGCCAGAATCGCCGCCAAGCCTCACTAACGACGGAGGGGAGAGGACGCTGCCGATGACCAAGAAAGAGGGCACCTTCGATAAGGACCTCGTTCGCGAGCTCGCGGCGCTTCTCGAGGAGACCGGCCTCACCGAGATCGAGATCGAGCTCGAAGGCAAGCGGGTGAGAGTGGCTCGCGGGGTGAACCTCACGACCACGCTCACCACCGACGGGGGTCATTCCGAGCCGCGCGAGGCGGCGGCGCGACCCGCCACCAATGTGCGCCCACCGGCGCCGCGCTCGGATGAGATCATCGTCCATCCCGGCACCGTCACCTCGCCGATGGTCGGCACTGCCTATCGCTCGCCTGAGCCTGGCTCGCCACCCTTTGTCGAGGTCGGCACGCGAGTCGCCGCCGGCCAGACGCTGCTCATCATCGAAGCCATGAAGACCATGAACCAGATTCCTTCCCCCCGCGCCGGCACGGTCATCGCGATTCTCGTCGAGGACGGTCAGCCGGTCGAATACGGCGAGCCGCTTGCGGTGATTGAGCAACGCTGACCGGGGCGCGATGTTCGACAAGATCCTGATCGCCAACCGGGGAGAGATCGCGCTCCGCGTCGAACGCGCTTGCAAGGAGCTTGGCGTCGCCACTGTGGCGGTGCATTCTACGGCCGACGCCGATGCCATGCATGTCCGGCTTGCCGACGAGAGCGTGTGCATCGGCGCGCCCCCCGCCAAAGACAGCTATCTCAACATCCCGGCGATCGTCGCGGCCTGTGAGATCACTGGCGCCGACGCTGTGCACCCGGGCTACGGCTTCCTTGCCGAGAATGCCCGCTTTGCCGAGATCCTCGAAGAGCACGAAATCACCTTCATCGGGCCCTCAGCAGAGCACGTCAAGCTGATGGGGGATAAGATCCAGGCCAAGGTTGCGGCCCGGGTTTTAGGCATTCCGGTTGTGCCGGGCTCGGGACCGGTCGGCAGTCTGGATGAGGCGAAATCCTTCGCGCGCGAGATCGGCTATCCCGTGCTGGTCAAGGCCGCTGCCGGCGGAGGCGGCCGGGGCATGAAGCTCGCGCTCGAAGAAGACCAGCTTGAGCCTGCGCTCGCCGCGGCGCGCAACGAAGCACGTGCTGCTTTCGGCGATCCCACTGTCTATCTCGAGAAATACCTCGTCCATCCGCGCCACATTGAGGTGCAGGTGCTGGCAGACGGCCAAGGCAACGCCATTCATCTCGGTGAGCGCGACTGCTCCTTACAGCGGAGGCACCAGAAGCTGTGGGAAGAAGCCCCCTCTCCCGCGCTGAACGACGGCGAGCGGGTTCGCATTGGCGAGACGGTGGCCGCAGCGATGCGCGAGCTCAACTACCGGGGTGTCGGAACCGTCGAGTTCCTCTACGAGGCCGGCCAGTTCTATTTCATCGAGATGAACACGCGCCTCCAGGTCGAGCATACCATCACCGAGATGATCACCGGGCTAGACCTGGTTATCGAGCAGATCAGAATCGCGGCGGGTGCGCCGCTATCGCTGCGTCAGGAAGACGTGCGCTTCAACGGCCATGCCATAGAGTGCCGCATCAACGCCGAGAATCCGCACACCTTCCGCCCGTCGCCCGGCACCATTACCCATTTCCACCCGCCGGGTGGCCTCGGCGTCAGGGTCGATTCGGGCGCATATGCCGGCTACACCATCCCACCCTATTATGACAGTCTGATCGGCAAGCTCATCGTGCACGCGCGGACTCGTAACGAGTGCCTAATGCGGCTCAAGCGTGCCCTTGGAGAGTTCGTCGTCGATGGTATCGAGACCACGATCCCGCTCTTCAATTCGCTCATCTCGGAGCCTGACATCGTCGATGGCAATTACGATATTCATTGGCTCGAGAAGCATCTCAACAAGGTAGGGAACCGCGGATAGATCCATGACCTCAATCGACGATGTCATGATCGAGATCACGCCGCAGGTGCTGCTCAAGGCTTATGCCTGCGGCATCTTCCCCATGGCTGAAAGTGCCGAGGACAACGCGCTCTATTGGATCGAGCCTGAACGGCGCGGGATCCTCCCACTTGACCGTGTGCACGTGCCAAAGCGGCTTGTCCGCACCATTCGCAAGGGTGGCTTCGAAGTCCGCATCGATCGGAGTTTCGAGGAAGTGATCGATGGATGTGCCGCGCCACGATCAGGCAGGCGGTCGACCTGGATCAATGGGCGCATCAGGAGCCTTTATCGCGAACTGTTTGCGCTGCGCCATTGCCACACCGTGGAGGTCTGGCAGGACGGAGAGCTTGTGGGAGGGCTTTACGGCGTGCATCTCGGCCGCGCGTTCTTCGGCGAGAGCATGTTCTCGAGAGCCCGCGACGCGAGCAAGATCGCCCTCGTCTACCTGATCGCCAGGTTGAAATATGGCGGCTTCACTTTGCTCGACACGCAATTCGTCACCGGACATCTCGCCCGCTTCGGAGCGATCGAGGTCAGCCGCGAAGAATTTCAGCGATTTCTCGAGGCCGCGTTGGCGGGCGGCTTCGCCCAGGGGAGCGGCTCAGGTGCTGTAGCTGCAGCAGGCGGCGTGGGTTTCGGCGCCGGCGGTGCTTCGGCCGCGGCGGGAGGAGTTTCAGCCGGCGGAGCCTCGGCGGCTTCAGCCGGAGGCGCGGGAGCTGCGGCATTCGCCGCATTGCCGGAAGGCGTCGGCGTTGAAGGCGTTTTGCAGCTCGTGAGCCAGACATCGAACACCGGGTGCTCGACTGCGTGAAGGCCGGGGCTCTCGGCAAACATCCAGCCGGTAAAGATCCGCTGCACCTCGCCGGTCAGCTTGACTTCATCCACTTCAACAAAAGATGCCGTGTGCGGCGCCTCGGTCGGCGGTCGCGTGTCGCAGACCCGCGGCGTGACCTTGAGCGCGCCAAATTCGACGGTCTTATTCATGGGAATCTCGAGATGCGAGATGCGACCCGTCACCTTGTCCAGTGCCGCGAACACAGCGATCGGATTTTTGACCGTGTCGGCCTGAGCGAGTTCCGTAAAAGAGCCCAATCCCAGAGCCAAGGAAATTGCAAAGAGCAGGCATGCCGCGGCGATTAGACCGTCAGCGAGAAAACCACGCCGCTCGATCATGCCGCTCACGTTACGAACAGGCTCCCCAACGACTGCTCCGCCGCACTTGGTTTCTTGAGCATGACGCCCTTGGAAAACCGGTGCCCGCAACCTGGCATCACGCTCTAGCATCAAACGCCTCGTCCATGAATTGGGCATTGGTGTGGCGGGTTAGGATCAGGTTCTACGCTCGGCGGAAAAGCGAAGCCTGATATGGTCCGCCGTCCACACGCCCTTCGTGTCGCAGAGCGATGGCCGCAGCAGCTCGACGACCTCGGCCACGACTTCCGTCCTTTCCGGCTCGGGAAATTGGTCGAAGAACGACCTGCCAAAAGTTCTGAGCCAGCCATCCATGCCGGTCTTAAGCGGGGTCGGGCGCGGCACGAGCGCGATTTCCTTTACCGAGAAGCCACCCTCGATCAGTAGTCGGCCGTATTCATCGACCGTGGGAAAGAACCAGGGGCCGACCAGCGCAGGATCGCCCTTACGGGTGCGGCCGACAGCGCGCATCGCTGTGCCAATTGCCGCAACATTACCATGTCCGCCAAGCTCACCCACGAAGCGGCCGCGTGGGCGGAGAGCGCGGTGGACGCCCGCAATGACAAGTTCGGGCTTGCGCATCCAATGCAATGCCGCATTGGAGAACACCGCGTCGAACTCCGACACGAAGTCGAGCGCGTGCCCGTCAGCTTTGCGGACAGTGAGCCCTTTCATGCGCGCAACCGCGAGCAGCTCGTCGCTCAGATCGACGCCCAGGACGTCGGCGCGCCTTGATCTCTGCCGTGAGTGCCCCGTCGCCGCAGCCAAGATCGAGAATGCGCTCGCCGGGTCCTGGCGCGAGCATCCCGAACACGGGGCCGGCCAGCTCTTGAACGAAGCGCCCGTTCCTCGCGTAGTCCGATGCCGACCACCGCTGGACTGGCTTCGGCGGCGTGACATCCAAGGTTGTCATTTTGCTCATTTCGGCTGCCACGGCTCGTAATCCAGAGGAGGTTTGCGTACGCCGGGGCGAAGGGTCGAGCCTGGCGGCCGATATGCCTCGTAGGTCCCAGTCAAATTAGGCCGGTGAGGCTTCTCCCACTTATGTGGATCGTAGCTCTCGCTTGTGGGAGGCACGTCGACAGTGTGATGTAGCCAAGCATGCCATGCCGGGGGGACCTGCGATGGCTCCGATAGGCTGCGGTAGATAACCCAGCGGCGCGGGCCATTGCGCTCCTGATAATAGACATTGCCAAGCCCGTCCTCGCCCACGCGCTCACCCTTGCGCCAGGTAAACACGCGCGTGCCGATGGTATTGCCCGTCCACCAGGCAAAAAGCTCGGTGAAAATTCCCATGGATTGCTTCGGCGCTTCTTGAGCTTCGCGCGGGACTATGGCCTCAAGGCAGGGCCCGTGTCCAGCAAGGCGAACCCTAGTTTCGCGCGGCCCGGGCTCCGTCAGTGAGGTAGAGCGTGAGGGGTTCTTCGTCTTCAGGCTCGCTATCCGGGATCGGGAGGCTCTCGGCCGAAAGATCTGTGGATCGTGGGAAGCTCAGCGCCAGGCGCTCTTCCACTCCGGACACGACATAATGATCGCCCTTGAGCTCGAACGGCCGGTCATCGTTGAGGAGCCAATCGAGCCTGCGGGCGAGCGTGCTGGCCGAGATTGGAAGAATGAGCACTTGGTGCGCCCCTGCCCTGAGCGCCTCGGCGACAAGACCGGGCTGGGGATGGGCGCTCATGATCATAGCCGGCACGAGAGCGAGCGGGCCTGAGCGTGGCCGGCGCATGGTCCTAATCAGGGCTGCGCCGGTCAGAGGCTGCATGGCATCGGCGGCGATCACGAGATCCGGCATGCTCGTCGCCATCCCGTCCATGGTGTCGGCTGGGCGGTCATAAGTATCGATGCGGCCAACTCCGATCGCGGCGAGCATCGCCCGCACGACAAGGAGCATTGCCCGCCGGTTGTCGACGACCGCGACGACCAGCGTCTCGAGATCACGGCCGAGAGCGCGATGATGCAACATGGAGGCGCTAACCCACCCGCCTATGCGCGTTTCCCCCTTGTGCAACACGCTACCGGGGGTTGGTAAACAGAGCCTCAATCGAGAGGTCGAAAACGGTCAAGTAAGTCTCAATTGAGAGGCCATTGCGGGGTAGTTCGGAGGCCGTTTCGTTGCAATCAGCGCACAGCCTTTCCACATATTTTCCGCTGGCTTTTCTACGGCCGCTCCTTGTGTTCACCCACAGGCTTTAGTGGTACATTAGGGACTTCGTGCATACATATTGATGCTTGGCACGAATCGCCCCAGCTTCAGCGGTTACGCGACCAAACGGCCTGAAGCCGAAATTTATGGGGGTGGGAGCAAAGATGCGGATCGAACGGAAATTTACCGAGGCCGGCAAATCGCCCTATGACACCATCCCCTTCCGGGAGGGCACGAGCGAGATCCGCAATCCTGACGGCTCGGTGGTATTTTCGCTCGAACGCTTCCAGGTTCCGGCTCATTGGAGCCAGGTCGCTGCAGACATCCTCGCCCAGAAATATTTCCGCAAAGCCGGCGTGCCCGCGAAGGCGAAGCGCGTGGAGGAAAGCACGATCCCATCATGGCTATGGCGGTCGGTGCCAGACGAGGCGGCTCTGGCCTCCCTCCCCGAGGGAGAGAGGTACGGCAGCGAAACCGACGCGCGCCAAGTATTCGACCGGCTTGCCGGCACCTGGACCTATTGGGGTTGGAAGGGCGGCTATTTCTCAAGCGAGGAGGACGCAAGCGCCTTCTTCGACGAGCTCCGCTACATGCTCGCCATGCAGATGGGGGCGCCGAACAGCCCGCAATGGTTCAACACCGGGCTCCATTGGGCCTATGGCATCGATGGCCCAAGCCAAGGACATTATTATGTCGACTTCGCCACTGGCGAGGTGAAGGCCTCGACCTCGGCCTACGAGCATCCCCAGCCGCACGCCTGCTTCATCCAGTCAATCGAGGACGACCTCGTCAACGAAGGCGGGATCATGGACCTTTGGGTGCGCGAGGCGCGGCTCTTTAAGTATGGGTCGGGCACCGGCACCAATTTCTCGAGACTAAGGGGCGAGAACGAGCCGCTGTCAGGCGGCGGCAAGTCCTCGGGCCTGATGAGCTTCCTCAAGATCGGCGACCGGGCGGCGGGCGCCATCAAATCGGGCGGCACCACGCGCCGGGCCGCCAAGATGGTCGTGGTCGACATCGACCACCCCGACATCGAGGAGTACATCAACTGGAAGGTCACCGAGGAGCAGAAGGTGGCGGCGCTTGTCACCGGCTCGAAGATCCTCTCCGAGCGGCTGAACGCCATCCTCAAGTCTTGCGTCAATTGCGAGGGCGACGGCGACGATTGCTTCGATCCGAAACGCAATCCAGCGCTCAAGCGCGAAGTCAAGGCTGCGCGCAAAGCCCGCGTGCCGGACAATTATATCCGCCGCGTGATCCAGTTCGCCCGCCAGGGCTACACCGCGATCGAGTTTCCGCTCTACGACACCGATTGGGATTCTGAGGCCTACCGTACGGTCTCCGGCCAGAACTCCAACAACTCGGTGCGCGTCACAGACGAGTTCCTGCGCGCGGTCGAGGCCAATGGCGACTGGAATCTTACCTTCCGGAAGAATGGCGCGGTCGCCAAGACGGTGAAGGCCCGGGCATTGTGGGATGAGATCGGCCATGCCGCCTGGGCCTGCGCCGATCCCGGCATTCAGTTCCACACCACCATCAACGATTGGCACACCTGTCCGGCAGCAGGGCCGATTAAGGCATCGAACCCCTGCTCCGAGTACATGTTCCTGGATGACACGGCCTGCAATCTCGCCTCGCTCAATCTCATGGCCTTCCGCAAGGAAGACGGTAGCTTCAACGTCGAGGCCTACGAGCACGCGATCAGGCTATGGACCATCGTGCTCGAGATCGCCGTCACCATGGCCCAGTTTCCCTCGCGGCGGATCGCTCAGCTTTCCTACGAGTACCGCACGCTCGGCCTGGGCTACGCCAATATCGGTGGACTGCTCATGGCATCGGGCATTCCTTACGACTCGGCTGAAAGCCGCGCTCTATGCGGCGCGCTCAGCGCCATCATGACCGGCGTCGCCTATGCGACCAGCGCCGAGATGGCGCGCGAGCTTCGCCCCTACCCCGGATATGCGGCAAATCGCGACGCCATGCTCAAAGTGATGCGCAATCACGCGCGCGCCGCGGCCGGTGAAGCGAGCGGCTATGAGGACCTTGCCACGGCGCCGGTGCCGCTCGATCATGCCTCCTGTCCCGATCCGCATCTCTTGGCGCATGCCATGCGCGCTTGGGAGACGGCAATCGAGCTTGGCCGCAAGCATGGCTATCGCAATGCCCAGGCAACAGTGATCGCTCCGACCGGCACCATCGGCCTGGTGATGGACTGCGACACCACTGGTATCGAGCCCGACTTCGCCCTGGTAAAGTTCAAGAAGCTCGCAGGCGGCGGCTATTTCAAGATTATCAACCGCATGGTGCCAGCCGCGCTGCGCAAGCTCGGCTATGCCGAGGATGTAATCGCTCGCATCGTCGAATACGCCGTGGGTCACGGCACGCTCGCAGGCGCTCCCGGCGTCAATCACGACACACTCGCCGCCAAAGGCTTTACTCCTGACAAGATCGCGGCGGTCGAGAAGGCCGTGGCGTCGGCCTTTGACATCAAGTTCGTCTTTAACAAGTGGACGCTGGGAGAGGACTTCCTTACCGGCACGCTCGGCCTGAAGCCAGAGCGGCTCGACCAACCCGATTTCGACCTTCTGGCCGAGATCGGCTTCGGGAAGCGGGAGGTCGAGGCGGCGAACGAATATGCTTGTGGCGCCATGACGCTCGAAGGTGCGCCTGGGTTAAATCCCGAGCATTTGCCGGTGTTCGACTGCGCAAGTCCCTGCGGCCGCAAGGGAAAGCGCTTCCTCTCGGTCGAGAGCCATATCCGCATGATGGCGGCGGCGCAGCCCTTCATCTCGGGCGCGATCTCCAAGACCATCAACATGCCGAACGACGCCTCCGTCGAGGACTGCAAGGAGGCCTATCTCCTCTCCTGGCGGCTCGCGCTCAAGGCCAATGCGCTCTATCGCGACGGCTCCAAGCTGTCGCAGCCGCTCAACGCACAGCTGCTTGCTGATGAGGAGGAAGAGCAGGAAGAGGTGCTCGCGGCCATCGCCTCCGACCAGCCGCAGGCACAGCGTGTTGCCGTAGTAGCTGAGCGTCTGCTAGAGCGCGTAGCCGCACTCGAAGAGGACAAGGCGAGGCTCGAGCGTCAACTGCGTGAGGGCGAGCAGGCCAAGCGCGAACGCCTCCCTGACCGCCGCACGGGTTATATCCAGAAGGCAGTCGTGGGCGGTCACAAGGTCTATCTGCACACGGGCGAGTACAAAGACGGTCGGCTCGGCGAAATCTTCATCGATATGCACAAGGAGGGAGCGGCCTTCCGCTCGCTCATGAACAACTTCGCCATCGCCGTGTCGGTGGGCTTGCAATATGGCGTTCCGCTCGATGAGTTCGTCGACGCCTTTACTTTCACGCGGTTCGAGCCCGCGGGCCTGGTGCGCGGCAATGCCGCCATCAAGAACGCGACCTCAATCCTCGACTATATCTTCAGAGAGCTCGCCATCTCCTATCTGGACCGTTTCGAGCTTGCCCACGTCAATCCGAGCCAGAACGGCCATACCGAGGTGGGACCGGGCGAAGCCAGCAAAACGCCTCCCGCCGCTCAGATCGAAGGAGAAAGCCGGGCCTCTCGCGGTTTTGTGAGAAAGCGCGCCGTGCAGCAGGAAAAGCTGCAATTGGCGAGTAATAACCGCATGCCAACTGCTCGCGCCGGCGGCGCTTCTCAAGCCTTCGATGTGGAAACGGGAGCGACCGAGTCCACGGTTTCTTCGTCGCAGACCGTCACCCGGCCTGTCGAGGCGCCAGCCGAGCGAAGTGAATCCGATCTCATCAGCGAAGCGCGTGTCAAAGGTTACGAAGGCGAGGCCTGCCAGGAGTGTGGAAACTTCACGCTGGTGCGAAACGGCACATGCCTCAAGTGCGATACCTGCGGCGGGACCAGCGGATGCAGCTAAGAGGAGCCACGGCGCTGATCCACTCTGCAACACGCGACCTCCAAGCGGGAGAATTTTGCGTCGGCCGAGCAGCGCGCGAGCTTCGCAAAGCAAACTCTGAAGTCGAATTCCTCGCGCAAATCATTTTGCACTGCAGCGTCAAGCGCCCGCAATTTTTCCTGTCCGACTGTTTGCTCGAAGCTCGACATCGTCGTTACCCAGTCGCTCCGCTCGTTCACTTACATCGTAGAAATTGTTGTGAAGAACCTCACAACATAGTATGCGAGTAGAAAGCCGCGTGTGACCTACGGACGATTCGCAGGTGACTTCGAACGGCGAGTGCAACAGAACTTAATCGCGTTGCACGTTAATACCTGTGAAGGGAAGTGCGTTGAGAATGCCGTGGCCTTACCCTCGTTAGCAACGTCGCGTGTCTCAGATGCGATACATGACGAAGCGACGAGTGGGGAGTAGCAGAGTGAATTGATAGCCAGCCAGCCCTGAAGGAGGGACATCATGGCAGTAGCAAAGCGGAAGAAACCAGCGAAGCGCAAGACGGCCGCCGCGAAGAAGACGACGGCGAAGAAGACGGGAACCGCCCGTCGCAAGACCGCCAAGAAGAGATAGTCATTGCAAGAGGCGCGGGGCCCAAGTCCCCGCGCCTTCTTTATTTCCCTTCCAAAACAATCAATTGCTTGCTGCGGTCGGCGACGCTGACAGTGCGCGTTTATGCCTCCCCGGCAACGGCTGGGAAGTGCTCTTTGGCGATCAGCATCCAGAGCGCATCAAGAGCCGCGGCAAGTTTCTCCTCATCGACACAGCGCAGCACCACATAAGTGCCGAGGCGCTTCTTCTCGAAAAATGGATAGCTCCCGATCTGCACGTCGGGGTGTGCCGACTGCAGCTCTGATAGCCCTGGAGCCACGTCGCCTTCCGCAGCGTCGATTCGCACCGAGCGCGCGAGCATCGGCCGCCCCTTGGCAAGGCGAGGCATGACCGCATCAAGCATCACCTGCATGATGCGCGGTACTCCGGCCATGACGATCACGTTCCCGATCATGAAGCCGGGAGCTCGGGAGATGGCGTTGTCGATCAGTTCGGCGCCTTCCGGGATGCGGGTCATGCGCAGCCGAGCCGAGGTCAGCTCCTTCTCACCGAAATGCTGGCGCATGGCGGCGACCGCCTCGGGGGCGACCACAACGGGCACTCCAAAGGCCTTGGCGATGGCATCGGTGGTGACGTCATCATGAGTCGGCCCGATGCCCCCCGTGGTGAACACATAATTGAAGCGCGGGCTAAGCTCGTTCACCGCAGCGACGATCTCAGGCTCAGAATCCGTTACGACTCGAACCTCGCGCAAGGCGATGCCGATCCGCGTGAGATAGCTGGCGATATAGGAGATATTTTCGTCCTTGGTCCGTCCCGACAGAATTTCCTCACCGATAACAACAAGCGCGGCAGTGACGGTTTTCGGGGCTGCATCTGACATGTGAAGCGATCTAACTTTGAGGGCTGGCGATCATCATCGACCGTCATTGCCAGTCTTATCCATTTTCAGCGCGTAAAGGGGGGAAAGCGCGTCGGCTGCCGTTGCAGAATGCGGGATTTCGCCTTAAGTGAACCAAAGTTCACTTATAATCGCTTCCAATGTCCAATCTCGAATTCGCCCGCGCCCAGTCGCGCGACACCAAGATCAAGCTGCACGGACCGGAAGCCTTCGCCGGCATGGCGAAGGCGGGTCGGCTCGTGGCCGAAGTCCTCGATCTCCTCGTCGATGAGGTAAAACCCGGCGTCACCACCGAGGCGCTCGACGATTTCGTGTTCGCGTTTGCCATGGACCACGGCGCCGTTCCCGCCCCGCTCAACTATCGCGGCTTTCCGAAGTCGATCTGTACCTCGCTGAACCATGTGGTGTGCCACGGCATCCCGAGCCCGCGTGCGCTGAAAGAGGGCGACATTCTCAATATCGACGTGACGCTCATCGTAGACGGCTGGCATGGCGATTCGAGCCGCATGTACGGCGTGGGCAAGATCCCGCGCGCGGCCGAACGCCTGCTCGAAGTCACCTACAATGCCCTGATGAAAGGGGTCGCGGCAGTCAAGCCGGGAGCCACAACGGGCGATATCGGAGCGGCGATCCAGAGCTACGCCGAAGGCGAGCGCTGCAGCGTGGTGCGCGACTTCTGCGGCCATGGGCTTGGCCGTGTGTTCCACGACCGCCCCAATATCCTGCATTACGGCGAGCCCGGCGAAGGTCTCCCGCTTAAGCCTGGCATGCTGTTCACCATCG
>JBKPSQ010000211.1:0-9780 GCA_046735075.1 Pseudomonadota bacterium
ATGCCAGAGGAGATCGATGACCAGCGCGTGGCCAGCGCGAGCGGAGACAAGCTTGTTGAGTAGTGCCTCAACCTTAGGACCGACGCCCTTGAGCGAACGTACCGTGGCAAACAGAGGTGCTAAGAACGGAGGTCGCGTCGCGGACATCCTCTCACCGTAAAGCAAATTTCGAGCGGCTTGACAGATGCTAGCGCGCCCGGTCTAAACCATCCTCTCAGGCTGAAACCCATGGTCATGTCCGGCAGCGATCTCGGGATGCGCCGCCGCCGCGCATTGTGGCGGGCGGCGCACCGGGGCTCCAAGGAGATGGACTTCCTGCTTGGCCGATTCGCCGAGGCGGCGCTCGACGGAATGAATGCCGCCGAGATCGGCGTGTTCGAGCGCCTGATCGAAACGCCTGACCCCGACATCGAGATGTCGGTGTTCGGTGGCCGGTCGCTTGGCGAGGCCGACCTTGACGAACTGATTGGGCAACTCAAGCGTTTCCACGGCCTTGAGCAGACGGACTAAACTCTAACTCTCTCATGGCAGTTAAGCCCTCCTTTCCATCTCTGCCGGTCGACCGCTTGCTCAAAACGCCGCACGCAATCGCGAGTGGGGTCCCTGAAGGACTCGATGCGCTCTTACTCGGCGAGCTTGCCCGCCGTACCGCGCACGGCGCCCCGATTCTTCATATCGCGCGCGATGCTAACCGCCTCGTCACGCTCGAGGACGCTCTCGCCTTCTTCGCCCCGGACGTGACAGTGCTGACGTTTCCTGCTTGGGACGGCGTTCCTTACGACCGAGTGGCTCCCAACGCGGAGACCATCGCGCGCCGCATCGCGACACTCTCCGAGCTTACGCATCGAAACACCGCTGGCAGCGGCAAACCACTCATCGTTCTCACGACTGTGAACGCGGTGGTCCAGCGCGTGCCGCCGCGGAAATTCATCGCCGCGTCGAGCATGAGGCTCGCGCCAGGCAATGCCGTGAGCATGCAGGATTTGATCGAGCGCCTCGAAGTGTCAGGCTATGGGCGGGCGGGCACGGTCACCGATCCCGGCCAATACGCGGTGCGCGGCGGCATTCTCGACCTTTATCCGCCTGGAGCTCAGCCCGTCCGACTCGATTTCTTCGGCGACACCCTGGAATCGATCAGAGCCTTCGATCCTGACACGCAGCGCACGGCGGCGAGACTGGATACCGTCGAACTTCTGCCTATGAGCGAGCTTGCGCTTACGCCGGACGTGCGCCGCGCCTTCCGCCAACGCTATGTGGAGCTGTTCGGTCCGGTCACCGGAGACGATCCGCTCTACGAGTCGATTTCTGCCGGCCGCCAGCATCAGGGCATGGAGCACTGGTTGCCGCTGTTCCATGACCGCCTCGACACACTGCTCGATTATCTCCAGGATGCGGTCGTCGGCCTCGATCCCCTGGTTGACGATGCGCGCACCAGGCGTCTCGAGCAGGTGGCCGACCATTACCAGGCGCGCGCGGAGGCTCTAGAGCGCAAGGCCTTCGGCGCGCCGCCTTATCATCCCGTGCCGCCTCAAAGCATGTTTCTGAATGAGGCCGAGTGGCAGGAGGCGTTAGCCGCGCGGCAGACGATCGCGCTCGATCCGTTCGAGCATCCCGAGACGCCGGGCGGCAAGATCGTCTCTTTCGGCGGCCGGCAGGGGCGCTCCTTCGCCGCGGAGCGCCAAACCGAAGGCGCCAATGTGTTCGACGCCGTCGTGGCTCATGCCAAGCGCCTCAAGGGCGAGGACAAGCGAGTGATCGTCGCGTGCTGGAGCAACGGCGCGCGCGAGCGGCTCGCCACGCTGCTTTGGGAGCATGGCGTCGGCGAGACCAAGGGTGTGGAAACGTTCGCCGACGCGCTCGCGCTGCCGCACGCGACGACGACATTCGCCGTGCTGCCGCTCGAGACCGGCTTCGAGGCGCCTGGCCTCGCCGTGATTGACGAGCAGGACATCCTCGGCGACCGGCTGGTGCGCAAGACGCGAGGCAAGCGCGGCGCCGATGTGCTCACCGAGGTGTCAAGCCTCTCGGTCGGCGATCTGGTGGTACATGCCGATCACGGCATTGGCCGTTTCGTCGGGCTGACTGCGATCGAGGCGGCCGGCAAGCCGCATGATTGCCTCGAGCTGCACTACGCAGGCGGGGACAAGCTTTATCTGCCCGTCGAGAATATTGAGCTGCTCAGTCGCTACGGCTCTGACGAAGCGGGCATTCAGCTCGACCGGCTCGGTGGCGTAGCGTGGCAGACACGCAAAGCCCGCCTCAAGAAGCGCATTCGCGACATGGCAGAGAAGCTGATCAAGGTCGCAGCGCTGCGCGAGCTGCGCCAGGCACCGGTGCTAACCCCGCCTGACGGTCTCTATGACGAGTTCTCGGCACGGTTCCCCTACGAGGAGACCGAGGACCAGGAGACGAGTATTGAAGCCGTGCTTGGCGACCTTGCGAGCGGACGCCCTATGGACCGGCTCATTTGCGGCGATGTCGGCTTCGGCAAGACCGAAGTGGCGCTACGCGCGAGTCTAATCGCCGTGCTTGCCGGCAAGCAGGTCGCCGTGGTGGTGCCGACCACGCTGCTTGCCCGGCAGCACTACTACACCTTCACCGAACGCTTCCGCGGCTTCCCGGTGAAGATCGCCCAAGCCTCGCGGCTGGTTACGCCCAAAGAGCGTGCCGACGTGAAGAAGGGCTTGAAGTCTGGCGACATTGACATCGTCATCGGCACCCATGCGCTGCTGGCGAAGTCGGTGGAGTTCGCCAATCTCGGGTTGCTCGTTGTCGACGAGGAGCAGCATTTCGGCGTGCAGCATAAAGAGCGGCTAAAGCAGCTTCGCGAGGATGTCCACGTGCTGACCCTGACGGCGACGCCTATCCCCCGCACGTTGCAATTGGCGCTGTCCGGCGTGCGCGAGATGTCGCTCATCTCGACGCCGCCGGTGGATCGCCTCGCCGTGCGCACCTATGTGACGCCGTTCGATCCGGTCATCTTGCGCGAAGCTCTGCTGCGCGAGCGATTCCGCGGCGGCCAGACATTCTATGTGGTGCCGCGCATCTCAGACCTCGACGATGCGGCGGCATTCCTCGAAGAGCACGCGCCTGAGCTGAAGGTCGCGCGCGCCCACGGCCAGATGGGAAGTCGTGAGCTCGACCAAGTGATGAACGCCTTTTACGATCGCCAATATGACGTGCTCCTTTCCACCTCGATCGTGGAGTCTGGCCTCGACATTCCATCGGCCAACACACTGATCGTGCATCGTGCCGACATGTTTGGGCTTGCCCAGCTTTATCAATTGCGGGGCAGGGTGGGGCGGTCGAAGATCAGGGCCTACGCCTATTTCACCATCCCCGCCGATGCGCGGCTCACGCCCGGCGCCGAAAGACGGCTCAAGGTGCTCCAGTCGCTCGACACGCTTGGTGCAGGCTTCGTGCTGGCGAGCCATGACCTCGACATCAGGGGCGCCGGCAATCTGCTCGGCGAGGAGCAGTCAGGGCATATCCGGGAGGTCGGCTTCGAGCTTTACCAGTCGATGCTGGAAGAGGCCGTGGCCGCGCTCAGGGGCGGACAGGCTGGCGAGGTCGAGGATCAATGGTCGCCGCGTATCAATCTCGGCACCTCAGTCTTGATCCCGGAGGACTATGTGCCCGACCTGCAAGTGCGGCTTGGGCTTTACCGGCGTCTGTCAGGCGTCGAGACGCACGAGGCAATCGAGGCGTTTGCGGCGGAGCTGATCGACCGCTTCGGTCCGTTGCCTGAGGAAGTGCGGCATCTCCTCGATGTGGTCGAGATCAAGGGGCTGTGCCGTCAGGCTGGAATCGAGCAGATCGATGCCGGGCCCAAAGGCGCGGTGATCGCCTTCCGCAACAAGACCTTCGCCAACCCGGAAGGGCTTATCGCCTTCATCCGCGAGGAGGGTAGTCGCATCAAGCTCCAGCCTGACCACCGGCTCATCTATTATGCCAATTGGGATAGTCCCGAAGCGCGCCTCACCGGCACCCGCGATTTGCTGAAGCGCCTCGTCAAGATCGCTGCCGCGGTCAAGCAGGCGGCCTGACCGCGCTCAGGGCGTGCTCGCGCCGGTTGACGCCGTGCCCGACAATGGATCGATCCACCAGGTGTCGATCTGATAGCCGTAGAGCGGCGTGGTTTCGGGCCGCTTCAACTCGCGCCAATGAGCAACCCACTGCCGCGGCAGATGGAACAGCGGGATGACGTAGTCGCCAGACAACAGTACGCGGTCGAGCGCGCGCACGGCCGACACGAAGCTCTGCTCATCCTCGGCCTTGAGCATTGCCTCGATCATGGCGTCGACGGCTGCACTCTTCACGCCCGGATAGTTGAACGAGCCTTCGGTCACGGCAGCATCACTTCCCCAGCGGAACGACTGCTCGTTTCCCGGTGACAACGAGACCGGCCAGAAATATTGGATCATGTCGAAGTCGTAGGTCTGCTTGCGCCGCTGATATTGTGCCGAGTCGATCTGGCGGATGCGCGCGTCGATGCCGACTTGCTTCAGCGCGCTGGCATAGGTGAGGAGCAGCCGCTCCTGAATGCGGGTTGCCGCCAAGATCTCGAACTGGAAGGGCTCTCCGGTCGCGACATTGACGAGCTTGCCATTCTTGAGCTGATAGCCGGCATCTTGCAGGAGCTGCAACGCTTCGCGCCGCCCGTCGCGGTTCTCGCCTGAGCCATCGCTCGCCGGGAAGGAGAAGGTCCCGTCCATGATGGACGGTTTGATCTCGCTCGCGTAAGGCGCAAGCAGCGCGCGCTCCGTCGCGTCCGCGGGCCGCCCATGTGACGACAGGTCAGAGCGCGCAAAATAGCTCTCGGTGCGCGCATACTGGCTGTGATAGAGCGTGCGGTTCACCCATTCGAACTCGAACAGTTTGATGAGCGCCTGGCGGACGCGCGCGTCGGCGAACTGTGGACGCCGCGTGTTGAATACGAGCGCCGACATGCCGGCCGGCGTCTCGACCGGTAGCTCCTCCTTGACGACGCGGCCGTCGCGCACCGCTGGAAAGTCGTAGCCTTCGGTCCAGCGGATCGGGTCTTCCTCGTTGCGAAGCTGGACCAGCCCAGACTTGAACGCCTCGAACATCGAGCCCGCGTCACGGTAGTAGTCGAAGCGGATCTCATCGAAATTGTAGAGCCCGCGATTGACCGGAAGATCGCGGCCCCAATAGTTCGGGTCGTGCCTGAAGCTAATCGACTTGCCAGGGTCCACTCGGTCGATCAGGTAGGGACCGCTGCCGATGAGCGGGGTGAGCGTCGTCTTTTCGAACTGATCCGGATCGATGAGGTGCTTCGGCAGCACCGGCATCAAGCCCATGATCAGCGGCATCTCGCGGTCGCCGCTTTGATCGAAGGTGAAGCGCACCTTGCGCTCGCCGGTCTGCTCGGCCTTGGTCACCTTGCGGTAATAGGAACGATGGTTTGGCCGCCCGTGATCGCGAAGCAGTGCGTGCGAAAAGATCACGTCGTCGACGGTGATCGGCGTCCCGTCCGAGAACTTCGCATTCGGATTCAGCGTGAACTCGACATAGCTCCGGTCGGGCGGCGTCTCGACGGCCTCGGCGATCAGCCCGTACAGCGTGAAGGGCTCGTCATTGGCGCGAGCGAGCAAGCTCTCATAGACATATTCGCGCACGCCGTCGGCCGGCGCGCCTTTGACGATCAATGGATTGAGGCTGTCGTAAGAGCCCTGCATTGCCAGGACGATGCGTCCATCCTTAGGCGCACCTTCGTTGGCGTAGGAAAAATGCGTGAAGCCCGCAGGCTCGCGCGGCTTGCCGTGCATGGCAATCCCTGCCGCCGGCTCTCCCCACGCGCTGCCAGGAAGGAGCAAAATGAGGGCCAGGACCGGCCATGAAATAGGGGCTTTCAACGGGCAGCGCGCGTGGCTATAGATGCATTCCGCATTGCAGCAGGAGTTAAGGGTAACATCGCCCGCAAGGCAATCTTGCGCTAAGGCTGCGGGCAAAATGGGAAGGGTTACGGGGCGCCAGCTAAGGACCCATAACGTCCTTGGTTTCAAGGCTATCAGCCACGGCTACGCCTCAATTCGGGTATTGACCCTATAGATACGGGACGCGGGGCACGGGGTCATCCGGTCACAGACCCAAACCTGCCCGCCAAGAGAGGAAAGGTCGTAATGGTCTGGTCCAGGGTTCGATCGAACATGCTAAGCCGCTGCGCGGCTCGACTGACGCTGTGCGCCGGCGCGGGCGCGCTCGCTTTAGCGCTGGCGATGCCTGCCGCGTTCGCCCAGCAGGTGCAACCCAAATCATCGGCGGCGCCGAAGTCGCAGCCGTCCGCGCCAGCCGCACCAGCCGCCGCTTCCCCTGCCGGCACCAGCCCGATCACTTCTGGTGATGCCGCTGCGGGCGCTCCGCCGGAGGACGCCTGGGTCAAGCTCTGCATGAAGAGCGAGCAGACCCAGAACAAGGAGATCTGCCTCACCAATCATGAGGGCCTCGAGCCCAACACCGGCATGGTCCTCATCGCTGCCGCCGTTCGCAAGGTCGAGGGCGAGGAGAAGCAGCAGCTTCTTGTCAGGGTGCCAACCGCTTACGCGCTGGTGATCCCCGCAGGCGTGCAGATCAAGATCGACGACGGGCAGCCGATCCAACTGCAATACACGATCTGTTTTCCCACGAGTTGCCAGGTTCAGCTCGAGCTGACCAAGGAAATGTTCGACAGCATGCGCAAGGGCAAGCAGATGGTCGTTGCTGCCATGAACATCCAGCAGAAAACCATGGGCTTCCCGGTTCCTCTGACCGGTTTCGCCAAGGCTTATGACGGCGCGCCGGTCGACAGCGCGAAATATGAAGAGTCGCGGCGTCAGCTGATGGAGATGTTCCGCAAGCGTCAGGCCGAGCTTGCCGCCAAGGCACAAGAGGCACAGCAGAAGAAAGAGGCCCAGCAGACCGCGCCGGCAGGTGGCGGTGCACCGGCCGGAAACACCGCCGCGGCACAGAAGAAGTCGGCAACGCCAGCTCCAGCGACACCATAGGCGAACTAACGAGAGCTAGAAATCAAAAGGGCCGCTCCGGCATTCGGGGCGGCCTTTGGCTTTCCTAAGACAGTGATGCTGCTCAGTGCTCTTGCAGGTAGCGGAACTGGAAAACGCCGTTCTTTAGATCTTCGAAGAGCTCAGACACTTGAGGATGGCGCAACGGCTCCTCGGAAGCATCGGCCACCAAATTCTGCTCCGAGACATAGGCGATGTACTCGGTCTCGGCGTTCTCGGCGAGCAGATGGTAGAAGGGCTGATCCTTGCTCGGCCTTACGTCCTGCGGAATGGACCGGTACCATTCCTCGGTATTGCTGAAGGTCGGATCGACGTCGAAGATCACGCCGCGGAACGGATAGACCCGGTGGCGCACCACCTGGCCGATCTGAAACTTGGCGTTGCGGGCATGCATAGTCGACACCTAGCCCCCTTTTTTAGTCTTTACGGCGATAAGAGCGAAACCCGCTGGGGCTGTCAACGGCCGTTACAGGTTGTCCTCAAGACCAGCGCCGGTTCGACCACATGAACTGCTCAGGTGTCTCGCGAATCCAGGTCTCGAAGTAGCGCTGGATTGCTGCCGTGATGGAGCGGATGTCTTCGGCTTGGTTGCTGGTGCGAGGGATCGATAGCTCATTGACATTGACGTCGAAGCAGGCGCGGTTGCCGATGCGCATGCAGCGCCCGATCCAGATGCGGGCGCCGACCCGCCGCGCGATCATGGCGGCGATCGGCATGCTCTTGGCGGGATGGCCGAAGAACGGCACCGCGATGCCGTTGGCGTCGTACAGGTCGGAGATGAAGCCGAGGCGGCCGCCTTGGCGCACGTAATCCATAATCAGGCGCGCCGTTTTCTGCGTCTCATCCTGTCCGGCAGCGCGGCCGCGGCCGAACAGACCGCCCGGATAAAGTCGTTCGCGCTGCGAGCGCAGATAGCGATCGACGTAAGGGTTCTTGACTTGGCGGTAGACGCCGGCGGGCCGGACGCCGGCCAATGTCACCGGCCACATACCGAGCTCCCAATTCCCCATATGCATGGTAACGATCAGCACCGGCCCCATCTTCTCGCGGTAGCGGGTGATCCAATGTCCATTGGTGACGTGGAGGCGATCAGGCTGGTCCAGGATGCGGTCGATGCACATGGTCTCGACCATGACGCGGCCGAGATTTGCCCACATGTCGCGCGCGATGCGCTCGCGCTCCTCCGGTGTCTTCTCCGGGAAGGCGCGCTCGAGATTGGCAAGAGCGCGCTTGTGCCTCCGATTATGCGGCGCGATCCATCGCCACATCTTGGCCGAGATGGCGCAGGCGATGTCGAGCGGCAACAGGCGCACCAGCCCGATCAGGAAGCGCAGGCCCACATACTCGGCCTGATAGCGGAGGTCGAGGAGGCGCGAGACTTTGACAGGCTTGCCCAAGTGGGCCGCTCCCTCCCGTTAGACCCGAAGAGCGGTGAGGGAACCTCGTGGCAAAATGGCGGCAGGGGCGTCAAGCCTGACGTCAACCTTCAGTTTCCGCGGGCCGCATAAGGGTCGGAAGCTCGCTCGGAGGGGTAAGTCCGAGGCGCATGACCATGCGCCGCAAAGGGGGAAGTGCCTTGAGGCCATGCGAGACGAGTCCGCGCGCTGCCTGAATCGGAAGGAACGGACTGAGCAGGGAACGGCTCAACAGATCGACGCCGAGCGTGCGCGTCATGATATCGAGCTGGCGTGCCCGCCGATAGGAAGCAAGCACTTCTTCTCCGCCAGTATCGCCACCGCGCCTCAATGCGGCGCCAACGCAGTCGGCAAGTGCTGCGGCGTCACGAAAACCGAGATTGAGGCCTTGGGCGCCGATCGGCGGCAGGATGTGAGCTGCTTCACCGACGAGCGCGGTGCGGTTCGCTGCGAGAGTATCGGCGCTAAGCCCCGCCACGGGAAATTCGGCGCGTGCACCCAAGCCGGAGATAGAGCCGAGCAGACCATCAAGCCGCGCGCCAAGCTCCTCCTCGAAGCGCTCAGGCTCGAGCTGCATGAGCGTGGCGATCTCGGAGCGCGATCCGACCCAAATCAAGCTCGAGGCGTGAGGGTCGGGGAGGGGTACCGCAGTGACCGAGCCATTCTCTTTGTGGAACTCGGTGGAGACGCTTCGATGCGGCAGCCCATGCTTGAAGCTTGAGGCGATGGCGGCCTGATCGTACTGGCGCTCGCTCAAGCCGATGCCGGCGCTCCGCCGACAGAGCGAGTTTCGACCGTCAGCGCCGACGACAAGACGCGCCGCAACCTGGGCCTCTCCGCTCAAGGTAAGCAGAGCCTTCTCGGAGTTGATGGCAATGATTTCGACGCTGGCCGAGATTATCGAAGGCAAGATCTCGCTGGCGCGCGCGTAGAGTGCCGCGACCAGGGCGGTATTGGGAATGTTGTAGCCAAAGGCCTCCAGGTCGAGCTCGCTCGCCTTGAATTCGATGTCTGGTGCCCTGAAGAGGCTGCGTGAAGCGTCGATGATGCGGATCGCTTTGAGCGGCGCCGCTTCGCTTTTGAGACTGTTCCAGACGTCGAGGGTCTTGAGCAGATCAACCGAGCTTGCGAGCAGCGCCGCCGTTCTCGTCTCAACAGAACTCGAAATGGGATTTTTCGGCGCTGGACCCAAAGCCACAACGCTTGCGCTAACTTTTTGAAGCGCCAGAGCAGCCACAAGCCCCGAGGGGCCTGTCCCAACCACCGCCGCGTCATAGACCGTATCGGCTGAAGGAATTTCGCTGGCGGTGTTCATCACAGCTTTGAATTGCCAAGGAAAACGT
>JBKPSQ010000212.1:0-6126 GCA_046735075.1 Pseudomonadota bacterium
AGCCCTTGAGGGCTGGCGGGTGATGGAGGTGATCCGCGACTGGGGCCTTCCCATCAAGGCCGAGTGCGGCGGGGCTTGCGCCTGCGCCACCTGCCATGTCTGGGTGGCAGAAGATTGGCTGGCGAAGCTTTCGCCGCCGACCTCGGAGGAGCTCGAGATGCTCGACGGCGCGTTCAATGTCGACGAGCGCTCGCGGCTCTGCTGCCAGATCATCATGTCGAAGGAGCTTGACGGGCTGGAGGTTGAACTTGCTCCCGAGAGCCTCGCCGATGCACCAGCCGAACGGCTGGTGATGGGAGGATAACGCGATGCGGACCTTCCCCATCCTGGTGAGCTTCGACGGCAAGCCGCCCCTCGTGGTCGGCGGAGGAGAGCTTGCCGCCGTCAAGACGCGGCTGCTGCTGAAGCGCGCCGCAAGCGTCGATGTCGCCGCTAGCGATGTCGTGCCAGAGCTTACCGCGCTCGCCGAGCAGAAGCTCGTATCGCTCGTCCCGGCGCATCCCGGCATCGATCAGTTGCGCGGCCGGCCCCTCGTCATCGCCGCCACCGAGGACGATGAGGAGGATGCGCGCGTGTCGGCCATCGCCCGCGCGCTCGGCGTTCCGGTCAATGTTCCCGACCGGCCGGAACTTTGCACCTTCGCGCTTCCGGCCATCGTCGATCGCGGCGAGGTCACGGTTGCCATCGGCACTTCGGGCGCAGCGCCGGTTCTCGCTCAGCGCCTGCGTGCCTGGCTCGAGCAGGAGCTTCACCCGCGTCTCGATGCGCTCGCCAAGCTTGCCGCAGAGTTCCGCGGCCCCGTTGCCGACAGGCTGCCGTCAGGTCCGCCGCGCCGGAAGTTCTGGGAGGCCGTGTTCGAAGGCGCCGCGGCCGAGGCAATGCTCGAAGGCGATGAGGACAAGGCCCGTGCGCTGATTGCCGATGCAATCGATGAAGCTGCTGGCGAGCCGCGCGCGCGCGGCCGCGTGCTTCTTGTCGGCGCAGGTCCCGGTGATCCAGAGCTTCTCACCGTGAAGGCGGTGCGGGCGCTCAAAGCCGCCGATGTCATTCTCTATGACCGTTTGATTGGCGAGGGCGTACTCGATCACGCGCGCCGCGAGGCCGAGCTTATCTCCGTGGGCAAGGCCAAAGGCGCGCACAGCGTGCCGCAGGAGGAGATCAATAGGCTCCTCATCGAGCGGGCACGCGCCGGCGAGACCGTGGTGCGACTCAAGGGCGGCGATCCCTTCATCTTCGGCAGGGGCGGTGAGGAGCTAGACGCGCTTCGCGCCGCCGGCATCGCCATTCAGATCGTGCCCGGCGTTACTGCCGGCATCGCCGCGGCCGCGAGCCTGCAAATCCCGCTCACCCATCGCGACCTGTCCCACACCGTAACCTTCCTATCGGGCCACGAGGCCGGCGGCGAGGAGCCCTCCTTCGAGCATCTCGATCTTGCCGCGCTGTCCGGCGGCAAGAATACGCTGCTCGTCTATATGGGCGTCAGCACTGCCGGGGCGGTCGCCAACAAGCTGCTCGAAGCGGGCTTCAACCCCTCGCTTCCCGTTATCGCAGTGGAGAATGCGAGCCGCGATGACGAGCGCCGTGTGCTCGCGACCATCGCCGATCTGGCCGCCAACCCAGAGCGCCTCGGCCTCAAGAGCCCTGCCGTCCTCATCTTCGGTGAAGTCGCCGGCCTGCAGGCCAATGGCATTGTCGAGGACATCCTCGCGTTAGAGGAGGTCAAGCGTCTCTATGCCTAGCGTCGTCACAGCCAACCGTCTTACCGACGGCATTGTCGTCTATCTCGCTGCCGATGGCAGCTGGACTGAGGATATCGCGCATGCGCGCCGCGCCGAGACCGAGGACGAGGTCAAGGCGCTCGAGGCTGACGCCGCGAAGGCCGTGAAGGAGCGCAAGGTCGTTTCGGTTTATCCCATAGATGTCGCAGTCGATGCCAGCGGCGTCCATGCTCTCTCCGTGCGTGAGCGCATCCGCGCCTCGCACCGCACCACATTAACTGAGGATTGGTACGATGTACCGCTATGACGAGTTCGACCACGCTTTCGTGCGCGAACGCGTGGCGCAGTTCAGAGAGCAGGTCGATCGCAGGCTCGCAGGCCAGCTGACCGAGGACGAGTTCAGGCCCTTGCGCTTGCGCAACGGACTCTATCTCCAACTCCACGCCTACATGCTGCGTATTGCCATTCCCTATGGCGTGCTCAGCCCAAGGCAGCTTCGCCAGCTCGCCATGATCGGGCGCAAATGGGATCGCGGCTACGGCCATTTCACCACGCGCACCAATCTCCAATATCACTGGATCAAGCTGGTCGATGTGCCGGACATCTTGGCTGCGCTGGCCGATGTCGAGATGCATTGCATTCAGACGAGCGGCAATTCCTTCCGCAATGTTACCGCCGATCCCTTCGCCGGTGCTGCGGTCGACGAGCTCGAAGACCCGCGGCCCTGGTGCGAGGTGATCCGTCAGTGGTCGACCGTGCATCCGGAATTCAGCTGGTTGCCGCGCAAGTTCAAATTCGCCATCACGGGCGCCGCCGAAGATCGCGCCGCGGTTCTGTTCCACGACATCGGGCTGAAGATCGTCAAGGGCCCGAACGGCGAGAACGGCTTCAAGGTATTCGTTGGTGGCGGCATGGGCCGCACGCCCTATGTCGGCCTCGAGATTCGACCGTTCCTGGAGAAGCGGCACCTCCTCTCCTACATCGAGTCAATCTTGCGCGTGTACAATCTCTATGGGCGCCGCGACAACCTCAACAAGGCGCGCATCAAGATCCTCGTCAACCAGCTCGGCATCGACAAATTCCGCGAGGAGGTCGAAGCCGATTGGGCCGCCTCACCGCGCAAGGACGCGATCGATTTGCCGGAGTCTGAGCTGCTCCGCATCCAGTCCTATTTCGCGCCGCCCGATCTCGTCCCGGGGCCGATCGTGGATGAAAAGGTGGAGCAGCGGCGGATCACCGATCCCGTGTTCGCCAACTGGCTCAAGAACAATGTCAGGCCGCACCGCGTGCCGGGACATTGCATCGTTGTGATCGCGCTGAAGGAGCCCGGCCGCACACCCGGCGACGCGACGTCCGAAGAGATGGAGCTCGTCGCCGATCTTGCCGAGCGCTACAGCCATAACGAGCTTCGCCTGAACTACATCCAGAACCTGGTGCTGCCGCACGTCGTGAGGTCAGATCTGCTCGCGATCTATGACGAGCTTGTGAAAGCCGGGCTAGCCGTCGGCAACAACGAACTTCTGGGCGACATGATCTGCTGCCCAGGGCTCGATTACTGCAATCTCGCCAATGCCAGGTCGATTCCGATTGCCAAGGAGATCGCCAAGCGTTTCGAGGATCCCAAGCGTCAGGAGCTGATCGGTCCGCTTCGTCTCAACATGTCGGGCTGCATCAATGCCTGCGGTCACCACCACGCGGGCAATATCGGCATTCTCGGTGTCGACAAGAAAGGCACTGAGCTCTATCAGATCTCGCTCGGCGGCAGTCCCAAGGACGACGCCGCGATCGGCCATATCATCGGCCCAGGCTTCCGGGCCGAGGCGGTGCCGCAGGCGATCGACACCATTATCGAGACCTATCTTGCCAATCGCAGCGACGGCGAGGATTTCCTCGCCACGTGGCGGAGGATTGGGCCGGCGCCCTTCAAGGAGGCACTTTATGGCGCTGTTTGATCTTCATACCGGTTCCGTCATCGCTGATGTCAGCGAGCCGACAACGGTGCTCGAACCGACCTCCGATAGCGCCGCGCTTGAGGCTGCCGCCGCGGCAGGGGGAGTGGTCGCGCTTCGATTTCATGCCTTCGGCGATGGGCGGGCATACTCCCTTGCCGTCTTGCTGCGTGAGCGGCACGGCTTCCAAGGCGAGATCAGGGCCGTCGGCTACATGATCCCGGACTTGGCGCCGTTCTTGTTGCGCTCGGGCTTCGATACCGCCGAGGTTGCCGACGAGGGCAGCATCGAGACCTGGAAAGCGGCGCTTACCCGCTTGCGCCATGCTTATCAGCCGGGTTTGCGTAACCCTCAACCCCTCCGCTGGAATGCATCCAAGAAAGAGGCCGAGGAGCTCAGCAATCGGCTTTCACGGGTAAAGAATCTGGCCGACCGCATCCGGGAAATGCGCCGGCGCGTCGAAGGACGCATCGTCTTCTCGACCAACCTAGGGCTTGAGGATCAGGCGATCCTGCATGCCATCGCCGAGTCAGGGATCAAGGATATCGACGTGTTTACGCTCGACACCGGCCGTCTCTTTCCCGAGGTGCTTGAGACCGTCGAGATTTCCGAAATCCGCTACGGCATCCGCATCCGCCTCGTCGCGCCGGAGGCAAGCGAGGTCGAGGCGCTGGTTGCCCGCGATGGAGTGTTCGGCTTCAAGAACTCCGTCGAGAATCGCAAGGCCTGCTGCGAGATCCGCAAGGTGCGGCCACTGAATCGCGAGCTCAAGGGCGCCCAAGGCTGGATCACCGGCATCCGCCGTGAGCATTCCGACGAGAGGGCGGCAGCCCCGCTTGCCGCGTGGGATGATGATCGCGCGCTGATCAAGGTCAATCCCGTCGCCGACTGGTCGACGCAAGACCTCACGGCCTACATCGCCGCCAACAATATCCCCCTCAATCCGCTGCACGCCCGCGGTTTCATCTCGATCGGCTGCGCGCCTTGCACCCGCGCCGTGATGCCGGGCGAGAACCCGCGTGCCGGGCGCTGGTGGTGGGAGAACGAGGACAAGAAGGAATGCGGCTTGCACATGAATCCGAACCGGGGCAAGGCCGCATGACAGCGCTCACTTCTCATCTGAAGCTCCTGGAAGCCGAAAGCATCCACATCTTCCGCGAGGCCGCGGCGCAATTCCGCAATCCGGTGCTGCTCTACTCCATCGGCAAGGACTCGACGGTGCTGTTGCATCTGGCGCGGAAGGCCTTCTGGCCGGCCAAACCGCCGTTTCCGCTGCTGCACATCGATACGACCTGGAAGTTTCCGGAGATGATCGCGTTCCGCGACAAGACGGCGCGCGACTTCGGACTCGATCTGATCGTGCACACCAACCACGATGGCTTGGCCCGCAACATCAATCCATTCGATCATCCTCCGTCGGTCTACACCGATGTTATGAAGACGGTGGCTTTGCGTCAGGCCCTCGACACCGGCGGTTTCGACGCAGCTTTTGGTGGAGCGCGCCGCGATGAGGAGGGCTCGCGCGCCAAGGAGCGCGTATTCTCGTTCCGCGCCGCGGGCCATCGCTGGGAGCCGCGCCGCCAGCGTCCCGAGATGTGGCAGCTTCTCAACGGCCGTCTTGGCAAGGGCGAGACCGTGCGTGTGTTTCCACTGTCGAACTGGACCGAAGGCGACGTGTGGCGCTACGTCCAGCTCGAAAAGCTCGACGTCGTTCCTCTCTATTTCGCCGCCGAACGGCCCGTGGTGTCGCGCAACGGCCAGCTGCTTGTCGTTGCCGACGAGCGCATGCGCTTCGAGCCTGGCGAGCGCCCAGTGCCCCGCAAGGTGCGCTTCCGCACGCTCGGCTGCTGGCCGCTCACTGCGGCAATCGAATCCGACGCCGCAGATATCGGCGCGGTCGTGGAGGAAACGCTCGCTGCACGTGTTTCGGAGCGGGCAGGGCGCCTGATCGACCATGACACGGCTGGCGCCATGGAGATGAAAAAGCGCGAGGGCTATTTCTGATGCATGTCGCAGCGCTCAGAGAAGAGGTTCCCGTCGAGCCGAGGGCGGCCAGAGCCCAGCAGAGCGGCGCGCTGGTCAAGCTGCTCACCTGCGGCTCGGTCGATGACGGCAAGTCGACGCTGATCGGCCGGCTCCTGTGGGATGCTGCCGGTGTAACCGACGACCAGCGCGTCGCCATTGAGCTCGCCTCGCACAACCGCGCCGTCAACGGTGAGAAGATCGATTTCAGCCTCCTGCTCGACGGGCTTCAGGCCGAGCGCGAGCAGGGCATCACAATCGACATCGCCTGGCGCTATTTCGAAACGCCCGGCCGGCGCTTCATCATCATCGACTCCCCGGGACACGAGCAGTACACCCGCAACATGGCGACCGGCGCCTCGAACGCTGACCTCGCTGTCATCCTGATCGACGCCCGCAAGGGCGTGCTGGTGCAGACACGGCGGCACGCGCTGATC
>JBKPSQ010000213.1:0-8887 GCA_046735075.1 Pseudomonadota bacterium
CATGGCCTCGACGAGTAGCGCGCGGTTTCTGCGCTCCTCGTCGGTCAGGCCTGGAACGATCGTGTGCGACTTGAGGTCGAAACAATCGAAGCTCGTTCCCATGGCGATGCTCCCGTCTGGCGCCTCAGTTGATTGAGGCGCAGTGCAGGGTTGGGGTTTGCCGGCTTCGGCTGATGGCGGAGTCTTGGCTCGAAGCGGAACGAGCGTCAGATCCATGGTCGCGCCGCGCGAATGGCCCGAGCGTGTGGCGATGTAGTCGGGAAACAGCGCACTTTTCGGCAGGTTCGGGTAATAGACGATCTTGGCATCAGGATCGTCGGGCTTCTTGGACCACTCGACGAAGGCGGCAACGGCGTGGGCAGGGCGATAGCAGTCATAGACCTTGAGCGTGAAGCCCTTGGCGCGGACGTCCGCCTGTACGGCCTTGAGCGCATCCGCGGCCTGCCGCACGAGGACACATTCCGGAGCGTCGTAGCCCTGAACCCGGCCGCCAGTGAAATTGTTGGCGGTTGCGTAGCGCATGTCCTGCTCGATGCTCGGCTCGACGTCGCGCAAGTAGACAAAATCCTTCGGCATCTCCGAAGCGCTGCATTGGGAGGAGCCGATTGCGGTCAGTGTGAAAATGCCGAGGGCCCAACGAGGTATGTCGCGCATGCGTCAGCTCGGATTTGGCATAAAAAAACTCCCCGCTGGAGGGCGGGGAGTGGAGAGGTTTGGGGGACTGACATGACTGGCCGGAGCCAGTCGGTGTCGGACCATTAGCAGGGAACTGCCGGCGCTCTTACGGCACTAGCGGTGAAATTACCGGCGTCGCCTCAACCGCCTGCCCCAACTACACAGGGCCGCCGTAAGCTCGGAGTGTCTGTTTACCTCAACTTAACCGCTGCCACAAGTGAAACCTCCTGTGGCATTTTAGCTACAGTCAACTGCAAAAGCTCATGTTTTGCTGAAATTCGGCGCCGGTCGGAGGTCGCTTTTGGCGATGATCACATCCTCCAGTGGGGGCTCGAGATGGGGGCGGCCCTTTATGCCTGTCTCCACCACCATATCGACCGGGCCGCCGGTGATGATGAGATGCTCGACGTCGTCGCGCCTGACGAGCACCAGCTTTCGCTGATTGTCGACCGAAGTTGTCTCGACCACGCCAAGCCTGCGATCTCGCGCTCTCAGAAAACCGTGCGTGGTGGACCGGCCGCCAAAAAAAGTCCGGAACGCCCACGCCAGAAGCGCGCCGATGGCGATCACGAACAGAATTGCCGCGACAGCAAGTATGATGGTGTTGAGGTCGAGGGTGTTGAAATCGGGCATCGACGAGGTTTCCTACGTGCTGCGAATTAACAGGTCATTATCCAGCCCCGAGCACGCGCGAGGCTTAAAGTGCCACGCCCGCGGGTTCGTTCCCGGGGCAAAAGCCTTGCGACGCATGGGCTTGGCCGCCTCTTTCGTGACAATCTCACCGTCACGTTGAGTCGAATCGGTTATTTTGACGGCCCATGACCGACATCGATGCGCCGATGCGCTACGCCGAGCCAGTCACCGACCGTACCGAGCGCGACGGGAGCGTCGGGCTGGTGGTGCTGCTTGCACTTGCGCTCGCCATCGCCGCGGTCGGCCTCGCGGTGGTGTCGCGCGAGATGGCCGAGCCATTCGTCCTTGCCATCCTCGCCGGCCTTGCCGTCATCGGCGTGTTCTGTCTGTTCGCTAGCGCCGTCGGCATCCTCCATTTCGGGCCAAGGCATGTGCGCAACGATGTCACCAAAGCCTTCGTCGACAACCTGCCGCAAGGTGCGCTGATCGCCGATAGCGCAGGCCGAGTGCTTTATGCAAACGAGGCCTATCGCGATCTGCTCGGCCTCGATCCAGAGTCCGCCGTCCCTGCGCCTGATCGTGCCTTTGCCGGTAATCCGCATCTTGCCGAGGCAATCTTCCGGCTTGCTCGCGCGGCACAGCAAGGACGCAGCCTGAAGGAAGAGTTCCGCCTACCGCCGCCCGGCGAAGGCGAGAACGAAGCCGGCGTTCTGCCGCGCTGGTTCCGCATTTCGGTACAGCCGATGCCGGCGGATCCGCGCTCTGGCCGCAAGGGCGCGCTTGTGGTGTGGCAGCTCGATGAGATCACGCATGACCGCGCGCGCGAGGAGGCAAGCTTCGCCAAGGTGCAGGCGGCGATCGCCTATCTCGACAGCGCTCCTGCGGGCTTCTTCACGGCCGATGCCGACGGCAACATCGAATATCTCAACGCCACGCTTGCCCAGTGGCTTGGGCTCGATCTCTCGGAGGTCGCGGGGCGTCCGCCCAGACTCGAGCGCATCATGTTGCATGACAGCGCGGCGCTGATCGCGCGCACGGGGCGCGGCCAGCCGCAAGCAACCACGCGGCGCTTCGACATCGATCTCATCAGGTCTGACGGCACGAGCCTGCCCGTGCGCGTCTTGCATCGGCTTCGCGGTGGATTGGCGCATGCGCTCGTCATCAATCGCGGACCGGGAGAGGGGGACGAGGCCGGCGCCGCCGAGCTCAGATTTGCCCGTCTATTCCACTCCGCTCCGATTGCCATTGCCACGGTCGACGCGAGCGGCGCCATCAGCGCCACCAACGCCGCCTTTGCGCGCCTATTTGCTGCCGCTACCGACGCGGGACGCGAAGCGAGGCTCGAAGACCTGGTCGAGCCGGAAAGCCATGATGCGCTCAGGCTCGCTCTCAACGCGGCGCTTGCGGGTCAGGGGCTGATCGAGCCAGTGGACATCGCCTTTGCCGGCATTCCGGACCGTAGTGGGCGGCTCTATTTGAGTCCGATCGAGCGGACCGAGGGCGAGACCGAGTCGGCGATCGCTTACGCTATCGATACGACCGAACAGCGCGCGCTTGAGATGCAGATCGCGCAAGGACAGAAGATGCAGGCCATCGGCCAGCTCGCCGGCGGCATCGCCCACGACTTCAACAACATGCTCACCGCCATTATCGGCTTCTCCGATTTCCTGCTGATGAACCATCGTCCGACCGATCCTGCCTTCCAGGACATCATGAACATCAAGCAGAACGCGAACCGCGCTGCCGGGCTGGTGCGTCAGTTGCTCGCCTTCTCGCGCCAGCAGACCTTGCGACCACAAGTGCTTCAGCTCGGCGACCTGCTATCCGACCTTTCCATACTGCTTAGCCGCCTGCTCGGCGAGAATATCGAGCTCAAGCTCGATCAGGAGTCCGGCCTCTGGCCGGTAAGGGCTGATCTTCACCAGTTCGAGCAGGTGATCATCAACCTTGCCGTCAATGCGCGAGACGCCATGCCCGAGGGCGGCAAGCTCGTGATCCGCACTGCCAATGTCGATGAGCGAGAGTCGCGCGAGCTCGGCTCGCGCCAGATCGCGCCCGGCGAATATGTGCTGATCGAGGTGCGCGATACCGGCTGCGGCATGAGCGAGGAGGTGAAGCAGAAGATCTTCGAGCCGTTCTTCTCCACGAAAGAGGTCGGCAAAGGCACCGGCCTCGGACTGTCGACGGTGTTCGGCATCGTGAAGCAGAGTGGTGGCTATATTCATGCGGAAAGCGAGGAGGGATGCGGCACCATCATGCGCGTCTACCTGCCACGGTATGTCGAGACCGCAGGCGAGGCGGAGATCAAAAGTGAGCGCCGCGTCGAGAAGCCCAAGGATTTGACGGGACGCGGCACGGTGCTGCTGGTCGAGGATGAGGATGCCGTGCGGAGCTTCGCCGCCCGCGCGCTCGGCCAGCGCGGCTATCAAGTGCTCGAAGCGTCAACCGGCGCCGAGGCGCTCGACGTATTCGAGAATCACCATGGAGACGTCGATCTCGTGGTGAGCGACGTGGTGATGCCGGAAATGGACGGCCCGACTCTTATGGAGAAGCTCAGGCGCGACCGCCCAGACCTCAAGATCATTTTCATCTCTGGCTATGCAGAAGATTCGTTTCGCAAGCACCTCGCCGAGAACGAGGACTTCATGTTCCTGCAAAAGCCCTTCGATCTGAAGGAGCTCGCCGCGGCGGTGAAGGCGGCGTTGCAGCGCTGATCACAATTGCTTTCCGATAACGCGCACCCTCTTCCGATAACGCTCACCGGCGGGGCTTCCCTTTGCTTGCGTTCCCCTCTAAGGCGGGACTAATTACGCAATCGAATATCGGAGCCCGTCACGCGTGCCGGATTACGAAGTCGTCCCGCCGGAGGAAGCCGGCAAGCCTACGAGACGCCGCCGCGCCAAGCCGCGCATGCCGGCGCTCACAATCGAGCGCTATGGCGGACGCCTGATCTATTTCTGGTACGGGCTGCGCTTCGGCGCGCTGATGAAGCTGTTCTGGCGAGGACGCTTCTCTTTCACCCTGAACTGCATTCCCGACGTGCTCGCGCTCTTCCTCTGGGTTCCATGGAACTCGCCGCTCTACTGGATCTCCGAAGCGAAATACGGTAGGCGCGCACGTGCGCTTAAGCTCGACAAGCCGCCGATCTTCGTCATCGGGCATTGGCGCACCGGGACGACGCTGCTGCACGACCTGTTCTCGGTCGATCCGAACCTCGCCTATCCCACGACCTATGAATGCTTCTTCCCGCACCACTTCCTTCTGACCGAAGGCACTCTGCCCAGAGTGATGAAGGTGCTCCTGCCGAAGAAGCGTCCGCAAGACGACGTGCCAGTCGGCTTCGAGCGCCCGCAGGAAGAAGAATTCGGCATGATGATGCTCGATCAGGGCACGCCCTATAACACGCATGCCTGGCCGCGTTTCGGCCCGGCCGACAGTGATTATCTCGACTTCAAGGGCGTGCCGGAGAAGGACAAGAAGAGATGGGCTGACGCCTATATGTGGCTCTACCGCCGGCTTTACCTCCAGCACGGAGAAAAGCGGCTGGTTATGAAGACCCCTGCCAATGCCGCGCGGCTTAAGCTGCTCACCAAGCTTTTCCCTGATGCGCGCTACGTCTATCTCGCGCGCAATCCGCTCCACGTGTTCCCGTCGACGGTGAAGCTCTGGCGCGCGCTCTATTCGACCCAAGGCCTACACAACCCGCCGCGCCTCGATCCCTGGCTCGACGACTATGTCCTCGACATGTTCGCGCGCCTGACCGAAGATTACGAGGAGGACCGCCACCTCATTCCAGTGAACCACCTCGTCGAGCTTCGCTATGAGGACTTCGTCAAGGACCCGATCGCGACCATGCGCGACCTCTATGCCAAGCTTGACATTGAAGGATTCGCCGGGGCCGAGGGCCCGATGCGCGAGTTCCTGGGCGAGCGGTCGGAGCACCAAGTCTCACGCTACGAATTGCCAGAGTCACTCAAGCGGAAAGTGATCGCGCGGCTCAAGCCCTATATCGATCGCTTCGGCTATCGTGAAGCAGTCGACGCCGCGCTCGGCGCCGCATCGAAGTCCGTGCCCAAGCCGCAAGTGTGCGAAAAAGAGCCGTCATAGCGCCGCAAGGAGTGATGCCGCGCGTGCAGCAGAGCGCGTCTTGCGCTATGATGGATGGTCGCATCGGATCCCGCGTTCCAACGGGGGAAAAGTGGATCCATGACCAATAGGAGGGAAACATGCGTAGAATCGCGTTCGCGATTGCGGCGGCGGCTCTCCTGCTGTTCGCCGGGTCTTTCGTCTGGAAGGCCGATGCCACCACAGGGACTGGCACGCTCGGGCTCGCCCGGGCGGTCAAGAACTACTCGCCGATTGACACCGTGGCCTGCCGTTTCGATGGCTTTTGCAGGCCCGGATACACGATGGTGTGCCGGCTATTCGACTGCTGGTGCGCCCGCTGCGCCTACCTCTATCGGCGCTGAGCCTTAGACTTCGGCGCGGCGCGCCCTTCAGTCTGGCGCGAGGCCGCCGCTCGAGGCGGCCTCCTTTTCGTTGACCGGCTGATTGGCCCACCTCTGAACCCGAATGGCCGCCGTTCGTTTCCCCTGCGCCATTTGGCCAATGCTTTGATTACAAGCATCACATTGGGAGGACCACCATGAAGAGGCTTCTCTTGGCCTTCGTGACGTTGGCTTTTGCAACGGCACTTGCGGCCCCCTCATTTGCAGCGATCACAGATGCGAAGACTAAGGCCGACTGCGAGAAAGCAGGCGGCGTCTGGGTCGATAAAGACAACAAGTGCGGGGCTAAGAAGCAGCAATAGCCAGCCTGAGGAAGGTCCGCTGAGACGGGCCACTCTGTCTTTACGTGCAGACGGCAGGCCGAGCTAAGGCCAGTCATCGTGGAGAACTATTGCGAACTGAGAACAAAACGTGTACATTGTGCTCAGTTGCAGCTCCGCCCCTTCTCCCCGCAACGAGCCGAATGGAGGCTGAACGGAACGCCGGGAGAAGGCGCGGAGCGAAAACAGCATCATTTGCGACTCAGATCGGGCTTGTGAAATAAGGGAGACCCTCCATGTTGAATGTCGCGCTGCGCCTCGTTGAAGGAGCTGAGATGGATAGAGAGAAGGCGCTTGAGGCTGCGATCTCCCAGATCGAGCGCGGCTTCGGCAAGGGCTCCATTATGCGGCTCGGCCAGAACGAGAAGGCAGTCGAGGTCGAGGCTATCTCTACGGGCTCGCTTGGGCTCGATATCGCGCTCGGCATTGGCGGGCTGCCGCGCGGCCGCGTCATCGAGATTTATGGCCCCGAGTCGTCGGGAAAGACTACGCTCGCGCTACATGTCGTTGCCGAGGCCCAGAAGCGCGGCGGCATTTGCGGTTTCATCGACGCCGAGCATGCGCTCGACACGGTCTATGCGCGAAAGCTCGGCGTTGACCTGGAACAGCTTCTGATCTCGCAGCCCGACACCGGCGAGCAGGCGCTCGAGATCGCTGACACGCTGGTGCGCTCCGGAGCGATTGACGTGCTGGTGATCGATTCGGTCGCGGCGCTGACGCCCAAGGCCGAGCTCGAAGGCGAGATGGGCGAGCAGTTGCCCGGCTTGCAGGCGCGGCTGATGAGCCAGGCGTTGCGCAAGCTCACTGGATCGATCTCGAAATCGCGCTGCATGGTGATCTTCATCAACCAGATCCGCATGAAGATCGGGGTGATGTTCGGGAGCCCTGAGACCACGAGCGGCGGCAACGCGCTCAAGTTCTACGCCTCGGTCAGGCTCGACATCCGGCGCATCGGCGCGATCAAAGAACGCGAGGAGGTGGTCGGGAACCAAACCCGTGTGAAGGTGGTGAAAAACAAGGTCGCACCGCCGTTCAAGCAGATCGAATTCGACATCATGTACGGCGAGGGCATCTCCAAGACCGGAGAGCTCGTAGATCTCGGGGTCAAGGGCGGCATCGTCGAGAAGTCCGGCGCCTGGTTTTCCTTCGACTCGGAGCGCATCGGACAGGGCAGGGAGAACGCCAAGGCCTATTTGAAAGAGCATCCCGAGACGGCAGAGCGAATCGAGCGGGCGATCCGCCAAAGCGCGGGCCTTATTGCGGGGCAGATCCTCGAGGGCGACGCCGATGCGGCCGCCGAGAGTGGAAGTGAAGGCAGTCTTGCCGAAGGCGATGGCTCGGTGACCCCGCTCTCTGGTGGCGCCGCCCGCAGGGGACGCCGCGGCGTCTAGATAGGGCTATCGGCTATCCCTGAGGCCAAGCGGACAAGCGCGCTTGCCAGCCTCCTTTCCTGACCTTATGTCTGACGGAGGACCGTAAAGCCTCTTCTCTTTAGAGAAGGGGCTGAATAGCGTTTGAGCTTGCCCGCAGGGCGAGGCTCGGGTAGCGCCGGTCCCTCCGAAGATAAGGTCTCCCGTCAACTGCAATGAGCTCCGCTAAACACACGAGCGCGAAGGCTGCTAGCGCGAAAGGCGCTGGCGCTAAAGACACGAGCCCTAAGCCCAAGGGTGGGTCTGGAAGCGTCACTCACACGACTCTTGGCCACACCGGCTCGAACGACATCCGCGCTGCCTTTCTCGACTTCTTCGCCAAGAATGACCACGAGGTCGTGCCCTCGAGCCCGCTCGTGCCGCGTCACGACCCGACTCTGATGTTCACCAATGCCGGCATGGTGCCGTTCAAGAACATCTTCACCGGCCAGGAGAAGGCACGTTTTCCGCGCGCGGCCTCATCGCAAAAATGCGTGCGCGCCGGCGGCAAACACAACGACCTCGACAATGTCGGCTACACCGCGCGTCACCACACCTTCTTCGAGATGCTCGGCAATTTCTCGTTCGGCGACTATTTCAAGGAACGGGCGATCCTGCTGGCTTGGGAGCTTCTCACCCGCGACTTTGCTCTCGACAAGAAGCGCCTGCTCATCACCGTCTACCAGGACGACGACGAGGCGGCAGGGCTATGGCGCAAGATCTCGGGCTTCCCCGACGAGAAGATTCTCCGCATCTCCGGTTCGGACAATTTCTGGTCGATGGGCGATACCGGTCCGTGCGGGCCGAGCTCGGAGATCTTCTACGATCATGGGCCCACGATCAAAGGCGGCCCCCCCGGCAGCACCGACGCCGAAGGCGACCGCTTCGTTGAGATCTGGAATCTCGTCTTCATGCAGTTCGAGCAGCTTCCGGGCAGCGAGCGCGTGGTCCTACCGCATCCCTCGATCGACACAGGCATGGGGCTCGAACGCATCGCCGCAGTATTGCAAGGCGTACACGACAATTACGAAATCGACTTGTTCCGGGCGCTTATCGCGGCCTCCGTCGAGCTTACCGGGGTCAAGGCGGAAGGCGAGCATGCGCCGAGCCACCGCATCATCGCCGATCATCTGCGCGCGTCATCCTTTCTGATTGCCGACGGTGTACTGCCGTCGAACGAGGGAAGGGGCTACGTTCTTCGCCGCATCATGCGTCGCGCCATGCGGCACGCGCATATCCTCGGCGCCAAGGAGCCTCTGCTCTACCGCCTCGTGCCCGCGCTGATCGATCAGATGGGCCGGCCCTATCACGAGCTCGAACGCGGCCAGAACCTGATCGAGGA
>JBKPSQ010000214.1:0-18605 GCA_046735075.1 Pseudomonadota bacterium
GCGCCTCAGGAGCGCCGCCGCGTGCTTGAGGACGCCGCTGGTATCGCCGGTTTGCATAGCCGCCGCCACGAGGCTGAGCTCAGGTTGAAGGCAACCGAAAGCAATCTCGCGCGCCTGTCGGACCTGATCGGCCAGCTCTCCACGCAACTGCAGCAGCTCCGACGTCAGGCGCGCCAGGCACAACGCTATCGCGAGATCTCCGGCAAGATCCGCGCCGCAGAAGCCCTGCAGCATCACCTCCACTGGGTCGCGGCTTGCGCCCATGTCGAGCAAGAGGAAGCCTCATTCCAGCAAGCGCTTGGCTCTGTGGCGCAGGAAACCAAGGCGGAAGGCGAAGCTCTGCGCCAGCAGGCCGAGGCGGCCGAGAAGCTTCAGCCTTTGCGCGATGAGGAGGCCGCGCGTGCGGCCGTGGTCCATCGCCTGAGCGTCGAGCGCGATGCGCTCGAGCGCGAGGAGGCACGCGCCAAAGCGCGCCAGGCCGAGCTCGAGACCAGGCTCGCGCAAGCGTCGCGCGACCTCGCTCGCGAAGAGGAGCATATCGCCGAGGCCGACGGCATGTTGCGCCGGCTCGGCGAGGAAAGTCGCAAGCTCGCCGCTGCGAGTTCTCGCGCGCACGAGGAGCCGCAGCTCCGTGAAGCTGCAGCTCGCGCCGTTGAGGCACTTGCCGGCGCCGAAGCGGCCTTGAACGAAGCAACTGCCACACTCGCCAAGGCGCGTGCCGAGCGCGAGCGGCTCGAGGCCGAACAGGCCGAACTTAAAGAGCGGCTCACACGGCTCGATGCGCAAGCCGGCGAGATCGGCGTCGAGCTTGGCCATCGCGAGGCTGAAAGCGACAGCGATAGCGGGCTCGCCGGCCTCAATGCCGATCTCGTGCGTCTTTCGGCCTCGGCCGAGGCCATCGAAACCGATCTTGCCGCGGCAGAGACCGAGGAGGAGCAGGCGCGGTTCCACGAGGCAAAGACGCGCGCGCTCGCAGCTTCAGCAAAGCTCGTGAGCCAGGAGGTCGAAACCGAGCTTGCCACGCTCATTAAGCTGCTCACGCCAGCAAGCGGTGAATGGGCTCCAATCGTCGAGGAGATCAAAGTCACCGCCGGCTACGAGCAGGCGCTTGGCACTGCGCTAGGCGATGATCTTGACGCCGCAAGCGATGAGGCTGCGCCAGCCCATTGGCGGCTCGCGCTAACTGCCATTGCGGATCCACAGCTTCCAGAGGGTGCAACGCCGCTCCGCAAATTCGTCACGGCGCCCGAGGTTCTTTCCCGCCGCCTGGCACAGATTGGCGTGGTCGAGGCCGCGCAGGGCCGCGCCCTCCAATCGAAGCTCGCGCCGGGCCAAAGGCTTGTATCCAAGGAAGGCAACCTTTGGCGCTGGGACGGCTATAGCGTCAAGGCTGGCGCGCCCAGCGCCGCGGAGGCGCGCCTAGTCGAAAGAAGCCGTCTCGAAGCGCTTAAGGTGGAGCGCGGCGCGGCAGAAGAGCGTGCACTATCTGCCGAGGCCGATCTCGCCGCCGCCGTGAGCAAGTTGGAGGTGGCGGCGCAAAGGACCAAATCACTTCGCCAGTCGGCGAAGGATGCCCACGTTGAGCTCGATCGCACGCGCGACGCCATCGCCGCTGCCGAGCACGCGGCGCAGGCCTATTCCAAGCAACTTGGTGCGCTCGCCGAAGCCGTCGCGCGCACAAGCTCCGCTCAGGATGAGGCCCGACAACACGGAGCGCGTATCGATGCTGCGCTTGCCGCGCTTGCTCCAGTTTCCGAGCTCGAGGCTGCTCTTGCCGAAGCGCAGGCGCGCGCCGCAACAAGCCGCTCTCACGCAGCCAAGGCTGAGGCGGCGCTCGAAGGCTTCGAGCGTGAGGTCAAGCTCAGACAAGAGCGGATGGAAGCGATCGCCGCCGAGGAAGAGCTTTGGCAGAAGCGGATTGCCAATGCCCGCGATCAGATCGCCACGCTCCGCGCGCGCGAGGAAGAGACCAGCGCCGACCTGACCGCACTCGCCAACCTCCCCGCCGAGATCGAGCAACGCCGTTCCAAACTGCTGGACGCCGTTGCCGCAGCCGAACGCGAGCGCAGCAAGGCAGCCGACGATCTCGCGGTTGCCGAGACCGCACTTAAGCAGCGTGAGAGGGCCTTGCGCGACGTGCAGGAGAAACTCTCTGCGGCGCGCGAGGCGCGCGCACGATCCGAGGCCTTGCTCGAAGGCGCACGTGAGCGCCGGAGCGATTGCGCCCGCGCCATTCGCGAGCAGCTCGACTGTACGCCAGAAGCTTGTCTCTCGCTTGCGGAACTCAAGTCTGGCGCAGACATCCCGCCGCTCGCTGAAGTCGAGGCGCGGCTCTTGAAGCTCAAAGGCGACCGCGAGCGCCTCGGCGGCGTCAATCTCGCCGCGGAAGAGGAAGAGGCCGAGCTTTCTGCCAAGCTTGAAGAGATGGAGCGCGAGAAGGCCGACGTTGAGCAAGCTATTGCGCGGCTCCGCCAGGGCATCGCCAATCTGAACCGCGAAGGACGCAAGCGGCTGCTCGAAGCCTTCGATACGGTCAACGGGCATTTCGGCCGGCTGTTCAAGACTCTGTTCGGCGGCGGCACGGCCGAGCTCAAGCTCGTCGATTCCGATGATCCGCTCGAGTCTGGGCTCGAGGTCATGGCCTGTCCGCCGGGCAAGCGGCTCCAGGCGCTGACGTTGCTATCGGGAGGCGAGAAGGCGCTGACCGCGCTTGCCTTGATCTTCGCCGTGTTCCTCACCAACCCCTCGCCGATCTGCGTGCTTGACGAGGTGGATGCGCCGCTCGACGACGCCAATGTCGACCGCTTCTGCCGTCTCATGGAGGAGATGGCCAAGGAAACCGATACACGGTTCCTCATCATCACCCACCACCCGCTCACCATGGCGCGCATGAGCCGGCTGTTCGGCGTGACCATGGCCGAGCGCGGCATCAGCCAACTCGTGTCGGTCGATCTTGAGACCGCAGAGCGCCTGCGCGACGCAGGCTAGTCCAGGCGCCTTTCTGAACTAACATCGTCATGCCCGGCCTTGTGCCGGGCATCCACGATTTTCAACATGCCGCAGGCTAAATCGTGGATGGCCGGGATACGCCCGGCCATGACCCTTTGGAGGCTCGTTTAAGCCGTGGACTTCCTTGACAGGGGCAAATCGCCAACTAAAGTGCCGGCCAAGCTTAAGGACCAGCCGGTCCCCGAGGCTCTCCCGGAAATTGAGCAGTGCCAATGGCCGGAGCCGACAACAAGTCCGGTCGCGAAGCTGGCGGCCGTGACCCTGAAAGCATTCGTCAGCGGCTCGACAAGCTTGGGCAGCAACTGGCGGATGCTAAGGAAAGGCGCGCTGCAGCGCCGCAGTCGGTACCAGAGGCACGAGGAGCCGCGCTTGGCAAGGCTCTGAGACTCGCGACCGAGCTAGTCGCCGGCGTGGCCGTTGGGGGGTTCATCGGCTGGGCGCTGGATCGCTTGTTCGGCTCGGCGCCGTTCCTGCTGATTGTGTTTTTGATCTTGGGCTCCGTCGCTGGGATCATGAACGTGGTGCGGAGTGCCAAGGCCATGCAGGTCGACGTTAAGCCGGACAAGGCACCGCCGGCAGTTTTGGATGATGACGACGATTAAGGGCGTTTCGAAGTGATCGAGGCATACGCCGCAGAAGGGGCAGAGCACGGTGCAGCCGGCGCGGGCGGCATCCCGAGCCCAATGCATCAGTTCGAGATCAAGCGACTCATTCCGCTCGAGCTGTTCGGTTTCGACGCCTCCTTCACCAACTCCGCGCTGTTCATGGTGATCGCCGGCGCGATCATCACGCTGTTCACCGTCTACGCCATGCGCAGCCGCGCGCTGGTGCCGTCGCGCGTGCAGTCGGTCGCCGAGCTCTCCTACGAGTTCGTGGCCAACATGGTGCGCGACAATGTCGGCACCGACGGCATGAAATATTTCCCGTTCGTGTTCACGCTGTTCATGTTCGTTCTCGTGCTGAACATGCTCGGCATGGTGCCCTACTCGTTCACCGTGACGAGCCACATCATCGTCACCTTCGCGCTCGCGGCGTTCATCTTCCTCGGCGTGACGCTGATCGGCTTCATCAAGCACGGGGCGAAGTTCCTCAAATTCTTCGTGCCCGAGGGCGTGCCGATCGTCATGCTGCCGCTGCTCGTGGTCATCGAGGTGATTTCCTATCTCACACGGCCGCTGTCGCTCTCGGTGCGGTTGTTCGCCAACATGATGGCCGGCCATACCATGCTGAAAGTGTTCGGCGCCTTCGTCGTGGCGCTCGGGCTGCTCGGCGGCTGGGCGCCGCTTGCCTTCATGGTGGCTTTCACCGGGCTCGAGATCCTGGTCGCGTTCCTCCAGGCCTATGTGTTCGCCATCCTCACCTGCATCTATCTCAACGACGCGCTTCACATGCATCACTAGCCTTCAAAGGGAGAGAGAAATGGATCCATCAGCAGCAAAATTGATCGGCGCAGGCCTCGCGTCGATCGCGCTCGTCGGCGCCGGTGTCGGCATCGGCACGATCTTCGGCAATTATCTGCAAGGCGCGCTGCGCAACCCGTCGGCCGCGCCGACGCAGTTCGCCAATCTCCTGCTCGGCTTCGCACTCGCCGAGGCCACCGGCCTGTTCGGCCTGGTGGTGGCGCTGATCATCCTGTTCGTGTTTTAGCTCTGCCGCCGTTCGCGGCTGCGCGCGAGGACGATCATGCCGCAGCTTAATCCGCTCGATTGGGCGCCCCAGCTTGTCTGGTTGCTCATCACCTTCGGCGTTCTCTATCTGCTGATGGTGTATGTCGCGCTGCCCCGCATCGGGGGGGTGATCGAGAAGCGCGCGGCGCATATCGCCGATGATCTCGCTGAGGCCGATCGGCTCCGCCGCAAGACCGAGGAAGCCATCGCCGCCTATGAGCAGGCGCTCGCCGAGGCGAAGCAGAAGGCGCATGCCATCGTCGAGGAGGGCCGCGCCAAGCTCAACGAAGAAACGGCCAAGGAACGCGCGAAGCTCGAGGCCGATCTCGCCAAGAAAAGCGCCGAAGCCGAGGCACGCATCGAGGCGGCCAAAAAATCCGCCATGAAGGACGTGAACGCGGTGGCGGCGGATGTCGCAGCCGACATTGTGCGCCGGCTGATCGGCACCGCGCCGGCCAAAGCCGAGATCGACAAAGCGGTTCAAGCCGCGCGGAAAGACTGATCATGGGATTCATCTTCGAGCCGGAATTCTGGGTCGCCGTATCGTTTTTCATCTTCGTCGGCGTCGTGCTCTATCTCGGTGTGCACAAGAAGATTGCGGTCGCGCTCGACAATCGCGCCGCCCAGATCAAGAAGGAGCTCGACGAGGCTCGGCGCCTGCGCGAAGAGGCGGAGAAAGTGCTCGCCGATTACAAGCGGAAGGAGGGCGACGCCGCGAAAGAGGCGGAGGAGATCATCAGCCTGGCCGGCAAGGAGGCGAAAATCCTTGCCGCCGAGACGCAGCGCTCGATGAAGGAGCATTTCGAGCGGCGCATGAAGCTTGCCGAGGACAAGATTGCCCGGGCCGAGACAGAGGCCTTGCGCGAGGTGCGTAATGCCGCTGCCGAGGCCGCGGTCGCTGCGGCGCAAAGCGTGATCGCCAAGAGCCTCACGCCCGAGACGGCTGACAAGCTCGTCAAGCAGGGCATCGAGGCGCTCAAGTCACGGCTGAATTAAAGCTTGTTCGACGCTGAAGGCCCCGGTCGCACGCGGCAACCGGGGTTTTTGTTTGCCTAATTAGATGCGAAATACGGCGCCAGCTACCGAGCGGGGCCGCTCGCGCACACGTCCACCGTCATTACCGGAACGCACGATCCACTCGCCGCCCGCAGTGCGGCCAGTTATCATGCCGACGTGGTGCGGCCAGACCACCACAGCGCCGACACGCGGACCTGATGGACGTCCCCAACTCTTCCAGTTCCGCGCGAGATTCATTTCAGGTCCCCCGCCCTTCTGGGTTCTCATCCACCATCCGCACCAGCGCGCTGGCTTTCCTCCAAGCGACGCGGAATGGGTGTGCCGCTTCAGGGCGTGCCCCCTGGCGTGGGCAAGGTCGATCGGCAGTGACGCCGCGACCCCGAGGATGGCGAATGAAAAAGCAATCTGACGCACTCTGAACATGACGTGCCCGTCTCCTGATTTGGTTTTAGTGGGAAGGAGAGACCGACGAAGGTTCGAGCCGGTCTGCGCGGCTTGGCGCGCGCGGGCTAAGCTTCTGAAAAGATGGACGATAAATCGATCAGCCTATGGCCATGTGTGGGCCATTTATGGGCTTCGAGCAGTTGTGGAAGAGCGGCTTACAGCCGGTGAGTTCCGTGCCGGACATGACGGGCCGGCGAATTACGGCAGAGAAACTTGCGAGCTTAGTTCGGGCCGTTGGCTGAGCTTCCGGCGGAGGTGCCGCCCAACCACCGTCCGACATTCGACCAGAACGATGATGATGATGATGATGATGCGGGCTTCTGCGCCGCTTCGGTGCGAGCGGTTCGTTTCACGCGGGGCCGCGACTTCTTGGCACCCTCGACATAGCCGCTGTAAATCCACCCGTCCTTCGAAGTTGCCGGGTCGCTAACGTGTAGCCAACCGCGCTTGCGCTCGGTCAGGGAAAGTTTGGCGCCCTTGGCCACCACTGCGATGATGCGCGATGACGACGAGGGACCGTCCCGCAGATTGACAAAGGCCGCCGACCGCACGGTGTTGGCGGGACTCTCATCGCTCTCGGTTTGAGCTGACGCGACTTGATCTGCATTGTCCGGTTGAGGTTCAGCCACATCCTCGCCCGACGCGATCGCTGCGTCTGTGGTCGCCGCGTCGGTTGGTGGGCCAGCCGTGGCCTCTTGCGGCGTAATTCTCTCCTCGACGCCCACATCGTCCTGTATGGCGGCTAGTGCAGCGTCGGCAGGGGCTGTCGCCTCTGCCTGCGCGCTTGCGGCGGGCGCGATCTTGAGCGTGGTTGCGGCGTCAGCGACAACAGTCTCGTCAGGGGCGATGAGCTTGATCGCGAGCTTCGACTCGCCATTCGCCGTGTCGGGCAGGATGAGACGCAGGTCTCCGATTTGATCGGATCTCAGGTTCCATTCGGTTTCGCCGTAAGGGCGTCCATCGGAGAAGCTCGCTCCGTGCGGCAAACCGCTGATCGCGATGATGCTGCGGGCTGGCACGCCGTCGGTGCCGTCGAGCGCGATCGGAAACGGGACTTCGTCGCCTGCGCTTGCTTCGAGAATGGGAGGCGTAGTGAGCACCGCGAGGTGGCTCGCCGTTTCGACTGCCGGCACAGTCGTCTCCGGTTTTGCCGAAGGCGCGCTGCTCCCGCCGCCGAAGAGGAATACTACGCCGAGGATTAAATTCGGGATTAGCGCCGCGGCGAGCAGTCCGCCGATGAGCAGGCGCATCCCGCGGGTAAACGCGAATGCAGGCGGGGCTAGCGGTACGACGGTCGGAGTGGATCCGGGCGGGGGCGGCGCGGGCGAGCGTTCGGCAACTGGAGATGGCTCTGTGGCGGCCGTCTTCTGAGTTTCCCCCTGAGACTCCCCGCGGGCCGGAGTCGGAGGCGCAAACCGCTGCACCACCGCAAGTTCTGCGGCACTTAGGTGGTGAACCTTGCGCCTTTCCTCGAGGCGGCGACTGCCGCCAGATTTATCGGCTGGGAGGATAAGCTTGAGCTGCCCCATGAGACTTGCTGGTCTTTTACTGACCACTCCCCTCGACGAATTTCTCCGACCCACACGTAAGCGGGAGAAAGACTCCCTCCGCCCTGAACGAACTGACGCTATCCACCGGAACGCGAGACAGCAGCAAACTCAACAAGCGACGAACGTGGCCTGCCCTGAGGCAACCGTTTCTTTTTTCACAAATGCTGCCGATCCCCTCTCTCGGTTCCCAACGTAGACGGCGTGGTGCGGTTCCCTGCACGAGGTCGAATTAATGATCGCATGGAGCGAGGCCGTCCCCGTTTGCAGGCAGCCTCGGCTAGATTGCCAGCCCTATCAGAGAGCTGGATCGGTTTTTTGGCGTCAAAGTGGAAAGAGCGGGGCGAGCGTTGGCCTGATCGCAGGAATGCGGGGCTAATACTGCGCCGAACTCCGTGCGCTAACCGGCGCCGGCCTGGGTGTGGTCAAAGGCGACGAACACTTTATAGTCCTCCGGCCTCGTGCCCATCTGGATCGGGAAGGCGATCTCGCGCACGATCGAGAAATAGCCGGCCGGATCGCCTTGAGGCACCGTGGTGCTGATCGTCATCTTGTCGGTCGCGAGCGTCTTCTGATCCGTTCCCGCTACGCGAATGCTGACTGGCAACGTCACGGCCCCAGGCCCGCCCTTGGGCCCGAGCAGTACGCGCCCGGCGAAGCCGTATTTGACCACCACGCGATCGGAATAGAGCTGGCACTCGCGCGCCATCTTGGTGATTTCGCCGCGATGCAGGACAGCGAGCTGATCGCCGACATGGCCTGGCTGGTAGATGGTGACCAGCCGGTCGCGCGGCCATGCCACCACTTGCGGACAATGCGCGCTCATGCCGGTGGGGAAGTCGGTGCCTGTATCGGCCTTGGCCGTTGCAAGCAGCTTGTCCGGCGTGACGGCGGAAGCCGAAGTGTCCTCGCTGCCGGAGCGGAACGGATTGGAGAGCGTCGATACCGCGCAAGCCGAGAGCAAAAGCGAGGCGGCAAGCAGCCCGGAAAGGCGGCATCCGCGCAGCAATATAAGTGCGCCGCTATGCCCTAACTTAGTCCGTCCTCGGCTTGACATGTCAGGCCTCCCCGCCTGATATGCCGGGCTCGACCAAGAATTCGATTGTTTGATGTCGCGAGCTGCCAATTTCCCCAATGACGCCAAACTATCTGCAGTCCCCAAGCGCGACAAGGCCACACTTGAACCCCTTGCTGCCGGGCCGTCTCCAGACCGCTTGACCCCCTTACCGAGGCGACGATGAACGGCACGATTAAGGCCAATGGGAGGCATTGCGGCGGTCCGCCGTTGACCATCTATCTTGCGGCTCCGCGGGGCTTCTGCGCCGGCGTCGAACGCGCCATTCAGATCGTCGAGCTCGCCCTCGCCAAATATGGCGCGCCCGTCTATGTGCGCCATGAAATCGTCCATAATCGCCACGTGGTCGAGAGCCTCAAGGCCAAGGGCGCGATCTTCGTCGAGGAATTGGACGAAATCCCGGAGACCGACGCGCCGATCGTGTTCTCGGCCCATGGCGTGCCTAAGGCCGTGCCCGAGGCCGCGCGATTGCGTCGCATGTTCGTGCTCGACGCCACCTGCCCGCTCGTGTCGAAGGTCCATGTCGAAGCCGGACGCCACTTCCTCAACGGGCGCGAGATCCTGCTGATCGGTCACTCAGGCCATCCGGAGGTGATCGGCACCATGGGGCAATTGCCAAAGGGCGCCGTGCATCTCATCGAGACCATTGCCGACGCGCGTTCGTTTGTCCCCAAGAACCCCGCCAAGCTCGCGGTGATCACCCAGACCACGCTCTCGGTGGACGACACCAAGGAAATCGTGAATGTGCTGAAGCAGCGTTTCCCGCGCATGCTGATCCCGCGCAAGGACGATATCTGCTACGCAACGACCAATCGGCAGGATGCCGTGAAGCGCATTGCCCCACGCTGCGAAAGCATGATCGTAGTGGGATCGCCCAACAGCTCGAACTCGCTTCGCCTGGTGGAGGTCGCCAAGCGCGCGGGCTGTCCTCATGCTGTGCTCGTCCAGTGCGCGAAGGACATCGACTGGGCGCTGTTTGGCGGCATCAGCCGGCTCGGAGTCACTGCCGGTGCCTCGGCACCCGAGGTGCTGGTCGACGAGATTATCGATGCATTCAAGGCGCGCTTCGACACCCGGATCGACACCGTCACCACGGCACAGGAAAGCGTCGCCTTTAAGTTGCCGCGCGAGCTTAAAGAGACGCCGGCGCTCTAGATGGCCGTCTATACCGACGTCTCCGACGAGGAGCTCGAATCCTTCATCGCAAGCTATGACATCGGCGCGTTGACCTCGTTCAAGGGCATTGCCGAGGGCGTCGAGAATTCGAACTACCTGGTCCACACTGAGACTGGCCCTTACATCCTCACGCTTTACGAAAAGCGCGTCGCCCGCGAGGACCTGCCTTATTTCCTTGCCCTGATGGAGCATCTCGCCTCGCGCGGCATCACCTGTCCGCTCCCTGTCCATGATCGCAAGGGACGCAACCTGAAAGAGCTCGCCGGGCGTCCCGCGGCGCTGATCACCTTCCTCGAAGGATTATGGGTGAGGCGGCCGAATCTCGAGCATTGCGCGGGACTCGGCGATGCGCTGGCGCGCTTTCATGTCGCGGGCGCAGACTTTCCGTTGCACCGGGCGAACAGCCTGTCGCTTCCGGGATGGCGGACGCTGTTCGGCGAGATCGGTAAAGGCGCTGACGAGGTGACGCCAGGCCTCTCGACCGAGATTGGCAAAGAGCTGAAGCATCTCGAAGGGGCCTGGCCGTCACAGCTACCGCAAGGCGTCATCCATGCCGACTTGTTTCCTGACAATGTGTTCTTCCTCGCCGACAAGGTCTCGGGATTGATCGATTTCTATTTCGCCTGCAATGACACGCTCGCCTATGACGTCGCTGTCTGCCTCAATGCCTGGTGCTTCGAGAAAGATGCGAGCTTCAACGTCACCAAAGCGCGCGCTTTGTTGCAGGCCTATGAGAGAGTGAGGCCCTTGACCACGCCTGAGCTCAGGAACCTGCCGACGCTCGCGCGCGGGGCTGCGCTCCGCTTCCTCTTGACCCGCACCTTCGACTGGCTCAACACCGACGAGAACGCGCTGGTGAAGACCAAGGACCCTACCGAATATCTCCGCAAGCTGAGATTCCACCAGCGCGTGAAATCGTACAGCGATTACGGCCTCAAGGAGCAGTGAGCATGGCCGACAGGCCCAAGGTCGTCATCCATACCGACGGCGCCTGCTCAGGCAATCCAGGCCCAGGTGGCTGGGGCGTAATCCTTGAATCGGGGCCGCATCGCAAGGAGCTTTCGGGCGGCGAGCCTCTGACCACCAATAACCGAATGGAGCTCACCGCTGCGATCAAGGCACTCGAGGCCCTGAAAGCGCCTTCCGAAGTCGAGCTCTACACCGACTCGAACTATCTCCGCGGCGGCATCACGAGTTGGATCAGAAGCTGGAAGCGGAACGGCTGGCGCACCGCCGACAAGAAGCCGGTGAAAAACGCCGAGCTATGGGAGCAGCTGGAAAAGGCTGCTGAGCGGCACAAAGTGCGTTGGCATTGGGTCAGGGGCCATCATGGCCATGACGAGAACGAGCGCGCCGACGAGCTCGCGCGTGGGGGCATGGCGCCCTTTCTGCTCGCCCGCCGCAAGCCTGTGGCCGACTAGAGGCTTTCCAGGATCTTGGACGCGGTGCTCGCTTCGGCGACGGCCGGAGACTCCTCGACATTGAGGATCTTCACCACGCCGTCCTCGACGAGCGCGGCATAGCGCTTTGAGCGCGTGCCGAGACCGAAGCCCGAGCCGTCGAAATCCATGCCGATCTTCTTGGTGAACTCGGCATTGCCGTCGGACAGGAACAGCACCTTCTCCCTGCCGCCTGACTTCTCCTCCCAAGCCGCGAGCACGAATGGATCGTTCACGGCGATGCACACCACGCGGTCGACACCCCCCTTCTTGAAATCGTCGGCGCTCTCGATGAAGCCCGGCAGATGCTTGAGATGGCAGGTCGGGGTGAAGGCGCCGGGCACGGCGAACAGCACGACCCGCTTTCCGGCGAACACATCCTTTGTCGTCAGGCTCTCGAGCCCATCGGGACCCGCGACCCTGAAGGTCGCCTCCGGCAGGCGGTCGCCAACTTTAATCGCCATGTCGCTCTCCTAAACGCTTCCCGTCTCGCGCGGGCACCATATCGGCTCGTCCCTCCCCCTGAAAGGGGGAGGATGGCGCGCAAGCGCCGGGTGGGGGTCGACCGCTCCGGCCGTCCCTTTCAGGGGAGCAAGAGCTATTGCGCGGTCCAGGTCGTTTGGCTCGAGCCCTCGTCAGACACGAGGACCATCTTCAGCGGTTTGCCCTTGATGGCGGCGGCTTCCTTGGCGGAGGCGAAGGCAACGGCAAAGCGCTGCTTGCCGGAATCTGGCGGCCCGAGCGGCTTCGGGACGGGGACGGAGGTCTCGCCGGCGTCGATGAAGAGGTCGGTCCCCGTCGCATTAGGGGCGAACAGAGCATCGATCAGAAGCTCTGGTTTGGGTCCATCGAGATTATCGATGACGGATTCGATGCGTGGCAGCGCATCCGGAGCCGCAGCCTTCGGCACGCGCGCGAGCGAAGCCTCGAGCAGGGGCGCGTCCCCGGGCCGCAACGCGGCATCTGCTGGTAGATCGAGGCCGAGGCTCACATCGTTTGGCACACACAGCATCTTGCACAGCCCATAGCTCAGAGCGAGTCTGAGCTCCACCGGCTCGCCCTCTCGCTCGGGCGTAATCCTCACCGGGAACACCACCTCGTCGTCATAGCCGATTGCCGTGCCGTCCGCTTCGGCGAAGCGATGCGGCGCCGGATAAAGCACCTCCGCGTGTTTCAGATTCTTCGAGCCGGCGAAGTCGAAGCTCGGCGGCACGCCAGAATCGCCGGGATTGCGCCAATAGGTCTTCCAGCCGCTGTCCATCCGAAGCTGCACGCCGGCAAGAAGATGCGGTTTGCCGTCAACTTCCACGGCGCCGGAGACCAGTCGCACCTTCGAGTCGGTCGAACTCACCCATGGCGATTGGCTCGACAGCGCCGCTGGCGCCGCACCCAACAGAGCCACGGTCAACAATGCGACAAGAACGGGGCGAAGCGCTGGCGCTCTCGCGAAGCGCTGAAATGAGGCAGATGCTGTCATCGTCATGAATTGAACCAATCTCGGGGACGCAATCTAGCTTCGCCTCCAAGCTTGCGCGACTCACGCGAAGGCTGAAAGCCTCACTCTTTCGTGAGCCATGCGACGAAAATGCCTCGCTAGGCCTTATTTCCGCGTTGGCCCTTCCCTCGGACCAGAACTGGAGTAGTCTCGTCTCATGTCACCTCGTAGCGCACCACGCCGTCGCCAACGCGACCTCTATCTCGACGGCCAGTTGCTCGTCGCCATGCCGGCGATGGGTGATCCGCGCTTTGCGCGTTCCGTCATCTATCTGTGCGCGCACTCGGCCGATGGTGCCATGGGCATCATCATCAATCAGCGCGCCCCGAATATCAGCTTCACCGAGCTGCTCGAACAACTCAACATCGTGCCGCCGCAGGATCGCATCAGGCTTCCCTCGGGCCTGACCGCGATGGCGGTGCATCTCGGCGGGCCGGTCGAGACCGGCCGTGGTTTCGTGCTGCACAGCGCCGACTATTTCAAGGCCGAAAGCACGCTGCCGATCGACGAGAGCGTTTGCCTCACCGCGACCATCGACATCTTGCGCGACATCGCCAAGGGTACGGGCCCGGACAAGGCTCTGCTTGCCTTGGGTTATGCCGGCTGGGCGCCAGGGCAGCTCGAAAACGAAATTCAGAACAATGGCTGGCTCAACTGTCCGGCGGACCCCGAGATCATTTTCGATCCCGACGTCGATCGCAAATATACAAAGGCGCTCGGCAAGATCGGCATCGATCCGATCCGGCTCGTCAACGACTCAGGACACGCCTGATTCGAGATGGCGGCTGCTACGCTGTGCCCGGCCGCGGCAGCGCCGGGACCGGTGAGCCGCCCCCGACCTTAGCCTCCAACCCTTGAGGCGCCGCCGACGAGCGGGCGCGCTCGCGTTCTTTGCGTCTGCGATGGCTGGCGAGCGCGGCCAGCAGGCCGGTCACGTCCTTGGCCGGCATCGGCTCGCCGTAATAGAAGCCCTGGCCGTATTCGCAGCCGATCGAGCGCAGATAGGCGGCGTCGGCCTGCGTCTCCACGCCTTCCGCCACCACCTCCTTGCCAAGCTCATGCGCAAGCGCGATGACCGAGCGGAGAATGAGCGGGGTCGAGCCGTTGAGCCCGGTGTCGCGCACCAACGAGCGGTCCACCTTGATGGTGTCGCACGGGAACCGATGCAGATAGCTCAGCGAGCTATAGCCGGTGCCGAAATCGTCGAGCGTGAGGCTCGCGCCGAAGCTCTTGAGCCAGGTGAGAATCTCCACCGCGCGCTCGGGATTCTCCATGACGAGAGCCTCGGTGATCTCGAGCTTGAGCGTGCCCTTCGGCACCGCCTCGCGCGCCAGCATCAGCCTGATTTCTTGCACCATGTCCTGGCGGAACAGCTGCCGGCTCGACACATTGACGCTGACGAATAGCGGATCGCGGTCGCGTGGCAGTACCCTGTGCCAACCGGCCGCCTGTTCCAGCGCCTGACCCAGCACATAGTTGCTGAGTTCGACGATCATGCCGGATTCTTCCGCAAGCGGGATGAAGTCCTCGGCGCCGAGCTGGCCGCGGGTCGGATGATCCCAGCGAAGCAAAGCTTCGAAACCGGCGAGCTGGTTCGAGGCGAGCCGCGTGATCGGCTGGTAAAGCACGGTGATTTGCTGCCGCTCGAGCGCCTTGCGCAAATCGCTTTCCGGCGGAGGCTTGCTCTCGTCCTCGGCGCGCATGGCGGGATTGAAGATCTCGATGCGGTCGGCGCCGCTCCGTTTCGCCCTCAGCATGGCGATCTCGCCATCGCGCAGCATGTCCTGGGCGGTCTCCTGCGAGCCATCATGGACTACGATGCCGATCGACGCGGTCAGCACGATCTCCTTCGAGCTGATCTTCATCGGCGTCCTGAGCGCCCGTCTCACCCGCTCGGCGAGGGTCGCCACGACCTGTGGATCTGAGTCGGAGATCAGCAAGATGGCGAATTGATCGCCGCCAAGCCGGGCAAGCGTATCTTGCGCATTGAGATGGCGGCCGAGCCGCCGCCCCAGGGTGAGCAGCATCGAGTCGCCAATGACGAGGCCGAAGCTCTTGTTGACGTTCTTGAAGCGGTCAATGTCGATATAGATGACGGTAGGCCGGTTGCCTTGGCCTTCGCGGGCGCGAGTGATAGCGCCACCGAGGCGGTCAACGAACAGCTCGCGATTGGGAAGGCCGGTCAGGCTGTCATGCACGGCGTCATGGATCAGCCGCTCATGCGAGCGCTTGAGGCTGGTGACGTCGCGCAGAAGGCCGAGGCAGCGGAGCAGCCGCGCATTCTCGCAAGGCGCGGCATGGGCGCGAAGGTCATACCAAAGATAAGTGCCGTCGTGCCGCCTCAGCCTGAACTCTGTCTGCAGGTCGCCGCCGAGCTTCTCCTGCAACGACCAGAGCATCAACCGGAACCGCTCGCGGTCTGCGGCATGCATGTGCTGGAGGAACTCATCGACCGGAACATTGAGGCTGCCGGGGTCGAGGCCAAGCTCCTTCTCGATTTCCGCCGCCACGGTGACCTGGTCGCGGCCCGCGTGCCACTGGAACACATGCGTGCCTGAACCGTCGACAGCGAGAGACTTGACCTGCGCGAGGCTGAGCGGCCCGAGCTGTGGACCGCCGCCGACGCGGAAGGCGAATTGGGTAACGGTGAAGCCGAGCAGAACGAGGATGAGCACGAGGCCGGCGACGAGACCCGAGATGACGATGTCACCGGAGAGCTTGCCGAGCACGATCATGGCCGCGCCGAATAGCCATACCAGCAGCAACAGCCAGCTCGGGATCACAGCGAGTGCCCGGTCCTGGCCGCGCAGCGCGAGGTAACCGACGAGCGCCGTGCCGACGCCGGCGATCGCCACAGTCGAGGCGCGCGCCAGTCCCGAGGCGAAGGCAGGATCGACAATGGCGACGAAGATCAAGCTGAACTGGGCCGCGATCCAGCACCAGAACAAGGTTTTGATCCAGATATGCCACAGCCCGATGCGGAGGAAGGCGTAGAGGAAGAGCACGAGGCTCGCGGCAAGTCCCGCCTCGGCGGCGGCGCGGTAAAGCGCGGTGCGGTCGGGGCCGACCGGGAACAGCTTGTTCCAGAATCCGAAATCGACGCAGAAATAGGCGAGCGCGGCCCAGGCGACGAGAGCGGTCGCGGGGAAGATCGCCTTGTGATTGGCGGCGAAGATCGCGGTCAAGAAAATGGCGAGCAGGCCGGTGATGCCGAGCAGCACCCCGTTGAACAACATGCGGTCTTGCTGCTTGGACTGGTAGGCGTTCGGGTCCCAGAGCGTGAGCCGCGGCACTTGGCCTGAGCTCATCTCGGCGGCGAAGGTGATGGTCTGTCCCGGCTCGAGATTGAGCCTGAACATGTCGGCGCGGTCGCTCTTGAGCGGCTCGGGCCGGAAGCCGAGCGACGGCGTCACCGCGGAAATGCGCGCCGCGTCGAGCTCGGGCCAGAACACGCGCGAATCGGCGAGCGTGTACCGTGGCGCCACGAGCCAACGCACGATGCGCTCAGAGGTCGGATTGGACAGAGCGAAGACGAGCCAGCCAGGATTAGTACCCGGCGTCGAAGCCTGCACCGCCATGCGACCGACATAGCCGTCCGGCCCCGGCGCCGTTTCGATCTGCAAGCGGTCGCCGCGGCCCTCATAGAGCTCGCCTTTGGCGGTGATGTCGATCTTCTCCTGGTCTGGCTGGACCTGGATCGCCTCGACCGCGCGAGCGAGGCCGGCTGGGAGGATGAGAAGGAGAAGCAGAGCGGCGTAGGCGAAGTTCTTCGCCCAGCCTTGGGCCTGTCGCCGGGAAGGCGTTGCCGCTCCGTCTCTCGATGAGGCGTTCAGCTTCGCCATTCCTCCCCCGTCTTGACGCTGCGATTCCGGTCCCGCGACTTACCGGCGTGGATCGCTGTCGAGCAGCGCGTATAGAAGATGGTCCTGCCACACGCCATTGATCCGCAAATAGCGGCGGGCAAGCCCTTCACGTTTGAATCCCGTTTTCTCCAGGAGCTTGATCGACGCCGTATTGCTGGGCAGGCAAGCCGCCTCGAGCCGGTGCAGCTCAAGCGAATCGAACACGAAAGGAATGACTGCGCGAACAGCGGCACTCATATAGCCCTGTTGCGCGAATCTAGCGCCGATCCAATAGCCGAGCGTGCAGGATTGGGTGACGCCGCGGCGGACGTTGCAGAGCGTGAGACCGCCGACCAAAGACCCGCCGGTGGCGGTGAAGATGAACAACGCATAGCCGATGTCCTCGCGTAGGTCGCGCAGATAGTGGCGGACGCGGCGGCGGAACGAGGCGCGCGACAGCTCGTCGGTGGCCCAAAGTGGCTCCCAGGGTGTGAGGAACTCGCGGCTCGCTGCCCTAAGCTCGGCCCAGGCGGGGTAATCCGACATCTGCGGCGTTCGCAACAAGACCTTGTCGGATTCGATGACCGGCCCAAGATCGCTCGGGGTTGCGGTTCGGAGCAACGCCATGGCTTAAGCGGACCCTTCAAGCCGCCTTGGTGGCGGGAACGGTGAATTTTTCCGCCACCCGGTCGAATCTTGCAACATGGAGAATGGGCCCGACCGTGGCAAGACTGAGCGGAGAGGCGATCAGTCTCTCAACCAAGGCTTGCACGTCTTTGGCCTCGACGCTCTCGACCTTCTCGATCAGCTCGGGCGTCGGAAGCGATCGGCCATGGATCAGGATCTGCCGAGCGAGCTGTTCGGTTCTAGCGCTCGAGCTTTCGAGCCCTGCCAGCAGGCCCATCTTGAGCTGGGCCTTCACCCGGCTGAGCTCATCCTCGCTGAAACCTTCCTCGGCCGCCTTGACCAGCTCATCGCGGATCACGCCGAATAGCTCGTGCGTCTTGTCGGGCCCTCCGGCGGCATGAATGGCGAACATGCCGCTATCGGTAAGCCCGCTCGAGAAGGCATAGATCGCGTAACAGAGCCCGCGCTTCTCGCGCACCTCCTGAAACAGTCGCGAGGACATGCCGCCGCCGAGCGCGCCGGCACAAATCTGTGCGGTGAAATAGTTGGGATGGCGATAGGCCGGCGCCTCGAAGGCAAGCACGAGATGGGTCTGCTCGAAGGGCTTGCCTGACCGCTTCACCCCGCCGCCATAGGACGCTCCAGGGGGCTGCGGTGTGGTCGCCTCATCGAGCGCGCCGAGCCTCCGCTCGGCTTCTATGACGAGCGTCGCGTGATCGATGGCGCCGGCTGCCGCAAGCACCATGTTCGGCGCGTGATAATGGGTGGAGAGATAGGCCCCGAGATGGGCGCGCCTGAAGCTTCGCACGCTGTCTGCCGTGCCGAGGATCGGCCGCCCCACTGGCTGGCCGGGGAAGGCAGCCTCTTGCACGAGATCGAAGGCAATGTCCTCCGGCGAATCCATCGAAGCCGCGATCTCTTGCAGGATCACGTCGCGTTCGCGCGACAGTTCGCTGCGATCGAAGCGCGGCGCCAAAATGATGTCGCTTAGAATGTCGAGCGCCAGTGCCACGTCCTTGCGCATCACGCGGGCGTAATACGCCGTCGAGTCGACCCCGGTCGCGGCGTTGAGCTCACCGCCGACCGCCTCGATCTCCTCGGCGATGTCGCGCGCGCTCCGCCGCGCCGTACCCTTGAAAGCCATGTGCTCGAGGAAATGCGCGACGCCGTGCTCGCCCGTCTCCTCGCTGCGGCTCCCCGCACCTATCCATAAGCCGAGCGACACCGTCTCGACCTCCGGCATGGCGTGACTGACCACGGTCAGGCC
>JBKPSQ010000215.1:0-10190 GCA_046735075.1 Pseudomonadota bacterium
GGCTTACGCCATTTCCTTTGCACGGCGTCACGCTTCTGCGGCGCAATAGGCCGGCTAACCAAGGAGGTAGAGTGATGCGGACCTCGCTGCTTCGAGCTTGGGTGCTCGCCGCAAGCCTCCTCGCCATAGCAGGCGCCCTGGCCTGTGCAAGAGTGGAAGCCGGCCAGGGCGAAGAGATAAAGCAGGTCGCGAGCGAGAAGCTGCCCAACGTGCCGGGCAAGAGCGTGAGCGCGGTCGTGGTGAACTACGCGCCGGGCGGAAAATCGGGCAAGCACCATCATGCCGGCAGTGTTCTTGCCTATGTTCTGTCGGGTGAAATCCGCTCGGAGAACTCGGCGACCGGGCCGGCGAAGGTCTACAAGGCGGGCGAGAGCTTCTTTGAGCCGCCGGGCAGCGAGCATCTAGTCAGCGAGAACGCGAGCGCCACAGAGCCGGCGAGCCTGCTTGCCATCTTCATCGCCGATGACGGCGCGGAGCTCACCACCTTCGACAAGTGAGCGGTGATGAAGGCAAATCGTATCCATCGCTTCGGACCTCCCGAAGTAATTGTGTTCGAGGAAGTGGAGAAGCCGAGCCCTGGCGCGGGCGAAGTGTTGGTCGCGGTGAAAGCTTCTGGCGCCGGACCTTGGGATGGGTGGATCCGCGCTGGCACAGCGAAGGTCGATCAGTCCCTGCCATTGACGCTTGGCTCGGACCTGTCTGGCCTCGTGGAAACGGTTGGTCCCCGCGTAACGGATTTCGCGCCGGGGGACGAGGTGTTCGGCATTACCAATGCGCGCTTCACCGAAGCCAATGCCGAATATGCCGTGGCCTCTGTCGGCATGATTGCACTGAAGCCGCGCAAGCTCGGGTTCATCGAGGCTGCCTCGATGCCGGTGTGGCGGTCACCGCCTGGCAGATGCTGTTCGACCACGCGCGTCTTGCGCCAGGCCAAACTGTGTTGATCCACGGAGCCGCCGGCAGTGTGGGTGCCTACGCCGTGCAGTTCGCCCGCATGGTGCGCGCTCGTGTCATCGCCACCGCATCGGCTCGCGATGTTGATTATGTTTATGGCCTCGACGCCGACGAGGTGATCGACTTCCGTGCCTCGCGCTTCGAGGAAGGGCTCGATCCTGTCGACGTCGTCATCGATTTGGTCGGTGGGGACGTACAAAGTCGATCTCTCGCCGTGCTGAAGCCCGGCGGTAGCCTCGGTTTCCGCCGTGTCCAAGCCGGACGCCGAGGAAGCGAAGCGGCGCGGCGTGCACGCGGAATTCATTCTTGTCGATGTAACAACTGCGGCTCTGACGCGCATCGGCGCCATGGTCGACGCTGACGAGATTGTCACTTCTGTCGGCGCCGTCCTCCCGCTCGCCGAGCTCCGCACCGCGCACGAGATGATGGAAGGCATGCGGTCAAGGCCGCGCGGCAAGATCGTGCTGAAAACCGGCTAGTAGAATAGGCTCGATACCGACTGCTCCTCCGAGGTCCGCGCAATCGCCTCGCCAAGCAAGGGCGCGATGGGGAGCACCCGGATGTTGCGGGCATTCTTCGCCGACTCGGTCGGCAGGATCGAGTCGGTGATGACCAGCTCCTTGAGCCGCGAGGCCGTGACGCGGGCGACTGCGCCGCCGGTCAATACGCCGTGAGTGATATAGGCACTCACCCCCGCCGCCCCTTGATCGAGCAAGGCCTCAGCCGCGTTGATCAGCGTGCCGCCGGAATCGGCGATGTCGTCGACTAGAATACAGGTCCGCCCGGACACATCGCCGATCACGTTCATCACCTCTGAATCGCCCGGCCGTTCGCGGCGCTTGTCGACAATGGCGAGGGGCGCGTCGATGCGCTTGGCGAGCCCGCGCGCGCGTACCACGCCGCCCACGTCCGGCGACACCACCATCAGATTGTCGGTGGGGAACACTTGCTTGATGTCCTGCACCATCACCGGCGCGGCGAACAGATTGTCGGTCGGGATGTCGAAGAAGCCCTGGATCTGCCCGGCATGCAGGTCGAGGGTGAGGACCCGGTCGGCGCCCGCCTCGACGATCATGTTGGCCACGAGCTTGGCGGAGATCGGCGTGCGCGGCCCAGGTTTCCGGTCCTGGCGGGCGTACCCATAATAAGGGATGACGGCGGTGATACGCCGCGCCGAAGCCCGCCGCAGCGCATCGATGATGATCAGCAGCTCCATCAGATGGTCGTTGGCGGGAGCCGAGGTCGACTGGATCACGAACACGTCCTCGCCGCGCACGTTCTCCTGCACCTCGACGAAGATTTCCATGTCGGCGAAACGCCGCACCACGCATTTCGCGAGAGGGGTCTTGAGATAGGCCGCGATCGCCTCTGCCAGAGGACGGTTGCTGTTGCCTGCAACCAATTTCATCGATCGCTCCCTTAACCAGCAAGCTTAACCAAGAGGGCGGCTCGCTTCCCAGCCAGGGCGGCTTTTAACAAGCGCTTGCGGGCGCTGTAAACTCGCCTGCTGCCGCACATCTGTGGATTGCGTCAGTTCGTTTAGCTCGATTTAGGGAGGAGCTTGATAATGCCGGTTGCGGCGGCCCCTGCTGCGGCGTCGGCAATGGCGCCCCACGGGCCGTTCAGAGAGCCGCGCGGGATGGTGTTCTGCTGAGAGACGGTGCCGAGCTTCTTGCCGGTCGGGTCGAGCACCAGCCAATCGATGCGGATGCTCTGCTTGCCGCCGCTCGCGTCGGACATCACCACGCTGCCCTTCACCATATAAACATTGTCGCTTGTGCCGTTGGCGAGCTTGATGCCGCCGGCATAGAGCCGCTTCTTGAGTGCGGTGGTGAGGGAGCGCTGCCCATCGCCGGGAGCGCCGGCGACCGGTGCCACCACGACCCCGTTGGACTTGGCGCTCGCGGGAACGGCCGGTGCGGCGGTGGGGGCTGTGGTGGCCGTAGTAGTCGGGCTAGGCTCGGAAGCCGCCACCGCGCTTGGCGCGCTGCCGCCGCCTCGCGACAAGGTTGCGGCGAGCTGCGAGGTGGTCTTACCGGCGATGGTTCGAAGCGTTGCGCTATCCACGCCGGCCCACGGGTCGCCGCCGGCCTTCGCGGCCACCACCTCGTCGCCGGAGACGCGCGCCACGCGGCCGCCCTGGGCGTCGGTCACGTCCCAGATATAAGTGATCTTGGCGCCGCCCCTCTCGTTCGAGGCGACGAGGTAGCCGCGCAAGGTGTAGTTCGCCTTTTCGGTCCCTGGGATGAGGGTGAGGTTGCGGTCCTTGCCGGCGGCGACCAGTGCATCGGTGAGATCGGTCGCCACCTGGGGCGGCGTGCCGATGATCGGTGCGACGGCGACCTTGGTCGAGCGGCTGAGCAGGCTGGTCGCGCTGCTCCAGAAGCTTGAGCCGCTGCTGCTGCTCGGGCTCCCCGGACCGCCACCGCAGGCGGCGAGGCAGGCGACAGCAAGCACGGCCAGCGCCCTCATCAGGATGCGCTTAAAGCAGCCGCTCATGTGTCGTGAGTCCGCGCCCAACAAAATACTCCCTCTGTTGGCCGCACAGCACCGTTCGCGACAAAGCTGTCGTGACGGGACTCTCAACCTTTTCCCTCACAACAGATTACCTGCCTGGGCCCGCTTGCGTCCAGTTTTAGCGTGAACCGGTTTCCCACCCTAATCCCCCATGGTGAACAGGAGTCAGGCAAGCACGATGGCGGAAATTTGGCGGCCGTAGTCATCCTCGCCATGATGTTGCGACCGCCGATAGGAGTAGAGCCGGGTTTCCTCGCAATAGGTGCAAAGCCCGAGGTCGGCGATCTGGCCGACGCCGGCGCGGGACAGGCGCTCGCCGACATAGCCGGGCAGGTCGAAATGGGGCTCGCCCGAGCCTTCGTCGGTGATGAAAAAGGCCTCGCTGCCGGGCTCCTCGGCCAGGAACCGCTCGACATAGTCGGAACCGACCTCATAGGCCTTCTGCGAGATGGTAGGGCCGATCACGGCGGTGATGCGCTCAGGCTTGGCGCCGAGCTTCTCCATTGCCTTCACCGTGGCCTCAACAATGCCCGACAGCGCGCCGCGCCAGCCGGCATGGGCCGCGCCGATGACGCCAGCCTCGCCGTCGGCAAAGAGCACCGGCGCACAGTCGGCAGTCAGCACCCCGAGCGCGAGACCACGCGTGGAGGTCACCATGGCATCGCCTTGCGCTTGCTTCGTGCCGTCCCATGGCTTCTTGACCGGTAGGGCCTCTGCGCTGTGCTGCTGCGAGAGCGAGAGCAGGCGGTCGGGTTTGACGCCGAGGATCTCGGCGACACGCGCGCGGTTCTCCGTTACGTTCGCCGCGTCATCGCGCGAGCCCGGCCCGCAATTGAGCGAGGCATACATGCCGCCCGACACGCCGCCTTGCCGGGTGAAGAATCCGTGGCGGACGCCGTCGATGGCCGCGAGGCTCGAGGCACAGATCGTCATTTTGTCAGGCGTAACCATGGGAGGACGCTGCCCGCAGCTAAATCTCTCCGAAGGGAGGCGGCGAAGCAAGCCCGGAGCTTGTCAGAACGAGCATCTTGAACAGGACTCCCATGGCGGCCGGGCTCGCGAGACGCGCAGCACCCGATATGATCCCTTCTCTCTGCTCGGGGCTTGCTTGCTGAAGGAGCCGGTCGCGCCGCTCCGCTAGCCCGAGCTTGAGCAGGAATTCGCCTTGCGGCATCGGGCCATAGCTGTTCAGCCCGAGCGTTGCGGCGTTCCGCTTTATCGCGGCGAAATCGACATGGGCGGTGAGATCGGCCTCGCCAGCCGCGTTGAGAGGGTCGGCATATTTGTGACGATAGACGGCTTGTAGCGTGTCGCCGAAGCCCGACTGCTCGTGTCCGTAGTCGATGAACAGCGCAGCGAGTGGTGCTTTGGGCGCACGTGCGGCCAAAGTGGCGAGGAGGGGAGAAAGCGCCGGCCGGGTCTCGAAGATTGCGCCCTCGGAAGCATCGAGGTCGCGCAGGTCCGCCGGCAAGTCGCCGTGATCGATTGCCGCGCCGAGTGCAAACGCGAAGTTGCCGTCGCTGCCGATGGTGACGCAGCGCTCGCGCCACACGTCCCCCTGGCGCACGAATTGCCGCACAGGCAAAGCGTCGATGAACTCGTTGGCGATGACGATCAGCGGCCCGTCAGGCACATCCTCGACGCTGTCATGCCAATGAACTGGAGCAGGGGGGTCGCGAAGCACCTGACGTTGCGTTTCGCGCAGCCTTGGGCTCGTCTCGACCAGCGCAATCGTGACGCTATCGAGAAATTTCGGCACGGCTCGCCAGGCGCGCAGCGCGTCGGCCATGAGTGTGCCGCGCCCAGGCCCAAGCTCCGCGACGATGACGCGGCTCGGCTCGCCCATCGCCCGCCACACCGCGACCGCCCACAGCCCGAGCAGCTCGCCGAAGATCTGGCTGATCTCAGGCGCGGTGATGAAATCGCCCTCAAGCCCGATAGGTTGGCGCGTGCGGTAATAACCTCCGCGCGCATCGGCGAGGCAGGCGTCCATATAGTCGGCGACGCTGATTGGTCCGTCTTGCGCGATTCGTTGCTTCAGGCGTTCGCCGAGCGACGCCTCTGTGTCCTGGAACTTGCGCCGCGCGCCCATCAGTATGAGGCAAGCGCCGGCTGCCGCCGCGCCCGCCAGATCAGCCACGCCCCCACAAGGACCATGGGAATCGAATAGACGATGCCCGGCGTGAAGATGCCGACATCCATCGGATGGCCGGCATGCGGTTCGCGCACGAACTCGACCAGGCTGCGGAAGATCCCATAGAAGATGAGGAACAGCCCAAACACGGTGCCCGGCCGCGTCAGCGCGTGGTAGCGGTGCGTGGCGATGCGCAAGATGATGAACAGCACCACGCCTTCGAGCGCCGCCTCGTAGAGCTGGCTCGGGTGGCGCGGCTGATCGCCCGCGCCCGGAAACACCATAGCCCAGGGCACGTCGCTCACCCGCCCCACCACCTCCGAGTTGATGAAATTGGCGAGGCGGCCGAAGAACAGCCCGAACGGCGTGGAGGCCGAGGCCACGTCGCCGAGCGACAGCCCGTTGATGCCCTTGATCTTGGCGAACAGATAGACGGCGAGGGCGACGCCGAGCAGCCCGCCATGGAACGACATGCCGCCGTTCCATACCGCCGGGATCTCGGCCGGGTGCTCGAAGAAATAGCTCGGCTCGTAGAACAGCACGAAGCCGAGCCTGCCGCCGAGCACGATGCCGAGCGTGATCCACAGCAGAAAATCGTCGGCCTGGGGCACGGTCATCGCCGGCTTGCCGCCCCATAGCGCGGGCCGCGACACAAGATAGCGGCCATAGAGCCAGCCGAGCAGGATGCCCGCCATATATGCGAGCCCGTACCAACGGATCGACACCGGCCCGATCTGCAGCGCCACCGGGTCGATCACGGGATAAGGAATGATGAGAAGGTCCATTGCGCGCGCCCGCCTTTTCGGAGCGGCGACCCTTCACTGCCCCGGCATCAGTGTCAAGGCGGGGCAAGGCCGCTCCCCCCTCCGTCCCGGGTTGCGTCCGGCGGACGGCGACCCCATAGTCGTCACATGACGCAGACCACGGGCCGGTTCTTCGACGAGCTCGGCAAGCTCATCACCGACGCTGCCGGCGCCGCCGACGGCGTGCGCAAGGAGATCGAAAGCGTAGTGCGTAGCCAAGCCGAGCGCGTGTTGCGCGACCTCGATGTGGTGCAGCGCGAGGAATTCGAGGCGGTCAAGGCCATGGCGCAGAAGGCCCGTGAGGAGAACGAGCGGCTGAAGGAGCGCATCGCCGAGCTCGAGGCTGCGCTTGCCAGAGGTCCGGCCGGCAAGACCTAGCCGCACCGCCTAGTCGGTACCCCCAAAAAGCCAAACAAAAAAATTACTCGGACCATGTCGATTTCGCGCATCCCCGTTCGACGTGAACGTAGAGCCTGCCCAAATCGGAAGAAGGGCTGGCCAAACCGAAGGAGACGTGACCCATGCGTTTCATGATTATCGTCAAGGCCACCAAGGACTCCGAGGCCGGGGTTCGGCCGTCGGAGGCGCTGTTCGCCGCCATGGCCGACTACCACGAGCAGCTGGTCAAGGCCGGCGTGCTGCTCGACGCGAGCGGGCTCCAGCCGAGCGCCAAAGGCTGGCGCATCAAGTTCGCCGGAGGCAAGCGCAGCGTCCTCGACGGCCCGTTCGCCGAGACCAAGGAGCTGATCGCCGGCTACACCATCATCCAGGTGAAGTCGCGCGAGGAGGCGGTGGAATGGACCCGGCGCTTTCCCAATCCGTCGATTGACGGCAAGGACGGCGAGATCGAGGTCCGCCAGCTGTTCGAGCTCGAGGATTTCGGCGAGAGCGAGGCGATCCACCGCTTCAAGGAGATGGGCGTCGGCTAGGCGAGCCACTGGCCGTCTGGACCTGCAAATCAAATCCCCATCACAAACGAAACCGATCAGAAAGAGGAGAATCCCAATGCGCTTTTTATCCATGGTGAAGCACACCGAAGGAAAATCGAGCCCGCCGTCGAAAGAGATGATGGATGCGGTGACCCAGTTCGTGCAGGAGGTCGCCAAGGAAGGCTGCGTGATGGTGCAGTCCGGCGGGCTGTACCCGACCAGCGACGGCGCGCGCGTCCGCTTAGCCTCCGGCAAGGTCACGGTCATCGACGGCCCGTTCACCGAAGCCAAGGAAGTGGTCGGCGGCTATGCCATCTTCGACGTGCCATCGAAGGCGCACATGCTCGATGTGAGCGAGCGCTTCATGGCCTTGCACAAGAGACTCATGCCCGGCTGGGAGGGCGAATGCGAGATTCGCCGCATGGCGGCGCCCGGCGAGCCCGAGCCGTGCGGCCGGCCGCACAGCGCCAAAACTGAAGCCGCGGTCTAATCCCCCCTTAGGCCCGCGACAGACGACGCGACGCTGCGCGAAGCGGCGTCGCGTCCCTCTCGGATGGAGGCGAGACGATGCGATTCATGATGCTGATGATCCCCAAGGGCTACGAAAGCGCGGAAGCCGGCACCATGCCGGAGGCCAAGGCCGTCGAAGCCATGATGAAATACAACGAGGCTTTGCAGAAGGCGGGCGTCCTACGCGCGCTCGACGGTCTCCACCCGCCCTCGATGGGCGCGCGCGTCTCCTTTGCCGGCGGCAAGCCGAAGGTGACCGACGGGCCGTTCGCCGAGGCGAAGGAGGTGGTGGGCGGCTATTGGATGATCGAGGTGAAGTCGCGCGACGAGGCGATCGAATGGGCCAAGCGCTGCCCGGCCTCCGAGAACGAGGTCATCGAGATTCGCCAGGTAATGGAGATGGCGGACTTCCCGCCCGACGTGAAGAAAGCCGCCGCAGGATTCGAAGAGATGCAGAAGCAGGCCGGGCAGGGGCGGAAGTGACCCACACTAGGAACTATCGCTAAATCAGGTAACCGGTCGGATGTGAGTACTAGTGCATTTTTGCATCAGTGGGACCGCCGCAACCTTGTCCAACATTCCATAGTCAGTGAGTTGCTGACCAGTGTAGTGGCGCGTATGGATCAGGTACTTGCCGAGGCCGCCATACACTTTCCAACGCCAACACTTGCAGCAGCATGGGCCCTGCATATCGGAGTGCCTCATGGCGTAGTCGTATGCATGCTGTTCCTCTTTGTTGAGGGCCAACTCGTAGTAGCCCATGAGCTTGTAGGCTAGGGGAGCCGGAATGTCGTAAGGGTCGGGTGGGATCTCCGCGATTTCGGAATACTTCTTGAGCCCATCCAGCTGCTGCCGATAGCGTGCCTCATCCATCGGAGCGCAACATGACCCTTGCAGCCGGCTATCTGGTGTCATTGTGCCAATCAGCTTCTCGAACTGCACGGAACACTCCACATTGCCGTGTTGGCTGAGGTAGTTGAAGCGCTCCTTCAGTTTAGTGATGTCCTGACCTTCCGCCGCGTGAGCCGGCATCGAGAAAGAACCAGGCCAAGGCGCGATGGAAATTGCCACTAAAACTCCGAAAGCAATCCTTCTCATGATTACTTCGATGGACATTTGGCGTCCTCCTTCTTTCAAGCTGTCATTGCCTTCTCTATCGTTTCGTTTCGCTCGCGCGACTTGCGCGCCTCGATACTTTTGACAACCGCGTACACCACCGGAATAACCACAAGCGTCAGGATGGTCGAGGACACCATGCCGCCGATCATCGGCACGGCGATGCGCTGCATCACCTCGGCGCCGGCGCCATGGCTCCACATGATGGGCAGGAGCCCGGCCATGATGGCGGTAACCGTCATCATCTTCGGCCTGACGCGTTCGACAGCGCCGGACATGATCGCGTCGTAGAGGTCGCCCGCGCTGAGCGCGCGCCCTTCCCGCTCGCGCTGCTGCTTCATCTCCGTTAGCGCGTTGTCGAGATAAATCAGCATCACGACGCCCGTTTCGGCCGCCACCCCGGCAAGCGCGATGAAGCCGACGGCAACCGCGACCGAAAGGTTGAAGCCGAGCCACCACATCAGCCAGAACCCGCCGACAAGCGCGAATGGAACCGAAAGCATGACGATGAGCGTCTCGGTGATGCGTCTGAAATTCAAAAAGAGCAGCACGAAGATGATGAGAAGGGTCACCGGGATGACGATTTTGAGCTTCGCGATGGCCCGCTCCATATATTCGAACTGGCCGCTCCACGTGGCGTAATAGCCGGAAGGAAAATTCACCTCGCTCGCCACGGCCTTCTGCGCATCGGCCACGTAGGTGCCGACGTCGCGGTCGCGCACATCGACATAGACGTAGGTCGCAAGCTGCGCGTTCTCGGTGCGGATGCTTGACGGGCCTTGCGCCAGGCTGACCTTGGCGACTTCGCCGAGAGGAACGGTGCCGCCGTTCGGCAACGTAATCAAGACCTGATCCGCGATCGAGTCGGGATCGCTCCGATAGTCCCGCGGATAGCGCAGGCTGACGGTGTAGCGCTCTCTCCCCTCGACCGTCGTGGTGACCGGCTCGGCGCCGAGCGCCATGGCAATCACCTCCTGCACGTTCCCGATCATGAGGCCATAGCGGGCGAGTTGCGCGCGATCGGGATCGACATTGAGGTAATAGCCACTGATGGCGCGCTCGGCGTAGGCGCTCGCCGTGCCGGGAACTTTGCTGAGCACGGCCTCGATCTCCCGCGCGAGCTTCTCGATCTCGGCAAGGTCTTTGCCGAACACCTTGACGCCGACCGGCGTCCTGATACCGGTCGAGAGCATGTCGATGCGCGCCTTGATCGGCATGGTCCAGGCG
>JBKPSQ010000216.1:0-12493 GCA_046735075.1 Pseudomonadota bacterium
TTTTCGCTTGGGGTAATTCTCATCTATGCTCGCAATAGGGGAAATTATAATGTTATCGCAAAAGATAATGCGTCCAGTCGAGTTGTTGAGGAGGTCAGCGGGACCACCGCTGAATACAAACTTGATGGCCGAGATGAAGCCAAGCTTTGCTTGCAAGGAGATCATTGATCTCACCAAAGACGAATGTGGGGATGTGCTCATTGAGTTCGATCAAGTCAAAGTCCTGGTCACGTTCGAGACGCTTGGCCTGCTCTACGTTATGATCTATTCGCTCGAGGCTGCGGACGATGACGAGGCGTCGCACAACAAAACGCGTATTGAACGGCCGGGCTAGGCCGCTTTGGCGAGATTCTGCTTTTCGCACGCGAAGGCCCAATCGAGCCACGGCATGAGCGCTTCGAGGTCGCTCTTCTCCACCGTGGCGCCGGTCCAGATGCGCAAGCCTGGAGGCGCGTGGCGATAGGCGTCGATATCCTTGGCGACATTCTCGGCGTCAAGCAACGCCGCCATGCGCTTGGGGAACGCATCGCGCAAATGTGGCGGTAATGCCAGCACGTCGGGATCGACGATCTTGAGGCAGACCGACGTGTTCGAGCGCGTTTCCGGCACGCGCGCAAGGAAATCCACCCACGGCGTCCGCTCGACCCATTCGGCGATCACCGCAGCGTTGGCATCCGAGCGGGCGATGGTGCCGGCGAGCCCACCAACACTTTCCACCCAGGAAAGCGCATCGAGATAATCCTCGAGGCAGAGCATCGATGGCGTGTTGATGGTTGAACCCTCGAATAGGGCTTGGTCGAGCCTACCGTCCTTGGTCATGCCGAAGAGCTTCGGCAGCGGCCATGGCGGCGTATAGCTTTCCAGCCGCTGCACTCCGCGCGGGCCCAGGATCAGCATGCCGTGCTGTGCTTCCCCGCCCAGCACCTTCTGCCAGGAGAAGGTCGCGACATCGAGCTTCTCCCAATCAATCCTTTGCGCGAACAGTGCGGATGTCGCATCGCAGATGGTGAGGCCTGCGCGGTCGCTTACGATCCAGTCGGCGTTCGGAACGCGCACGCCGGAGGTGGTGCCGTTCCACGCGAATACCACGTCATGATCGAAATCGACCTGAGTAAGGTCTGGCAACTCGCCATAAGGCGCGAGCAAAGCGCGCACATTCTTGAGCTTAAGCTGTTCGACGATGTCGGTAACCCAAATCTGGCTAAAGTGCTCCCACGCCAGCACATCGACGCCGCGCGGTCCGAGCAGCGACCACAGCGCCATCTCGACCGCGCCGGTGTCCGAGGCGGGAACGATTGCGACGAGGTAGTCGCGCGGGAGCTCCAGCAGCTCGCTCGTGCGCGTAATGGCAAGCTTGAGCTTCGCCTCCGTCTCGGGCTGGCGGTGGTTGCGCCCGACGAGCGCGCCTTTGAGTCTGTCGAGCGACCAGCCGGGACGCTTGGCACATGGCCCCGACGAGAAGCGCGGATTTGCCGGGCGAACTTTGGGCTTAGGGAGCGTCGTCATTTCCAAATCTTCGTCTGTCATTCCCGCGAAAGCGGAAATCCAGTAACCGCAGACCTCGGTTACATGTATGCCGCACACTAGTCGATTGAAAATCGTGGATGGCCGGGCCAAGCCCGGCCATGACCATTTGTTGCGACGATTTTAGGCCGCGGCGTCGGTCAGGGCGTGAACGATGTCGGAGACCACCGTCTTGATCAGCTTCTCGTCGTCGCCCTCGACCATGACCCGGATCACCGGCTCGGTGCCTGAGGGGCGGATCACCAGCCGCCCCGACTTGCCGAGCTTAGACTTGCCGGTGTCGATCGCCCTGCGTACCGCCACATTGTCTAGCGGCTGGCCGCCATTCTTGTAGCGTACGTTCTTCAAGATTTGCGGCAACGGCTCGAAGCGGTTGCAGATCTCGCTCACCGGTTTGCCGCTCTGGGCAATCACGGAAAGAATTTGGAGCGCAGTGACGAGGCCGTCTCCGGTGGTTGAGTAGTCCGACAGAACGATATGGCCCGACTGCTCGCCGCCCACGTTATAGCCATGCTGGCGCATATGCTCGACCACGTAGCGGTCGCCGACTGGCGTACGCGCTAACCCGAGCTCAAGGCCCTCAAGGTAACGCTCAAGCCCGAGATTCGACATCACCGTGGCGACGATACCGCCGCCGGCAAGCCGGCCGCGCCTCAGCCAAGATTCGGCGATGACGGCCATGAGCTGATCGCCGTCGATGATGCGGCCCTTCTCGTCCACCATCACCACCCGGTCGGCATCGCCGTCGAGCGCGATGCCGATATCGGCGCGCACTTCGTTGACCTTGCGGATCAGGTCCTCGGGCGAGGTCGAGCCGCAATCCTTATTGATGTTGAGGCCATTGGGATCGACGCCGATCTTGATGACTTCGGCGCCAAGCTCCCACAGGGCTTCCGGCGCAACCTTATAGGCGGCGCCGTTGGCGCAATCGATCACCGCCCTGATGCCGTCGAAGCGGATGTTCTTGGGCAGGGTGCGCTTAGCGAATTCGATATAGCGCTCGCGGGCGCTGTCGATGCGCGTCGCGCGGCCGATCTTCTCGGAGGCCGCCAGGAGCTCAGAGCAATCTCCCTCCATCAGCTCCTCGATCGCCTCCTCCTTCTCGTCGGAGAGCTTGTAGCCGTCGGGCCCGAACAGTTTGATGCCGTTGTCGATGAAGGGATTGTGCGAGGCCGAGATCATCACGCCGAGGTCGGCCCGTAGCGAGCGAGTCAACATGGCGACGGCAGGCGTCGGCATCGGCCCAAGCTGGAACACGTCCATGCCCACGGCGGTGAAGCCCGACACGAGCGCCGACTCGATCATGTAGCCTGAGAGCCGCGTATCCTTGCCGATCACCACCCGATGGCGATAGGAGCCGTTGGTGAAGAGCTTGCCCGCGGCCATGCCGACTTTGAGCGCCACCTCCGAGGTCATCGGATGGGAATTGGCGCTGCCACGGATGCCATCCGTGCCAAAGAACTTACGAGCCATGACGGATTTCCCCCCGTCCACTCCCCCGGTCGGTGCCTGACCTACGTCGAGGCCTTTTTGGCGCCTCATGGGATTATGCTCCTGCTCCACTACCCTTCTCGTTCAAAAAATGTAAGCAAAAGTTACACTATTTAAGGCCGGCCAGGGTGTGAATCTGCCTTAATTTTCAGTGCCGAACGTCGCAGCTCGCCACACCGCGAGCCCCTGACGGCTCGCCCCCACCTCATGCACCCTAAGAATCTGGATTCCTTGTGACGCGGCGGCGATCGCGACGGCCAGCGACCCCGGCTCCCGGCTCTTGGGCTGCTCGCCCCCGGCGATGCCCGAGATGAAGCGCTTCCGCGAGCCGCCGACCAGAAGGGGAACGCCGAGACCATGAAAAACGCTCAGATTGGTCAGCAGGCTGAGCGTGTGCTCCATAGTCTTTCCGAAGCCCACGCCGGGGTCTGCGGCGATCTTAGCGCGGTCGATGCCGGCCGCTTCCGCCGCCGCGATGCGCTCCTCGAGGTAATCGAATACCTCGAGGACCACGTCGGTATAGGTGGGATTGAGATGCATGGTCTTGGGCTCGCCTTGCGCATGCATCAGGATAACGCTGAGGCCAGTCTCTGCCGCGACTGCAAGGCTCTCGGGGTCGTAGGTAAAGGCCGACACATCGTTGATGATGGCTGCGCCTGCCTTCGCCGCAGCTCTCACCACGGATGCCTTACGGGTGTCGACCGAGATGAGGGCGTTCAACCCCGAAAGGCCTTCGAGCACAGGGAGGACGCGGTCAAGCTCCTCCTCCTCCTCCACGGCATCCGACCCCGGCCGCGTGGATTCGCCGCCGATGTCGATGATGGCGGCACCGGCGTTGGCCAACTCGGCGGCATGGAGGATCGCCTCCTCCTTGGTGTCGTAGAGGCCCCCATCCGAGAACGAATCCGGGGTCACGTTGACAATGCCCATGATGAGCGGGCGATCGAGACTGCGGCCGGCGAAGGGCGCGCGCGCTGCCGTCACGCGCGCCAGTACCCCAGTGAGATCGGCATCGTGAGAGTCTGCCAGCGAGCGCGCGCTGAAAAGGCGCGTCTTGCTGTTACCGGGTGCGCCTTCGATCAGCTCCGCCGCGGTGAAGGCGATCGGTCCTCCGGCAAGCGGCAATGCGAGCCCGCCTGCTACCGCTTCCTTTGCGGTCGGGCCGTAGAAGAGTCCAATCGGCCTGAGGTAAAGCTTCGCGTCAGCCATTGCTCAGGCTTACCACATACTTGTAGAAGGAAGCGGTTGAACGCTGGAGAAGAAACATGCCTCCATATCACGTAAAGGCTGAATGGGACTCCGAAGCGGAGGTATGGGTAGCGTCGAGTGACGACGTGCCAGGTCTCGCCACTGGCGCTGATACTTTTGAGGCGTTGGTCGAAAAGCTGAAAGTCGTCATCCCCGAGCTCCTGGAGGAGAATGGTCTGCTTTCCAGGGGTACGGCTGACGTTCCGTTCGAGATCACAGCCGAACGCATTGAGCACGCCAAGCGCGTCGCCTAATGGCGGATAATTTTACGCCGCGCGTCAAAGCCATCCTGAAGGAAAATGGCTGCACCCTCGTGCGCCAGGGAAAGGGTGATCACGAGATTTGGCAAAGTCCAATCAACAATCGCCGATTCATGGTCGACAATCACATCAAGTCTCGGCACTGGGCAAACCACACGCTAAGCAGGCGGCCTTATCAAAAGCGTTTTAAGCATAAACACCAAACAGGGCGGCCGTGACCGCCCCATTTGTTACTTAAGTCGGCTGTGGCTCCAGGCCGCCGGCGTCGGGCTCCGGCTCGGGCGGGGCCTTCTTGCCACGCCCGGCAGCGGGAACTGCCGATGCAGGGCCCGGCCGCGTGGTCGTCTCGGCGGTGAACTCGCGCACCGGCGGCTTGCCCTTGAGCAGATCCTTGATCTCGTCGCCAGACAGCGTCTCGTATTCGAGCAGCCCGCGCGCGATGGTGTGCAGATCGTCGATGTGGTCGGAGATGATCTTACGCGCCTCCTCGAACGCCTCGTCGACGATGCGGTGGATCTCCTCATCGACGATGGTCTGCGTCTCGTCGGAAAGGTTCTGCTGCCGGGCGATGGAATGGCCCAAGAATACTTCTTCCTCGTTGTCGCCATAGGCCAGCGGGCCGAGCTTGTCGCTCATGCCGTATTGCGTGACCATAGCGCGCGCGAGCAGCGTCGCCATCTTGATGTCGGATGCCGCGCCGGAGGTGACCTTCTCGTAGCCGAACACGATCTCCTCGGCGACGCGGCCGCCCATGGCGACGGTGATGTCGGCCTTGAGCTTGGCGCGCGTGTAGGAGAGCATGTCGCGCTCCGGAAGACGCATGACCATGCCAAGCGCGCGGCCGCGCGGGATGATGGTCGCCTTGTGCACCGGGTCAGACGCTGATTGGTGTAGCGCGACCAGTGCATGCCCACCCTCGTGGTAGGCGGTCAGAGTCTTCTCTTCCTCGGTCATGACCATGGAGCGGCGCTCGGCGCCCATCAGCACTTTGTCCTTGGCATCCTCGAACTCGAGCTGCGTGACGAGCCGCTTAGACCGGCGCGCGGCAAGCAGAGCAGCCTCGTTGACGAGGTTGGCGAGATCGGCGCCAGAAAAGCCCGGCGTACCGCGCGAGATCACGCGGAGATCGACGTCAGGTGCGAGCGGGACTTTCCGCACATGCACCTTCAGAATTTTCTCGCGACCGATGATATCGGGACGCGGCACCACGACCTGGCGATCGAAGCGGCCGGGCCTGAGCAGCGCAGGATCGAGCACGTCGGGGCGGTTGGTCGCGGCGATCAGGATGATGCCTTCATTGGCCTCGAAGCCGTCCATCTCGACCAGCAGCTGATTCAGCGTCTGCTCGCGCTCGTCGTTACCGCCGCCAAGGCCTGCGCCTCTATGGCGGCCGACGGCGTCGATCTCATCGATGAAGATGATGCACGGCGCGTTCTTCTTGGCCTGATCGAACATGTCGCGCACGCGGGAGGCGCCCACGCCCACGAACATCTCGACGAAGTCCGAGCCTGAGATGGTGAAGAACGGCACATTGGCCTCGCCGGCGATGGCGCGGGCGAGCAGCGTCTTGCCGGTGCCGGGAGGGCCGACCAGCAGCGCGCCGCGCGGAATGCGTCCACCGAGCTTCTGGAATTTCTGCGGATCGCGGAGAAACTCGACGATCTCCTGCAGGTCCTCCTTGGCCTCGTCGACACCCGCCACGTCGTCGAACGTGACGCGGCCGTGGCGCTCGGTCAAAAGCTTCGCCTTGGACTTGCCGAAGCCCATGGCGCGGCCGCCGCCCGACTGCATCTGGCGCATGAAGAAGATCCACACGGCGATGAGCAGCAGCATGGGGAACCACGACACGAGCACGCCGAGAAGCGACGGCACGTCATCCTCGGACGGCTTGGCGGTGATCTTCACGCCCTTCTGGTCGAGCTTGTCGACGAGGTTGGGATCGTTCGGCGCATAGGTCTGGAAGTTGCGGCCGTCAGTGAAGTGGCCGGTGATCTGGTTGCCGGCGATGGTCACATCCTGGATGTTGCCGCCCTGCACCTCGGAGAGCAGCTGCGAGAAGCTAATTTCGTTGCCGCGGACATGCACGCCCGGGCTCTGGAACAGATTGAACAGAGCAACGAGCAGGAGGAGGATGAAAACCCAGATGGCGAAGTTACGGAAATTCGAGTTCATGAACTGACCTGAATGCTTGATCTCAGCGCGGCTAGACCGCCACCTAAGCCTAGCCCCCGACGGGGGCGCGAGAATGGCTCAAGCCTTGGTAACATAGGAACCTGCGGCTTCCTTGCCAAGTAAAGCTACCGCAAAGGGTGCACGCTTTCTCAACAGCCTAAAGGCGAGGCCGTTCCCCGCATTCTGCGCCGCTGACGAAGGTGGCTCGGCACTCGAGGCCGCCCTCGCGGTTTTGGTCGGTTAAGCTGTCGAGGAAAGGAAGGCCGATGAGTGTTTCGCCTCGCCAGCAGGACGGCAGTGTCCGGCCGGCAAGCCGTGGGAGCGATGCGAGCAAAGGCGAGCTGTCACGCAACTCGCGCAAGCCCTGCTCACCCAGCGCCCGCACGATGATGGGCTCTCGTTCGCGCATCCCGAGCTCGATCCTGAACCGGTTGTCCCACAGGGTGCGCTCACCAGGTCGGACCTGAGCAACAGGCAGTCCCGTCGCCCTCACCTCGCGGAAAATGCCAATGCGGTGCGAGAACGGCTGAAGCCGGCAGCGTCCAAATGTGTGCGCTTTGTCCGAAGTCTCAAGGAGCGAGCCAAACAGCGCTTCGAGCTTTGCCAAGCGCAATGGCTCATCGGCTCCGCCTACACTGGCAATGAGACGAGCGAGGGCGCGAAGGGCAATCTCCTGCGGCGCCGAACGAAGGGCCTTGGGATCGATGACAGCATAGCCCGCCTCATCCAGTTCGCTATGCGCGTCGAGGAAGCTCTGCGCCCCATGATCGAGCGCCTCGCGTGCGCGGCGCAACCGCCGCGCCGACAGCGCCACCGCTTCCGGCGTAAGCCCGAGCGCGGCGAGAGCTTCTCCGCTGCCACGCACCTTCGCCCGCTCGAACCGGTGATCGGCGTTACTCGGATCGGAGACGAAGCCGATGCCCTTCTCGGCAAGCGTCGCGATCAGTCGCGCCTTAGGCACATCGAGGAGAGGCCGCAACAGAAGGATGCCTGCCCACTCGCCCCTTTCCGGAATCGCCGCGAGGCCATCGATACCACTGCCGCGCTTGAGCCGCATCAGGAAGGTCTCGGCCTGATCGTCGAGATGATGGGCGGTGACGAGCGCCGGGATGTCGTTCGCATGGCAATGCGTAGCCATGAGATCGTAGCGCGCCGCGCGGGCTCTTGCCTGAAGGCTCGCTCTATGCGTCGGACCCGCTTCCCACGCGAGGATTGTGTGTGGCAGCCCGAGGCTCGACGCCATGCGTCCAACCATCAAGGCCTCATCGCGCGATGATGCGCGCAGTCTGTGATCGACGGTGAGTACCGACAGGGCGGGCGCTTTGGGCTCGGCGGCACGCCACCAAGCGGCGAGATGCATCGAGGCGAGACTGTCAGGCCCGCCTGAGACGGCGAGCGCGACACGCGGAAAGCTTTTCAGCGGCTCAAGCAGCCTGCCGGCTTCGGCAAGTGAAATCGGTGATGCATTCATATCAACAGCCGGCCTTCTTCCGCTCTGCCTTGGCTTCGTCGCGGACGGTTTCGGGCGCTTTGGGAAACTTGGCCTTCAGCTCTCCAAATGTCGAGCAGGCGGCGTCCTTTTGGCCAAGCGCCGCCAGCGACATGCCGAGCTTGAGCAGCGTCTCCGGCGCCTTGTCGCCGGATTTGTGTTTCTTATAACCCTTGAGGAAGGCATCAGCCGCATTCTTGTACTGGCCGCGCCGATAATAGCTTTCGCCGATCCAATACTGCGCATCGGCCGCAAGCGGATCCTTCGGATAGGTCTTGATCAATTGCCGGAAGGCGACCTCTGCGCTCGCGTAGTCCTTCTGCGTGATCGCGCCCTGGCCCTTCTCATAGAGCGAATGGACGTCATCGCTGGGTAACGCCGCCACCTGGCTTGGCGGCTGTGCGCTTGCCTCTCCGCCCTGCGCTGCGGGCGGCAGAAGAGGCTGCGGAGCGCCCGGAGGCAAAGCCGAGGTCTGTTCTTCGCCTGGCCGCGGGCCGTACCATCTCGGTTTCGAGGTGTCGCCGGGATCACCCGCGTCGCCAGCGCTTGCGGCCATGGCGGCGACGGCCGCATCCGGCGCAGGCCCGGCATCGCCTTGCTTGTCTGGCAGAGGAGTGTTTGGCAAGAGCGGCACGGGGGCCGCGGGAGCTTGCGCCGCCGGTATGCCGTTGAGCGCGTTCAATCGTTGGTTGATCTGCTCGAGCTCCGCCGTGAGCGCGCCGATTTGTGTCTCAAGCGCTGCCAGGCGCGTGCCAACGTCGTCCTGAGTCGATGAGGGCTCGGCCACTGGAGCGCCGCCAGCCGTATCAGGCGGCGGCGCGGCACCTGGATTTGAGCGGGCAAAGGACTGAAGCGCGCCGACCAAGGCTTGCAGATCGGCTAGCTTCTGCTCGACACGCGACAGCCGCGCATCGATCGAACCTCCCCCTTGCTGGGCGAAGCTCGGGACAGTCCCCACGCTCAGGGCGAGAAGTCCTACGGAAAATGTCAAAGCCAGGCGCGATCGCTTGCACCGTGCGGAAACTAAAAGAGCCACGATGAGACCTTGCCGCTATGGCCGGCGCCGGCACCCCCAAAAAGGCCCGACGCGGCAAACCATAACGTATTTGTCCGGCCCTTTGGGGCCAAACTGTGATGGAAATCCTGGACTTGGCTTAGTAGCGGGCCACCGCCGGATTATTCAACACGGTCTGCGCCCGGCGATTCTGGGTCCAGCAGGAGGGCTCGTCGCACACGGCAATTGGACGCTCCTTGCCGTAGGAAATCGTCTTGATGCGTGCGGCGTTCACCCCCTGGCTCGCCAGGAAGGACTTGACCGCCATCGCTCGCTTGGCACCGAGGGCGAGGTTGTACTCCCGCGTCCCGCGCTCGTCGGCGTGGCCTTCGATCGTCACCCTATATTGCGCGTATTGGTTGAGCCAGCTCGCCTGATGGCCGAGGATGCTGCGAGCTTCCCCGCTAAGCGCCGAGCTGTCCTCCTCGAAATGCACGAGGTCGCCGACGTTAACCGCAAATTCCTGAGGCGAGCCGGGAGCCGCGATCGACCCGGTGGTGCCAATTCCGTATTCTTTAGGCTCGCCGTGGCGCCCGCAGGCCGCCATGAGCAAAGCAATCGCGACGACGCCCGCAAATTTGCAGACGTAGCCGATCCCGCCACTGGAACGCATTACTGGTTACTCCCGCTTGCCGAATTTTAGGGAAATCGTAGAGGGCAATCCCTTAACGATCCCCTAGCTCCAAGTGTCGTTGGACTAGTGGCGGGAAAATGGGAAAGAAGAGGAAAGAGGTAGGTAGCGCTAGCGCTAAAAAAGGAAGGGATGCCTAGAACGCCGCCGCATCACGCTACGGCGTCCTGGCATCCATATTCCCCGCTCGCGGAAGCCAATGCGCTTCCGCGATGAATTCCTGGCCGCGATTAGACGCGGACAACCTGCTCGACCACGACATCCGCGGACCCGAGCTTTAGTGGCTGGGTGGCCACGGCCTTCTCGTGGTGGCCGAAGCAGCCACCGAGCGCGATGGTGGCGGCCACGATCGTGGCGACGATGACAACGCCCTTCAAACCCTGCATGGTCTTCTCTCCTTTGGTTTAACGGCAGTAGCCGTCTTTGCATGTACCGGCGCGGCCTTTTGAGATCAAGGACGGATCGCTGTTCGCGGACCGTTTTCCCGGTCATTGATGCTAAAATGCAACGCCGAATCTCAACCTCCAGCCAGTCGAGGCTAGCTCCCGCTGACACCCCAATCAAGCATGGTTAACACCCTGGGGGACTATGATTAAAAAAGGGTAAGAGCACAGTTGCTTTTGGGACACAGGCCGTTGAAACAAGGCCCAAAAGCTTAGGCTTTCTCGGCCGGTGGGAAGGGTCGGCGTAGCCTAGTTGATGAGCGGCGACCAGGCCGGATCAGAGCCGAAGGCGGGCGTCGCAACCTGGCGCTCGTTATAGCCGGTAAGATCGATGGTGTAGAGCTTCGGTCCTCCCGCCGCGCCCGGCGACTCCCTGAAGAACATCAGCACACGGCCGTTAGGAGCCCAAGTTGGGCCCTCGTTGTGGAAGCCTTCGGTGAGGATGCGCTCGCCCGTCCCATCCGGCTTCATCACCCCGATCAAGAACTCGCCGCCGAGGCGCTTGGTGAAGGCGATCAGATCGCCGCGCGGCGACCACACCGGCGTTGAATAGCTCCCCTGCCCCTGGCTGATGCGATGCTGATCGCTGCCGTCGGCATTCATCGCGTAGATCTGCTGCGAGCCGTCGCGGTCACTCTCGAAGACGATGCGGCGCCCGTCAGGCGAGTAGCAGGGTCCCGTATCAATCGCGTTGCTGTTGGTGAGCTGAAAGGTGCGCCGACTGCGCAGGTCCATGGCGTAGAGATCGGCGTTACCCTCGCGCTCCAGGCTCATGACAATGCGCTGTCCGTCAGGGGAAAAGCGCGGAGCAAAGGTCATGCCCGGAAAGGCACCGACGGTCTCCTTCTGCCCAGTCTCAATGTTGAGGAGATAGACCTTTGGCGTCTCGCCCTCGAAGGACATGTAGGTGATGTCTTGCGTCGATGGGCTGAAGCGCGGCGTCAGCACCAGGTTCTGTCCCGTGGTGAGCAACCGCACGTTGAAGCCGTCCTGATCCATAATGGCGAGCCGCTTGGTGCGCTTGTCCTTGGGACCCGACTCATCGACGAACACGATGCGCGTGTCGAAATAGCCCTTCTCGCCAGTGATGCGCTCATAGATCGCGTCGGCGATGATGTGGCCTACGCGCCGTGCATCCTTGGTTCTCGCGAAGAACTGCTCGCCAGCGAGCTGCTTGCCGGAGAGCACGTCCCATAGCCTGAACTCGGCCTTGAGCTTTCCATCGCTTGAGCCAATCCGCCCGACAACCAGGGCTTGCGCTTTGACCACCTGCCAATCGTCGAAGCGCGGCACACCGTCGAAGTTCGCCACCTTCTCGATGAACGCCGCCTGGTCGATCGGATTGAACAAACCTGAGGAGGCGAGATCTGTTGCCACCACGTCAGAGATCGCGCGCGCCTGCTGCGGGTCGATCGATCCGTCGCCGGTGAAGTCGGGAATGGCAATCGGCATTGCCTGAATCTTGCCTTGCGTGATGTTGAGCTCCACGACGGCCTTCGCTTGCGGGGCCACCGCAACCAAGACGAGCGCAATCACGGCGAGCGCCAAACCATGTCGCATGGGATGAAGAGTGATCGAAGGCATGTGTGGTTTACCCGCTGCGATACATGTCGCTTGGATCGAAGTTGAGGATCATATCGCGCCACAGCGCGTATTTGGCCTTCGGCAGCTCGTAGGGCTGGCACTGATAGACGGCCCTGACTGCACTGTCGGCGGCGGCCTGAAAGAACGGCGACGAGCCGCTATTGGCGACGGTAGGGTAACCCACGAGCGTGCCGTCTTCGTTGAGCTTGAGCCTTAGCTTCACCACGATCTGATCGGCCCCGAGGCCTCCGGGAGGCGGCGTCCAACAATCGGCGATGCGCGACCGGAGCGCGTCGATCTCATTGACCGACATGCTCATCTCGGTACCGTTCGATTGGCCCTTCTTCTTGGGCTCGTCCGACGGCTGGACCGGTTTGGGATCGTCGTCCGCGTCTGGAATCTTGTTGAGGAGCGCAGCGATCTTATCGGGGTTGAAGTCGCGCTTCTTTGCCTGAGGCTTCGGCTTTTTCGGTGGGTCGGCGGCGGCCTGCTTCGGGTCCTTCGCCGTCTTGTCGTCTTGCTTTTGAGCATCAGGTTTCTGAGCATCAGGCTTGGCCGCCGCCGCATCCTTGGGCTTGTCCTTCTGGTCCTCAGGCT
>JBKPSQ010000217.1:0-11200 GCA_046735075.1 Pseudomonadota bacterium
GTCGAGGAATTATGCCCTATCGCTTCATCATGTTTACCGGGTTCGCATTGCTTCTGGCCACAATGCCTGGATGCGCGAACCAAGAAGCATTTGCTGCAGCAGATTATGCCAAATGCCAGCAACTCGGGTTCACTCCCGGCACCCAGTATTACGATATGTGCCTTTCTAACGTGCAGCAGCAGCGCACCGCTGCGATTACCAGGTCTGAACCGCTTCCAGATCAGACCGCAGCATTACCTTCATCCAGTGCCGATTGATCCCGACAACCGCATGAGGTGTGACCTGATGGGGCTCGAAACAATCAAGCGGCTGAAATTATTTGTTCCGATTTTTGCTCGGCACGCGCCGTCAAATCGCAGCCCCAAGCTTAGTGCCTGATTTCATTGGCGCCCCCTAGGGGTTTCGAACCCCTGTTTCCGGCGTGAGAGGCCAGCGTCCTAGGCCACTAGACGAAGGGGGCGTCGGGCCGAGTCCCAAAGCTATAGCGTGCGCTTCGAAGCTCGATCAAGGCCTATTGCTGCGCTACTGCTCCGCTTGAGCAGCTTATTGCGGTTTCAGGTGCACGCGGGCAACGATCCTGCCGGTCTTGAGGTCGACGATAGCGATCTCGGGGCCAGCAGGCGAACTTAGATGGAGAGCGATCCGGTCGCCATCAAGAGCAAGCGAGGTGATGGTTGCATCTTTGGGGATCGGAAGCTCTGAGTCGACACCGTTGAGAGCTGCCCCTGCCCCCGCCCGCCCACTTTGGCCGCCGCCGGAGGCCTGATAGACAATGGCCGCCAGTACGAAGGCGAAGCCTCCGACGAGCAGAAGCCCCATCACGATCACGGCGATTTTCAGCACCCGCACCTGGCGCGGGGTGAACACCGTCCCTGGTAACGGAGTATTGTCGGGCTCGCTCGCCACCGCCATTGCTTGAAGACCTCATGCCTCGATCGAACACAGCGCCAGCTCAGGAGCGGCTTACTGCCGAAGCCGACGAGAGCCACGAAGGCCAAAGGCTCGACCGCTTCCTCTCTGAGCGCCTTCCTGAGTTGAGCCGCACGCGGGTGCAGACCCTCATCAAGGAAGGCCACGCCTCGCGCGGCGGCGCGACCATAGAGGACGTGAAATATCGGGTCAAACCTGGCGACCGCTTCGAACTCACCCTCCCTGCGGCCACTCCGTCAGAGCTTGGTGCCGAGTCAATCCCGCTCACCATCGTCTACGAGGATGATGCGCTGATCGTTATCGACAAGCCGGCAGGCCTTGTCGTGCATCCGGGAGCGGGGCACGCGAGAGGCACGCTGGTCAATGCGCTGATCGCCCATTGCGGGGCAAGCCTCTCCGGCATCGGCGGCGTGGCGCGACCAGGCATCGTGCATCGCCTCGACAAGGACACGAGCGGACTCATGGTCATTGCCAAGACCGACCAGGCGCACCATGCGCTCGCCGCGCAGTTCGCCGACCATGGCCGCACTGGAGAGCTCGAGCGCGGTTATCTCGCGCTCGTGTGGAGCGCGCCGTCACGGCCGCAGGGCGTGATCGATGCGGCCGTGGGGCGTCACCCGACGAGCCGCACCAAGATGGCCGTCCTCAAAGACAGAGGTCGCGAGGCTGTGACCCATTGGCGCGTGGTCGCGACCTTCGGCCGCGGAAAAGAGAAGATCGCCTCCCTGCTCGAATGCACGCTCGAGACCGGGCGCACCCATCAGGTGCGCGTGCATCTCGCAGCGATCGGCCATCCCTTGATCGGCGATCAGCTTTACGGTCCGGGCTTCAAGTCGAAGCTGCGCAAGCTTCCCGAGCCTCTGCGCAGCAAGCTCGCCGCTTTGGGTCGCCAGGCACTGCACGCCACGCATCTCGCTTTCGTGCATCCTAAGACCGGCACATTACTCAAATTTAATAGTGAGCTTCCTCCCGAGCTGTCCGAGATCGTTGAGGAATTCAAGGAACTGTGAACGGCGGGCAGGCTTTAATCTCTGTGACAAAGGATTTATAGAGAGAGGTTCGCCGGGGTGGGGACAGTTTGGTGGAAAAAGTGCGGCTCTCAACGGCCGCAGGAGACGGGCTCTCATGGCCGCAAGAAGTTTGCCGAGTGTTGGCGCGCATGGCGGACTGACGCGCTACCTCGAAGAAATCAGACAGTTTCCGATGCTGGAGCCGCAGCAGGAGTACATGCTCGCTAAGAGCTGGCGTGAGCATGGCGACCGCGACGCTGCGCATGAACTCGTTACTTCGCACCTTAGACTCGTGGCGCGTATCGCCATGGGCTATCGCGGCTACGGGCTGCCAATCGGCGAGGTGATCTCCGAAGGCAATGTCGGCTTAATGCAGGCCGTGAAGCGCTTCGATCCCGACAAGGGCTTCAGGCTTGCGACCTATGCCATGTGGTGGATCCGGGCGGCGATCCAGGAATACATCCTGCGCTCGTGGAGCCTCGTTAAGATGGGCACCACCGCCGCCCAGAAAAAGCTCTTCTTCAATCTGCGCAAGATCAAGGGTCAGCTCAAGGCGCTCGATGAGGGCGACCTTAGGCCCGATCAGGTGAAGCGCATCGCGACCCAGCTCGGCGTCACCGAGGAAGACGTCGTGTCGATGAACCGGCGGCTTGCCGGCGATTCATCGCTCAATGCGCCGGTGCGCAATGACGCCGAGAGCGGCGAGTGGCAGGACTGGCTGGTCGATGACACCATGGACCAAGAGACCGCGCTCGCCGAGTCTGAGGAGCGCGACATCCGCCGCGAGATGCTGAACAACGCTCTGAAGGGCTTGAATCCGCGTGAGCGGCGCGTGTTCGAGGCGCGTCGGCTCGCCGAGGAGCCGCTCACGCTCGAAGAGCTGTCGGCCGAGTTCGGGGTCTCGCGCGAGCGCATCCGCCAGATCGAGGTGCGCGCTTTCGAAAAGGTGCAGCGCGCGGTGCAGAAGGCCGCCGCGGCATCATCGGCACAAGCGCCTGAGCCCGCTCCCGCGGGCTAAGTGAAAGAACTTACCTCAAACGGTATCGAGATCGCTTATCTCGATGAGGGCAACGGCCCTGCGGTCGTCGTTGGCCATTGCTCGAGCGCCTCGCACAAGGAGTGGCTGCCGCTGATCGATACGCTCACGGCCGATTGGCGCGTGCTCGCCCCGGACTTCATCGGCTATGGCAGCTCGGCGCCCTGGCCTGCCGATCAGCCCTTCGAGTTTGACGCCGACCTCGAGGTGATCTTGGCCGTCGCCAAGAAGACCAAAGGCCCGCTGCATCTCGTGGGCCACTCCTACGGCGCCGCACTGGCACTAGATGCCGCGCGCAAGCTTCAGTCCCGCGTCAAGAGCCTCACGCTGGTCGAACCAGTCTCCTTCCATCTGCTGCGCCAGGAAAGACGGCCTGAATGGGCCGAGATCGAGCAGCTCGGCAAGGCAGTGCTCGGCGGCGTGGCACAGGGCGATGACCGCGGCGCTGCTGCCGCCTTCATGAGCTACTGGCTCGGACGCTGGCGCTGGCGGCTGTCGCCCGAGCGCTTCAAATCGGCGATCGTAGCGACCATCCCCAAGGTCGCGCTCGAGTTCGGGATCATCGTGGATGCCCCGACCACGCTCAAGGACTACGCGGAAATCACCACGCCAACGCTGCTCATAAAAGGCGGCAAGACGCGAGCGCCGGCCCGCGCCGTTGTCGATCTTCTCGGCGAGACGCTTCCCAATGCCAAGGTCGCGACGCTAAAGGGCGCCGGGCATATGAGCCCATTCACCCACCCTACCGAGCTTAACCAGTTGGTACTCGATCATCTCGCGGCTCGGCGCTGACCGGCTTGCCGTCTCCGTCGCCAAGCTCCTCGACGTCGCGGGCAAATAGCTCCTCGAGCTCTTTGGCTTGGGTCATGGCGTTGGCGCGAACCTTCTCAACATCCGTGTAGTATTGGTAGTCCTCGTACAGGCGCCGCTCGTCGAGACGCTTGAACGTTTCGATCAGGCGCTTGACCTCCGGCTCTTTAAGGCCGAGGCCACGCAAAACATCCTTGGTCAATTCAAGCGCAGCGAGGAAGGTCTCGCGCTCGATGATGGTGACGCCGAGATCCATCAGCTTATGCACATGGGTCCGGTCACGCGCGCGCGCATAGATCGGCAAATCGGGAAAATGCGTGCGCACCATCTCGGCGATGCGCAGAGAGCTCTCGACCTTGTCGACGGCGAGTACGAAAGCGCGCGCCTTGTCGGCGCCCGCCGCTTGCAGAATGTCGAGGCGGCCAGCATCGCCGTAGTAGATCTGCGCGCCGAAGCGCCGCACGAAATCCACCTGCTCGACGCTGGAATCGAGCGCGGTGAACGGAATCTGCCGGGCACGCAATATACGAGCCACGATTTGGCCGAAGCGGCCGAAGCCGGCAACGATCACGTGCCCCTCCCCCGCGACAGGCGTGTCGTATGGCGGCGCCTCGGGGCTCAAGGCCTGCTCCACCTTGTCGTCGATGAGGAGCAGCAGCGGAGTGGCCGCCATCGAGAAGGTCACGGCAAGGATCAGAAGGTTGGCAGTGCTCTGCTCGATCACGCCCTGCAAGGCGCCGGCGGCGAACAACACGAAGGCGAACTCGCCGCCTTGGCTGATCACCAGACCGAGTCGACGGGCCGCGGCGCCGTCTAGCCCCCACCGCCTGCCGAGCAGGTAGAGGATGGCGGCCTTGAGGGTAATGAGAACCGCGACGATGGCGAGAAGCTGAAGCGGTTTCGCGACAAGCACGCTGAGGTCGATCGACATACCCACGGCGATGAAGAACACCGCAAGCAGTAGACCTTCGAACGGCGCGATATCGGCTTCGATCTGATGGCGATATTCCGAGTCGGCGAGCAGCGCACCGGCGATGAAGCTGCCGAGCGCCGCCGATAAGCCCACGGCTTCCATGATGAGCGCCACGCCGACCACCGTGAGCAATGCGCTCGCGGTCATCGCCTCGCGCACGCCGGTCGCGGCGACGAAGCGGTAGAGCCGGCTCAATAGAAATCGGCCCACAACAATGACGCCAAAGATCGTGAGGATAGCGAGGACAGCGCTTTTGAAATCCATGGTGGCCTCGGCGTGGCCGAGCGCGAACAACGGAACCAACGCGATCAGCGGAATCGCCGCGAGGTCCTGGAACAGCAGAACCGAGAAGGCGAGCCGGCCGTGGCGCGTAGTGAGCTCGTTCTTCTCCTCCAGCACCTGAAGCGCGAACGCTGTGGAGGACATCGAGAGCGCAAGTCCGATGAACAGCGATTGCGCGATAGTCAGCCCGATTGCGACCCCGATCGCTGCAATCACCACAGATGTGATGACAAGCTGCGCCGTCCCAAGCCCGAAGATCGCCGAGCGCAGCGCCCACAGCCTGACCGGGCGAAGCTCGAGCCCGATCACGAACAACAGCATCACTACGCCGAACTCGCCGAAATGAAGCACCTCGCCGACGTCGTCCAGCGCATAGAGGGGCCCGAGAACATAGGGCCCGATGATCACGCCGGCCGCGAGATAACCGAGAACGGCGCCCATGCGGAGCGAGCGGCCAACCGGCGCGGCAATGGCTGCCGCGGCAAGGAACACCGCCACTTGGATGAGTTGCGCCGTGGCCATCGAGTCTCGCTTATCGCCTCCCTCGCCTCGGTAGCATGCGAGAGCGCCGGTCACTAGCCAAGAGCGTTGAGAAGCAGGCGAAACGAAGATGGCCGGGACAGGCCCGGCCATCGAAACTCTCTATTGGCGCCTAGAAGCTAGCGCGGCACCCAACGGTTCACAAAGGGAGCCCGCACCCAGGTGCCATCGCGGCCGCTATAGACCCTCACGAAGGGGGCGGCGACCCATGTGCCGCCATGTGTATCGACCTCGGCAAAAGGCGCGCGCACATAGGTGTTGCCGTTGCCGCAGAGACCGCGGCGCCAGGCTTTCCGTGAGCAGTAATAGATGGGCTGGATCTCGGAAGCGTGGGCTGGCTGCGCGACGGTGCCAGGCGCCGCCGATGCTGTCGCGGGCAATAGCGCAAGAGCCGCCACCGCCGAAGCTGCCGCGAGAGTAAGACCTGCAAATCGCATGATATTCTCCTTACTGGCTTTGACTGCCGTGCGCCCCCACGCGAGCACCGGGAATGTGGCGAGGCTCGCTCGCACATGCAAGCGCAAATTACAGCCAGCCTTTGCGTTTGAAGTAAATGTACGGCAGCACCGCCGCGAGAACCATCAGGATCAGCGCAAAAGGATAGCCGAAGAACCAATCGAGCTCGGGCATGTGATGAAAATTCATGCCGTAAATCGAGGCGAGCAGTGTCGGCGGGAGAAACACCACCGCCGCGACCGAGAAAATCTTGATGATGTCGTTCTGCTGAATGTTGATCATGCCGAGCGTCGCGTCGAGCAGGAAGATGATCTTGCTTGATAAGAAAGTGATGTGATCGATCAGCGAGGTCACGTCGCGCGCCGCAGTCCTGATGCGGGCCTGCAGCGGCTTACCGAGATTCCGCTCATTGGCGGCATGCACAAAAAAGGTGAGGAGGCGTCCGAGGGAATAAGCGCTCTCGCGTGCTTTCGAGGTGATCTCGCCCTCGCGTCCGATTGCGCGCAACAGAACGTCGAAGCGCCGCTGCCGCGTGGCGACCCCACCCTTAATCTCGAAAACGCCGTGGGACAGCCCTTCCACCTCGGCCTGAATGCGCTCGATATAGTCGGCGAGCCGATCGACGATGGTCTCGATCAATCCGATGAGGATCTCGGCGCCATTCTTGATGCTGCCCTCCGAGCGATTGCAGCGCGCCACATAAATGGGGAAGGCCCTCGGTTCGGCGTAGCGCACGGTGATGAGGCGCTGGCCAGCGAGAATGAAGGTGACAGGTGTGGCCCTCGGCTCGCCCTGCTCGGGCTGATAAATCAGGGTCGCAGTCATGAAATAGGCGCCGGTTTCTTGATAGAGGCGGCTCGAGACCTCGATCTCCTGCTGCTCCTCGCGGGTCGGCACCTCGATCTTGAGCGCGCGCTCGACTTTCTTTTCTTCTTGTGGAGTCGGATTGAGCAGGTCGATCCAAGCGACCTCCTCGGTAATCTTCGGCCGGCCGGTCTGGGGCTTAAGCTCGCCCGCTCGAAGCTCATAGATTCGTAGCACCGGACCTCCCCTAGCGCCGGCCGCGGAGCTTGTTCCGCCCTTGAGCCGGCAGCGACCTTACACTGGGGCTTGCGGATTGCCACTGAGACAATCGAGCCCAAACAGGCGTTTTGGAGATTTCGCTTTAATTCTTCTGCACGATGCAGGCGCCGCCGCTCGCTCGAAGCTTATTGCAGAGTGTGTCGGCTTCGGCGCGGCTATCTGCGCCGACCTGCACCATGTACATGTAGCCCCGGCCCCGGCTTAGGTTCCGCTCGGGCAGAACGAAGGGATCCTGCTTGCCAAGCACGGAGGCATAGCGGCCCCGGATGCGCGCGAACTCGGTAAGTGCCTTGTCCTTCGAAAAAGCAGTCGAGACATGCACACCCCATGGCCGCCAGGCACCGCTTGCAGTCAATGGCGCAGTTTCGTAGACGGCGCGCACCACGAGCGGCGCGAGCTTGCGGCAGGAGTCCTGAACCTCCTGACCCTTTGCTTTGAGCGCAGCGGGAAGGTCGGTCTCGGCGAGTTTCCATTCGCCCGCGGCGCGGCCTGTGACGAACTGGACATAGGCTTCGGTCTCCCAAGGCAGACCGCCATTTCCGGCCAGCCAGCTGCGCACCCGCTCCTCGCCCGCGTTATACGCCGCCGCGGCAAGGCCGAAATTGCCGAACTCCCGCAGCAGGTCGGCGAGCAGGCTCGCCGAATGCATGATGGCCGCCTTCGGCTCGAACGGATTGTCGAGCCCGCGATCGATCGCCGTGCCCGGCATGAATTGGGCGATCCCTTGCGCGCCCTTTGGGCTCACGGCACTCGGATTGAAACGACTCTCGCGCCAGATGAGCCGCACGAAGGCCATTGGCGGCAGGCCACGTGACTCGGCCTGTTGCTGCATGAGCGGACACACGATGTCGACGAAAGGCTTGGGGCCGGCAGCAGCGAGCCCGGCTGCCTTAATCCCCGCCTCGACGCTTGCCACCGCGGCATTGTCTGCCGCATGGGATGAAGGCGCGGCAAACGCGAAAGCTGCGAAGAGACAAGCTGCCGGTGGAACCCGCATCATGCCCCAATTTCCGTCATGGCGCCGGGCGTGAAATTCCGGAAATCAGAAACCAAAACTCGGCAAAGAAACTCTACGAGGCCAAGATCGGTTGCCTCGCCTCCGGCCGCGTGAACCCGAAGCTCAGTTTTTCTGCACAATGCAGGCGCCGCCCCGTGCCCTCAACTTGGCGCACAGGGCATCGGCATTCTCGCGCGTATCCATCTTGATCCGGGCCGAATATTGCAGCTTCGTGCCCATATGCAGATCGCATTGCTCGATGAGATCCGGCTCGTAGCTGCCGAGAATGTCGGCATAGTCCTGCTTAGCCTGGGTGAATTCGTCGAGGGCCTCTTCCTTGGAAAACGCCGTCGCAACCTCGACGCCCCATGATTGATCTGCTTGGGTATCAGCCACGTTTCCGCGCGCCCCGCTTGGTGTCTGCACACACGGGCTGAGCGGAGCCTCCTGTCCAACCGCAGCGCCATTGACGGCAGATCCTGCGGCCAGCATCAGACATAAAGCTAATGGGACCCCAGCTCTCATAAGCCGCAGAATGGAACGACTGAGGCGCGGCGTAAAGCGCCAGTCACTTGGGCCAGGCCGCCATCGCCGTTTCGGCGGTGCGCCTGAGTTCTGCACGGGTCGCGCCCCCCGCAGCCTGCACCGCCATGCCTTCGGTCACGGTGGCGATGTACCGGGAGAGAGCGGTAGGATCTGCCCCCTCTGGAAGATCGCCTTCGGCCTTGGCCCGTTTCAACCGCTCGCGGATCATCCTCTCATTGGCCCCTCGCCGCGCTGTTAGCTGGTCCCTGATACATTTGGCATGCTCACCTGAGCCGGCGATTCCCTGCACGAGAAGGCAGCCCGGAGGATTTGACTTGTCAGTCAGGGTGTCCGCCGAGCCGGTTAGCAGCGCTGCAATGGCCTCTCGTGCTTTGGGTCGAGCCAGCGCCTTCTTCAGGAACGCGTCATGCTTCTCCGTGTACCGGTCGAGAGCCTTACGGAACAGCTCCTCCTTGTTGCCGAACGCGGCATAGAGGCTCGGCGGGTTGATGCCCATGGCCTCGGTCAGGTCGGATATACTCGCCCCTTCATAGCCTTTGCGCCAGAACACATCGAGCGCGCCCTCGAGCGCCTGCTCCCTGTTGAAGGCGGGCGGACGGCCAACTCGAGGCGCCCTGTTTTGTTTGAGCTTCGTTTCGGCCATGAACCACCTCTGTAGTGATTGCTATATATGCCTCTTGACAGGCCGGGTCCAGCATACATATGTAGCGATCACTAAATAAATCTGATTGATGGAGGAATTGTCATGATCGAGAGGAGACCGTTTGTCGCTCTTGGCGGCGCAGACCACGGCTGGCTCAAGGCGAAGCATCACTTCTCCTTTGCCCGCTATTACGACCCCGAGCGCCTCGGCCACGGTGCGATCAGAGTGTGGAATGACGACGAGATCGCTCCCAACACGGGCTTTCCCCCGCATCCGCACGCGGACATGGAAATCATCACCTATGTCCGGCAAGGAGCGATCACGCACGAGGACAGCCTTGGACATAAAGGCCGCACCGAGGCAGGCGACGTGCAGGTGATGAGTGCCGGCTCTGGCATCCGCCACGCGGAATATAACCGCGAGGAAGTGCCGACCCGGATCTTCCAGATCTGGATCGAGCCGGAGAAGCAAGGTGGCGAGCCATCCTGGGGCGCCAAGCCCTTCCCCAAGGGCGACCGGGCTGGCCACTTCGTGCCACTCGCGAGCGGTTTTGCCGGCGATGACGATGCGCTCCCCATCCGCGCCGAAGCCCGGGTGCTCGGCGCCACACTCAAAGCCGGCGACAGTGCGGAGTACCAGCTCGCGCCCGACCGCCATGCTTATCTCGTGCCGGCGGTTGGCAGCGTCGACGTGAACGGCGTGCGTATCGAAACGCGTGACGGCGCCGCGATTGCGAACGAGAAGGTGCTGAAGGTCAAGGCGCTGGAAGATGCCGAGGTCGTGCTGGTAGACGCGGCGTAAGCCCGTCAGTACCACGGCGCTGGCCTGATGCCGAGCGGGCGAGAGCCTCAAGCCATAACAGGAAATAGAGCACGGCAGCCAAACCGGGAAGGCGGCAACCACGAGGTGTCGCCTTTCTTTTGCAAGGATCAATGTCGGCACGGTGATCTACGGCGCTCGTCACGGGCGCTATTTTTCGTCTTCGACGGAGGTCTCAGGGCGGTCAGAACCGGGGTCCAGCTCTTCATGCCAGATGCCGTCGGCCGTCTCGTATTCGATGCCGACGGTCTCGCCCGGCACCTTTTGCTCGCCGGCAGCGGTCTTGGCGGCGGCAAGGGCGGCCTCATGGGTGGGGAAGGTCTCCGAGAAGGTGTCGCGGGCCTTATAGGCCCAACCATTCTCGTGTTTCACGATCTTGTACACGACCTTCGCCATCTCGCATCTCCTGCCGCCATTTCGCCAAGCCTCGCATAACCGACCATTTCCGCCAAGGTTCCTGGCGCCTTGCCACGCGGGGCCACCCTTATCCCCGCTTCTCCGTGCTGACTTATCGTGCCGGAGCAACGGAGATGAAGGGCTTCGCATGGGCAATTTCTACACCGATGTTATTAGTAAGGACGCGCGCTTCGGCAGTCTCCAGCCGGTCCATGATCTTGCCTTGCTCGAGCCGGTCACGCGCAGCAAGGTGCTCGCAATCATTGCCGAGGCTGCCGCGGCCGGCATCAAGCTCATGGCCTACGAGACCTTCCGCAGCCAGTCCCGGCAAACCAAGCTCTATCGTCAGCGGGCGACCAAGCTCAAGACCGTGGGCGTGCATCACTTCGGGCTTGCTTGCGACCTGGTCAAAGACGTGGCCGGCCAGCCCTCGTGGAAGGGCGATTTCGCTTTTCTCGGCAGACTCGCCAAAAGGCACAGAATGATCTGGGGCGGCGATTGGGGAAATCCTGGCGTCAGGCACAAATTCGTCGATTCCGTGCATGTTCAGCGCTGCGCCATAAAGCGCCAGAAAGCCTTGTTTTCCGGGGCTTGATATCCCGACCAGGACTACGACCCCTGCGCCTGAGGAGATAGCCGCGACGGAACCCGCCTCCCCTTTTATTCATTGATTCAGCCG